>DAXB01000033.1:0-17883 GCA_002506175.1 Methanomassiliicoccaceae archaeon UBA113
GCGGATACGATCTCTATTACTACAGGAAGAACTCCGGAGATGGCAAGATGGAACTGGACTTCGTCATCGAAACTGAGGAAGGACCCTTGATGATCGAGGTCAAATCTGGGAAGGACCGCGATGCCCCGTCCATATCCAAAGCCAAGAAGATATTTGGGAACTGCAAAGCGATAATGCTCGAAGAATGCCAACCACATATGGATGACGACGGCATGAAACATATGCCGCTCTATGCGGCCGCATTCTTCGACAGGATCCTGTGACCTGCATCAGACCTCCTTCGGCGGGTGACCATTACACTACGGAGAACAGCCTACGGCCCTCAGCCATCTTGTTCTCCATAAGGCCCTCGATAACCCTCCTATCCTCATCAGCGCATATCTCAGCTCATCGTCTGTCGCATACACGGGAGCGGTTGTGAAGCTCATCGGGATCTCCTTCGGATCGTCCGTATCGCATGCCATCAGATTCTCCCTGAACTCAGCCATGAATTTGTAACAGTACTTCAGATACATCAGATACAGCATATCGCAATCGACATCAGCAGCATCGCCGCCTCGATGATTATGGCCCATAGGATCGATGCCATCGTTTTCTTTCTGGCTCCCCATTCGGACCTGTAGATCAAGATTGCCGGCAAACCGTATAGGGCCACCGCCACCAGTAGAAAAACCCTAAATAAATGGAAATAAGCCTCGTTGACAAACCCCATCATGATAAAAGTCACAATAAAAACAAAAAACGGATGGGATACGAATGCTGATTTCACGAATACCTCTTTCAACAGACCGCGGAAACCTATGATTTCCTCGTCCCCTTCAATGAATGTTACGGTCTCCCGTCTCCTGCAATTCCAGCGTTTCTTCGCGTAAACGGCGATAGAAACACATACAATTGCCGCGATGACAAACAAAGTTGTGAATATCATACGGATATCATCGGTCACATTCCCAAGTGAATACTGCCATTCGATGATAATGACACATAGCACGGCGCCGATAGCATTTACCAGCCAGACGCCGGCCATCGGATTCGACAGCTGAGTGCTTGGCGTCATGATATCGTCAAGATTCAATTCCATCTCATCGACCACGCGGTCGGTATCTAGGACGCATGCAAAGAAGGTGAATGCCGTAAGCGCAATACCTACCACCATCGGCATCGAAGTCTCGTCGGGATTCGGATCCGTAATGCTAAAAAGCATCGCAAAAATCGTAAACATCAATGTGAACCAAATGATCCAAACCATTGCAGTCTTGTAACGTCCTAGATAGATGTGGGATAATCCGGGAAGCATCGCACCGAACAGAGCGACACTGGCACTCAGATCCTCAGAATATGCCCCTTTTATCGGCAGAATCGCAACAAATGCGAATCCTGCTGCCGTAATGAACGTCGGTATCGACGCTAACAACGCTACCGAATCCTTCAGTTTGATGCCGACGAACAACAGCACTGCGGCCAAAACGAAGAACAACAACCTATCGTACAGTCCCAAAGGCGTCCTGTCATAAGGTCTGACACCTATCGCTGTTGCACCGTCCATAATTCCGAAATGCCGTCACGATTACTAAAATAATGTTAGAATGAAGTGCCGGTCTTACCGGCACTTCTTTGAATTTCATTCCCTGGATGTGTCCTCTCCGCCGAAGAACGACAGCTGGGCTGCAGCGTAGATCTCCTCGAGACCGACAGATGTCTCCGCCGATACAGGGCGGATCTCACCGAACACGCCTGTGTTCTCCATAGCCTTGAAAAGCTCCATTCCGACAACGGTCTCCGGGTTGGAGTCGGAATCCAGAAGGTCCCCGTAAAGCGAATCCGGCACAGAATACCAGTCGAGCATCCTCTGCTGGTCGTCATCCGACAATGTATCCGCCTTGGACAGGAGGTTCATCATGGGAAGCTGGAGCCTGAACTGGACCAGCGCACCCAAGGTCATAGCCGAGATGAACCCGTTCGGCGATTTGCACAGGGACGGATCTGACAGATAGATAAGCATGGAATCGGCATGACCGAAAGCGTTGACGACCACATTGGACGACTCCCTGAATGCGAACAGCTCCAATTGTCCGGGCGTGTCCACGAGGACATAATCCGTGTCGTACCCTTCGATGACATCGACCATCTTCCTGATGTTAACCGCCATGAGGTCCGCTGCTACGATCTGTGCTCCGTTGGGCCCGAGCGAGTATTCCTTCATGACCTCGTCGAGAGAGATCCATTCCCTGATATCCACGTCGGGAGAGTAAGGGAGGGACTCCGCTCCGGGATCCATGTTGACGACGGTCGCATCGACGCCGGTGTCATCGCACCACTGCTTGAATGCTCCGACCAATGTGCTTTTACCGCTTCCGGCGGTACCCACGAAAAAGAGGAACTTCATATAGCCAACCAACCAGATTCACGGGAAACCAATATAAAAGAAATACGCATTAACACCTCCATAGATACATAGCAGGCGGATACGCGTTGCGAAAACCGATGGAAGTCGGGCGGCATGTGTTTGTCTGTGCGTCTGTCCTATGAAGGGTCGGCCGAGCGGAATGCGAGGGGGGACCCCACTACAAAGGAGACATAAAAATGAACTCAACGCCCAATATCATGAAAGTAGGCATGGGAATCGCTTTCATTGCAGCCATCCTCGCACTCGTAGGCATGGCATTCGATTGGAAGGGAACAGTCGAGTCCGCAACATTTGTCGGATTCGATATGCTCATCGCAACAATGTTCTTCGCAGTCGGAGGATGCTTCTCATCCCGCAGCCCCGTCAAGGCTAACACAGTGGTCGTCCTGTCTGTCGTTGCCATCATCTGCACGATTATCGCAGCTATAGTCGGAGCGATGAACCCTGCAGCTGCAGTCGGATTCATCATCGTCGGAATCATCCTTGCGGTCATCGGAAACACCGACTCCGTCAGGAACTACGTCGATCAGAACAGACTCGCCTGAAAACAATTCAAGGTCCGAAAGGACCTTCTCTTTTTTTGGTTATAATCCTCTTACTTACTTATTTATTAGTAATTATCCATACGGATGAATATGGACGAGAAATACGCATTCGCGCTTCGTAAATTAGCATTGCTCGGTGCGATCGATGATCACATCTCGATATCCTCCAGAGAGCTGGGGGAGACGCTGGAGATGAGTCAGCAATCGGCGTCCAAGAGGATTCTCGAGCTCCTCAATGCTCAGCTCATAACAAGAGACCTCGGCACACGCAAACAGAGGATCAAGATAACCCCCAAAGGGGTGGAGGAGATGAAAAGGGAGTACAACGAGTACCGTCGCATCTTCGAGCTCACGGACCACCTCACCATACATGGAGAAGTATCATCCGGAATGGGGGAGGGAGGATACTACATCTGCCAGGAAGGTTACATGACGCAGTTCAAGGAGAAACTGGACCTCGTACCCTTCCACGGAACATTCAACGTCCGCATCGACCCCAACGAGATAAGCAAGCTCGATGTGCTCAGGAGCACAGCGGGGATCCTCATAGAGGGGTTCTCAAGCGAGGGAAGAAGCTTCGGAAACGTCATCGCTTACAAGGCGAGGATACACAACGTGGACTGTGCGATTGTCGTCCCCGAGAGATCCCACTATGTGGACATCCTGGAGATCATCAGCCCGTATCACCTGAGGAGGACCCTCAGTCTCAACGACGGCGACAAGGTCGACGTCAAAATAACATTCTGAGACGGGGGGTCAACCCCCCCGCTGTCCTCAGAACTTCTCAAGATATTTCATCACGGATTCGAAGACGCACCTTCCGTCTCCCTCCTCCGTGTCATAACCCCTCGTCCAGTCGGGATGCGTGAACCTTGTCATCACACGCTCCGGATGGGGCATCATTCCCATGACGTTTCCTGCAGGGTTGCATATTCCTGCGATATCCGATGGGGAACCGTTAGGGTTCCAGGGATATGTCGCGTCGGAACCGTCGGGACAGACGTACCTGAACACGATCTGGTCGTTGTCCTCTAGCTTCTGCACGAAGTCAGGGTCCATGCTCATAAGCTTTCCCTCTCCGTGTGCGGATGGGATCATGAGCATCTTCTTCTCCGGGATCGAGCCTGTGAACACACACTTGCCCTTGTTGTCGTTCCTGAGAACGGTGGGGCGGCACTCGAACCTTCCCGAATTGTTGTTGTACAGAGCGGCCACGGGCTGCTCGGACATGACCTCGTCGATCGCCGGGAGCAATCCCATCTCGACGAGGATCTGGAATCCGTTGCAGACTCCGAGTACGGGCTTACCGGACTCGACGAACCTCTTGACATCGGAACCGATAGCGGCTTTGATCCTCGCTCCGAAGATCGCTCCTGCGCGGACGTAATCCCCCGCGGAGAATCCTCCGGGGAATGCCAGGACATCGTAATCCTCAAGACTGCGGACCATGTCCGAGGGAGCCTGACCGATAAGCTGCTTCAGGTGGACCTTCTCCGCCTTGGCACCGACCATGCTGAACGCATTGGCCATCTCGTCTTCGCAGTTCGTTCCCTCGATACGGATCACACAGACCCTTACATCCTCAGCTTTCATTCCGAAGCACCTCCCATGATATTCCAGATGGGGTCGTTCCAGGCCTTCCTCATCTCCGCGACGGGGATCCTGGTTCCGTTGTCCTTGATCACAAGCTCGTCGCCCTTCGTGATTCCGATGAGCGTGGCGTCGTCGCCCATGATCTCCATGAAGTCTGTGACATCCTTTCCGTCGACCTCGACGATCCAACGGCTGTTGCTCTCGGAGTACAGCTTGACCGGAAGGCTTCCGTCCATCGCTGACAGATCGATCTGCGCACCCATCTGACCGGATATGCACATCTCCGCAACTGCAACGGCGAGTCCTCCGTCGGAACAGTCGTGGCAGCTCTTGACGAGCCTCTTGTCCATTGCCTTGAGAAGGTTGGACATGTTCCTCTTGAGAGCGGGGATGTCCACTCCGGGCACGTCTCCCTCGACTCCTCCGAACTTGCGGAAGAGCAGCGAAGCTCCCATCTCGTCCTTGGTCTTTCCGACAATGAAGATGCAGCTTCCTATCTGCTTGAAATCGGCCGTGACTGCCTTTGTGATATCGTCGATGATTCCGCATCCCAGGAGCATGGGTGTCGGGAGGATGTGGTTTCCTCCTGGCGCCTCGTTGTATAGACTGACGTTACCTGATGGGATGGGGATGTTGAGTTCCCTTGCGATCTCTCCGAGTCCTCTGACGGCCTCCCTGAACTCTCCAAGCCTCTCGGGCTTCTCGGGGTTTCCGAAGTTGAGACAGTCTGTAAATGCATTGGGCATCGCGCCAACGGCCACGATGTTCCTGCAGGTCTCGTCGATAGCCGCCATTCCTCCCTTATACGGGTCGGCCTCGGTGAACCAGGGGTTGCATCCGATGGCTGCGGCGAGTCCTCTCCTGCTTCCGGGGACCGGAAGGAGCACCGATGCGTCTCCGGGACCGGTCATGTTCATCTCTCCGACCATCGGGTGGATGGCTGTGCTCGCACGGACCTCATGGTCGTACTGCCTGATCGCCCACTCTTTGGATGCCACGTTTGGATCCGAGAGCATGGCGAGGATTACGTCCTTGTCCGCGGGAAGCTTGGGGAACTTCTCGTTGCTCTTCGATGAAACCTTAGGCATCGTGTAAGGCCTGTTGTAGACGGGTCCTCCGGTGAGGAACTCCAGATCCATATCAAAGATCATCTGTCCGTCCCAGAAGAGACGGGTGTGCTTTGTATCAGTGGTTCTGGCAATGGGTGTTGCCAGCACATCCCACATCTCGAAGATCTCCAGGACCTTGTCGACGTTCTCGGGCTTGCATGTGCACATCATACGCTCCTGTGATTCGGACACCCATATCTCCCAGGGTGCGAGTCCGGGCTCTTTCAGGGGCACCTTCTCCAGGTCCACATCGGCTCCGCAGCCTCCGGCATCGAGCGCCATCTCTCCGACGACGCAGCTGAGTCCTCCTCCTCCGAGGTCTTTCATTCCTGTGATGAGGTGCTTCGCGTTGACTTCGAAGCATGCATGCATGACGGGCTCCTTCGTGATGGGATCTCCCAGCTGCACAGCCCCTCTTGAATCTTCATCGGAGGTGGCTGTAAGGTCCGCCGATGCGAAGTTGACTCCGTGGATTCCGTCGCGTCCGGTGCGTCCTCCGATGAGGATCATCACCTCTCCGGGTCCTCCTGCGAAGTTGTTGGCGAGGTCCTTCCTCTTGACGATTCCCAGGCAAGCCACGTTGACAAGGCAGTTGCCGGTGTACTTCTCGTCGAAGAAGAATCCTCCGGTGATCGTAGGGATACCCACACGGTTTCCGTAGTCCCTGATTCCCGAGACCACACCGCTGACGAGGTATCTGGGGTGCTTGATTCCCGGCGGGAGCTCCCCTTTGAAATCGATGGGCCCGAAGCACAGCGGGTCCGCGAGACCTATAGGCTGTGCACCCATGCAGACGACATCCCTCAGGATACCGCCTATTCCCGTTGCGGCTCCTCCGTAGGGCTCGACCGCGGACGGGTGGTTATGACTCTCTATCCTCAGACAGTAGCCGTAGTCGTCATCGAAAACCATGACTCCTGCGTCCCCTCTCGACAGGATGTCCTCCCTATCGAGTCCGAAGACGAACTCCTTGAGGATGGGTTTGGAGCTCTTGTAGCAGCAGTGCTCGCTCCATGCCTGTCCGAGAGACTGGAGCTCCACATCCGTGGGGTTCCTTCCCTCCTTCTTGAAGTAGTCGCGGACAGCCTTCATCTCGTCCAGCGACAGACCCAACGACATGTCGGATGAGACCTGCTTGAGCTGGTCATCCGTTGCGTCGAGTATTGCGACGTCGTACAGCGAGAACGGCACGTCGCGTTTGATCATCAGATCTGCCATTGAATCATCTCACGGTGACTTTGAAGTTCTGGATCACGGGGTTTGCAAGGAGCTTTCTGCACATCTCCTCTCCGGCCTTCTTGGCCTCATCGGCAGGGAGGTCGACCTCGACCTCGAACAGCTTTACCGACTTTACCTCTCCGAGTCCCTTGAACCCGAGCGATTCCAATGTCTTCTTTGTGTTCTTTCCTTCAGGATCTGCAACGCCTTTCTTCAGCTCGATTCTGATCTCTAATACAGCCATAACCCACCCTATTACGTGCGCGCATAAAATAACGCCCATCGGAGACGACATCGCAACGGCCTCCCGCCGAAACGCGTTCTTACATCTAGCGCAAGAGTTTATGTGGTGGCAGACGCTAATACGCACATCCATGACAGATTCCCTCACCATGAAAGTAGCGATGCCGCAGCGTCAGACTGAAGCGGGATACGGCCGCGCGAGGATCGACGCGAAATCCAGGCACCTCCTCGGAGTGGACATAGGGGACACTATCGAGATCGAAGGGAAGAGGATAGTCGTAGCCAAGGTTTTCCCTGCCCCGATAGAGGATGAGGGTCGCGGATTGATCAGCATAGACGGTCTGACCAGGACCAATGCCGGCGTCAGCATCGATGAGAACGTCATGGTCAGGAAATGCATCCCGGCAGAGGCGGATCAGATAACGCTCGCCCCGAACATCTCCGATGGCAAGAAAGTCCGTTTCGGGAAGGATATGGAATCCGTATTCCTCGTCGGGCTTGCGGGCAGACCGCTGATTTCGGGCACGGACATAATCGTGCCCAATGTCGCCCTCATGGGAAACAGATCCACTTTCAATGTCGTTTCAACAGTCCCCAAGGGGGCGGTCGTTGTCACGAAGAAGACCAGGATCGTCCTGAAGGATGAGACTCAGAAACAGACCTCGAAGACATCCTCCGGGAAACAGATAACATACGACGATGTCGGAGGCCTCGATGATGAGCTGAAGAGGATCAGGGAGATGATCGAACTCCCGTTGAAGCATCCCGAGCTCTTCGACAGGCTGGGCATCGGAGCACCCAAAGGAGTCCTGCTCTACGGTCCTCCGGGAACCGGGAAGACGCTCATAGCCGAAGCGGTCGCCAACGAATCCGGTGCAACCCTGTACTCCGTACGCGGGCCGGAGATCATCGGCCAATACTACGGCCAGAGCGAGGAAAGGCTCAGGGACATCTTCAAGGAGGCCTCGGAGAACTCCCCGAGCATAATATTCCTGGACGAAATCGATTCCATAGCGCCCAACAGGAACTCTGTCTCCGGAGAGGTCGAAAGACGCGTTGTGGCTCAGCTGCTGACGCTGATGGACGGCCTCGAGGACAGGGGTAATGTCATAGTGGTCGCGGCCACGAACAGGGAGGATGCAATAGACCCCGCCCTCAGGAGACCGGGAAGGTTCGACAGGGAGATCGAAATAGGGATACCTGGAAGGAGAGCGAGATCGGACATCCTGAGCGTTCATCTCAGGGACATGCCCTTGACGGAGGACGTGGATGTGGAGACTCTCGCCTCGATGACACAGGGATATGTCGGAGCGGATCTTGCGGCTCTCTGCAGGGAAGCGGCGATGAAATGCGTCAGAGCCCATATGAAGGACCTCGACCTGGACAAACCGATACCGCCTTCCGTGCTGGAGAACATGAAAGTGTCCATGAACGATTTCAGGGATGCGTTCTCCGATGTTGAACCCAGCGGAATGAGGGAGGTGCTCGTGGAGATCCCCAAAGTGTCCTGGGAAGATATCGGGGGATTGGAAGATGTACGCGCCAGGATCGAGGAGTGCATAGTTCCCGAGGACGGAAACAGCTCATACAACAGACTCGGAATAGAACCAGGCAAGGGAATACTGCTGTACGGTCCTCCGGGAACCGGGAAGACGCTCATCGCAAAGGCTGTCGCCAATGAAGCCGGAGCCAACTTCATATCGGTCAACGGACCGGAGATCGCCAGCAAATGGATGGGCGAGAGCGAGAAAGCAATTCGCCAGATCTTCAAAAGAGCCAAACAAATGGCTCCATGCATCATTTTCTTCGATGAGATCGATTCCATAGCCCCTGTTCGCGGATCGACATCCAACGGTGCATGGGAAAGCATCGTAGCACAGCTCCTGACATCGATGGACGGCGTCGAAGGGCTGAACAACGTAGTTGTCATGGCTGCCACCAACAGACCGGACATGGTCGACCCAGCACTACTGAGGCCGGGAAGGTTCGACAGACACGTCCTGGTCGGAAAACCAGACCAGAAAGCCCGCGAATGCATTCTCAACATCCATACCAAGAAGATGCCTCTGAAAGACGTGGACATCTCCATGCTGGCTGCGGATACCGATGGATATGTAGGAGCGGATCTTGCGGCTCTCTGCAGGGAAGCGGGACTGATAGCATACCGCGAAGATGCTAATTCGGAATTCATAACCGAAGATCACTTCAAAGAAGCCATGAAGGCCGTGCCCCCGTCCGTCGACAAGAACATGTTCGAGACCTATGAGAAGATCGGAAAAGATATGAAGAAACGCCGTTCCGGATGGGACAGCATACCGTTCTACGGATGATCAGAAAATCTTCTGCATGTATGGCAGTGACTCTGTGAACCCGAGAGACGCATAATACATCCTGACCCCCACGCCGCTGGTCACACGGATGCCCGTCTTCCCGTTGTCTTTAGCTATGCGTTCCGCCTCGGCGACGAGTTCCCTCCCGTATCCCCTATGCTGCCAATCCTCTCCTCCGTCCCCGATGGAGACGATCTTTCCGAAGACCTTGAGCTCCCTGATCGTAGCGACTGGATTGGAATCTATCCTCACACGGACGTATCCGACGAGCGAATCCTCGTACTCGAATGCGACGAAGTACTCATGACCTCCGCTTGCATCGTACTCCGTGATCTTCAGCCGAACCTTGTCCGGATCGTCCAATGAAACGCCTCTGTGTCCGACCTCTCTGCAGCGTATGCATCTGCACGGACGTCCGCGCCTCTCCATCTCATCCGCCACAAGCTGACGGATATTGCTCTTCATGATTCCTGCTGTGATCTGCGGCACAGGGATATCTCTCTGAATACGCTGGATGCGGACATATTCCGGGACGGTCTCCTTCATCTTGCAGAGAAGGTCCACCGCTTCATCGGTATCCAGAGGCTTGTACTTCCCCTCTTTCCACCAATCACACACCTTGGTTCCGTCCACGACCAATGTCGGGTAGAACTTCAGCATGTCAGGGCGGTAATCCGGATCGTCGAAGACCTTCCTGAAACATTTCAGGTCGTTCTCGAACGTGGAACCCGGCAATCCCGGCATGAGATGATAGCATATCTTCAGTCCGCGGTCTTTGCATCTCTTGGTGCAGTCGCGTACGGCATCCGTCCTGTGACCGCGTTCAACAGCATCCAAGATGTCGTCATCGAGTATCTGGACACCCAATTCCACTCTGGTTGCCCCGAGCCTCATCGCCCTTTCGATCTGCTTCTCATCGAACACGTCCGGACGGGTCTCGACCGTCAGTCCGACGCATCTGTGATCCGCAGTCTCGTTTATGGCCTGGGCCTCCCCCAAGGTGTCCGAGCAGCGGCCGTTCATAGCGTCGAAGCATCTGCGGACGAACCATTCCTGATACTCCGGATCCCTGCATGTGAACGTACCCCCCATTATGATGAGGTCGATCTTGTCGGTCTTGTGCCCGATCTCTGTCAGCTGGTTTATCCTATCGTTGACCTGCTTGAATGGATCGAAATCGTTCCTGCCGGCACGCCTCGCCGCCGGCTCCTTTCCGGTGTATGATTGAGGCGAGCCGTTCTGAACCCCTCCGGGACAGTATGCGCATTTGCCGTGGGGGCAATCATAAGGCGATGTCATCACCGCGACTACCGCCACACCGCTCATCGTGCGCATCGGCTTCTTTATAAGATAGGGGGTGAGGAGCTTGCTGTCCTCCGGGCTGACGAATGCCAGCACCTCGGAGTTCATAGGAACCTGCTCCAACCCGTATTTGGCGCACAACTTTATTTTCAGGGCCTGAACCGCATCACGGTCGTTGACGGCACCCGACTTGATCGCGTTGATGAGTTCCTCCGACAGAAGGGCTATGGGCTCAGCCATAGTACACGCTGCCGGAGTCCTTCCTCTTGGACGACTTCGCCTTGGGGGCTGCCTCCAGGAGATCCAGGTAGATTATCTGCGGAAGGCTGATGAACCTCAGCATCCCGTCGTCGAGCTCGAAGACCAGCGCGGTCTCCGATGCGATGGCCGAGAAACCTTTGAAAACACCCTCGGTGGGTTCCTCGTCACCATGATTGACCCTGTACTTGGCACCGACTGAGATCACAAACTCGTTTTCCAATGAAATCACTTCTGTGACATGAGCTCCTGGAAATGGGCCACTGTCTTGCGGTAGTTCTCCAGCGCCATGTTGACGTTGGTCTCCGTGAAACTCCAGGCCTTCACCAGGTCTCCGAATCTGATACGGTAACCTTTGCGTGCCTGCCCGTCGAACTCTACATCCATAGCCTCCAGGAGATCCATAGACTTCAGTTTGTTGATGTGCCTGTAGATTGTAGGTTTCGTGGTATCGAGAAGGGCCGCCAACTCCTCCACGGTCCATGCCTTCGAGGGATGGGCCATGAAATAATCCATGAAAAGGCGGTACGGTACGCTCTCGCGGATGGTCACTGCTCCGGTCTTCGGATCGTATCCCTTCGGGAGATAACCGATCTGAACCAACCAGGTCTCCGCTACGACGTTTACGTCGGAGACGCCGGTCATCGGCGTGTTGCTTACCACTTGGAGCTCGAACATCTGATACCGAAGGTGTTTATGCCTTACTCATTATTAAGGGTTAAGGTAGGACATTAATTCTTAAGACAAAAAGCTTTAAAAATGGGCAAAAAAGAGTATCAAATAGTGCCCGCCAACTTCTCGATAGCTGTCTGGATACTGAGCGTGGGAATCACACGGGATACCGGGATCGACAGTATTTTCTCCACCGTCGGAGCGACGATCGGAGCACATACGACGCCGAGTGCTCCCTCCCTCTCCGCATGCACCGCGGCTATGATAGCGTCCTCCAAAGTAGACACAGGGTACTCGCGGACGTTGACCTTCATACCGTTGATCTCAATACGCTTCGGCACATTCTCCAAAGAAGTCGAAGCCGCTATGATTGCGATGAAAAGCTGATCCTCGGGCTTGCTTATGCGCCTCAGAGCCTTCACGACATCGCGGATGGTCTTGAGGTTCGGCTCCCTGTCACCCTCCAGCACCTTGTACAGAGTGCTCTGCGAAAGGCCGGACTTCGTGCTGAACTCATTGAGGGACATGTGGAGTTCATCCTTGAGGATGTTGCGGAAAGCCTTGTTGAACCCTCCTTCCTCCCTGAGCATACCCATTATCAAATCGTCGACTGTCATTTCATCCCTTCCTCACAAAAGATGCCGCGCTCAAACCAGCTATGCATCCCTGACCGACCGCTTTGGCGACCTGCCACGGCTTGCCGGTGATGTCACCGCAGGCGAATACCCCGGGAACTTCGGTCTGGCATGACGAATCGACTTTTATCGTGTCATCCATCTCCGGCATCACATCGATATCCATGGCGAGATCCGCTGCGGATTTCGCTCCCAGCTCGATGAAGACACCATCTGTGGGGATGACCGTACCGTCCTCCAGAATAAGCCTTTCAACCTTCCCGTCCCCCTCGACCGCCTTCGGCTTGGATGCATACATGGTCACACCTTCCGCTTTGGCCTTATCCACAAGACTGCCGTTGGCTTTGAGATCCCATGCCACCCAGGACGTCTCGGATGCGTAGGATGTCATCAGCGAAGCCGATACTGCGGCTTCGGATTCGTTCCCTACGATCACGACTCTGCGACCCTTGTAGAAATTGCAGTCGCATATGGCGCAATAACTCACGCCCTTACCATAGAGCTCGTTCTCCCCGGGTATGCCGAGCTTCAAGCGGGATATGCCTGTGGCGATAATCACTGCCTTGGATCTTATCTCGGTGCCGTCATCTGTGACGAACACGAATGATTCTCCCTCACGGGCCGATGAAATGGCATTCTGCTCGATGATCTTGGCTCCGAAAGACTCCGCCTGACGGATCCCCTCCGACAGGATGGAATCCCCGTCTGTGAGGCAAGTTCCGAGGAAGTTCTCTATCTCGGTACCGCTTGCCGCACTGTTGGACGGCTTCCCCAACACAGTCACGCCGACCTTGCTGCGGGAAGCATGGATTGCGGCCTGCAGTCCGGCAGGTCCGCACCCTATGATCAGGACGTCAGTTTCCATTTAAGAGACCGTTCGCGTATTCCATGAGGCTCTCTTTAGGCCTGAGCCCTACGAGAGAATCGATGAGTATGTTGTCCTTGAACACAAGGAGTGTGGGGATTGCATTGATGTTGAACCTGACGGCGATTGCCTGGTTCTCATCTGTGTTGAGCTTTCCGACTGCAATCTTACCTGCGAGTTCCTCTGCGGCCTCGTCAACTATGGGGCCCATCCTCCTGCATGGTCCGCACCAAGGCGCCCAGCAGTCGATGATTACGTATTTGTTATCCGCTATGAATTTATCGAAGGTATTCTCGTTGAGTTCGGCTACCATGTTTTTCACTGAAACACGGATTGGTCTATCCAGTTAAAAAAGACTCTTAACATATTAAGAACGTTAAGGACACAAACGGTGAAAGAAGAGGGTACGACCTCATTCGAGGTCGTACTCATCAATCAGTTTGAGCTTCGGGAACTCGCCGATCTTCGAAGATATGACATCCAGGTCCGCCCCGTAATAGTCCGAGAGCTCCATGTGCAGCATCTCGACCCTGTCGGCTCCGCGGAACGCCCCCTTGAGGACCAGCTTGGAGACCGAATGCTCATGGGTCACGACCCTGTTGTCACTCACAAGGTTGTCCGCATGCGCGACGATCTTCTCTTCGAGGGTCCTAGGCATGTAGTCGCCTGCCGGGAGCCCCATCTCGGCCACATCGTCGGCATCCAATCCGGCACCGGTATGCTTGCGGACGATGTCTACAAGCTCTTTCGGGAGCCCCAGGTTCTCCACCATCTTGGACCCTATGTAGGCATGCATGATGGAATGGTCTTCGGCACGCCCTATATCGTGCAGGAGGGCCCCTGCGATGACGAGATCCCCGTCTGCATCCTTGATTCCTGTGAGCATCTCCTCCGCAACGGCCCTTACGGTGCAGCAGTGTATGATGACACGCTTCTTGCAGCCTGCCTCGATCAGATAATCGATGCATTCACGGTCTGTCGGTATCGACAATGGTCTTCCCCCTCTCGTTGGGCACGACTGTGAGCTTTCCATGACGGTCCTCGTAGAGCGCCTTCCCTTCCGTGTAACGGTCAAGGAAGATTGCAAGGGCCGCGATCTCAGAGTGGGGCTGATTACCCACAGATACGTTGAAATCCGCATGCTCATAGACCTCGAAAGGCACCTTGGATGCCCCGACGATGATCATTATGTCCTCGTCCTTCGGGATCTTGGGTATTGCGTCTACGACCTGCTGACCGTACATCGTGAGATGGACGATCTTTCCCTTGAAATCCTTGGTGGCCTCCTTCCAGGTCACACCTGTCTTTATCGAATAGTCTCCGCCGAATCTGTCCACAACACTGCGGATGTTCTCCTCCAGCACAGGATCGTATGTGTCGACGTAGATTCCCTTCGCACCGAGGGCCCTGGATGACAATGCCACATGGGTGGTGACACGCTTATCCCTCTCGGGACGGTGTCCTATCCTCATTATCCAAATGTCGGACATAATCACTCATCTTTGATGGGTTCGATCCTGTGGCCGCGGTAATCCATCTTGACGGATCTGCGGACCAGACTCTTCAGCATCGTAGAGGTCAGTCCAAGGGTCTCTGCGATGTCGCCGGAGAACTTGCCTGATGCTCCAACTTCCTGAAGGATCTTGGCCTCGATTTCGGAATACTCTTCCTCGCTCATCATGGCCGCCGTGAGAACATCGCTAATCTCGTAGACGGGCCATTGGGCGTTGATGTTGAATGAGGTGTAGTATGTGTGGTAGGACTTCTCGGGATAGCTCCCGTCTTTGGACAACCAACGCATCTCGACGAGCTTCATCTTCTCGAAGAAGATGATGGCGTCCCTTCCCTCCGGACCGAACTTCTGCTCGATCTCGTCGGCTGTTCTCCACTCCAAGGTCACCTCTTTCAAGACATCCCTTTTCACGGGTGTGTCAACGGACCTGAGCATGGGCACAAGCTCGGAAGGTTCGTTAATGACCTTTATTCTGTTCATAAACAGGGACATACCTTCGTGAGTATTTATATAAAATCTTCAGATTTCGATAATCTGGCCAAATTTCTTACTCTTTTTTCGAAAAAAATCAGTTGGTTTTACTGGATTTAATCTGTACCCAGGTGGAAAAAGGACACAATAACCGAACGGCAATATCCTCGCTTCTCTGTATAAAAATAACAAAACCGAAACCCTTTTTTATATTGCCCCCATCGGAAGGCCCGATTAGTATGCACTGGGCAGACGTTATCGCAAAGGATGTCGTAGAAAACTGCGACCATCCGCTTATTGCCACTGGAATAAGTCCCACCGGAGTCCTCCACGTAGGTAGCCTCAGAGAGGCCATCACCGGAGAATCGGTGCGCAGCGCAGTGGAAGCCGCCGGAAAAGAGGTCAAACTCGTCTATCTGATCGATGACCTCGACCCTCTCAGGAGACGCTATGCGTTCCTCCCCGAGGAGTTCGAGCAGTATGTTGGCAAACCTATCAGCCGCATACCGTGCCCCTGCGGAAAGCACGATAATTACGCCCACCACTTCTTCCAGCCCTTCCAGGATGCAATGTCCAGGCTCGGAATGAAATGCGAGATCGTCTGGGTCCACGAGATGTACGACAAAGGAAAGTTCGCCGAATGCACAGACAAGGCCCTCAAGAAGCGCCAGCAGGCGATACAGATCCTCCATGACATCACAGGAAAGGAGGCTGACCCCAACTACACCCCTTACAACCCGATCTGCGCCGAGTGCGGACGCCTGTGCAAGCCCATCTTCGAATCATACAACTTCCCCACGATCGACTACGAGTGCGACAAATGCGGACACAAGGGAACGGTAGACATCAGGACAGGAGAGGGAAAGCTCACATGGAGGCTCGAGTGGCCCGCGAAGTGGGCTATCTTCGGAACATCCGCAGAGCCCTTCGGAAAAGACCACAACTCCGCAGGAGGATCCTACGAGTCCGGAGTCGAGATCGTCGACAAGATCTTCGACGGAAAGGCACCTTTCCCCATACCCTACGAGTTCGTTCAGCTCAAGGGAGTCGGACAGATGCACAAATCGCTCGGAAGCCCCGTGACTGGTCTCGATGCGATCAACATGATGCCTCCCGAGGTACTCAACTACCTGTTCCTGAGGGTCAATCCCACCAAGGCAATCGACTTCGATTCCGGATTGGGAGTCCTCGACATGTGCGATGAGTACGACAGGATGGAGAAGCTCTATTTCGCCGGCGAATGGTCCGAGGCAGAGGACAACTCCGTCATGGCATACAAGCTCTCCCAGCACAACAACATCCCCGAGAAAATGCCCCTCCAGGTATCCTGCAGGCACCTCGTGAACGTCGTCCAGATGGCTGACGGCTTCGATGATATCCTCACCGTTCTCAAGAGGACCATCGACTTCTCCGAGGCCACAGAGGCCGACATGGAGAGGCTCAAAGTCAGGATAGACTCGGTCAAATACTGGCTCGACGGATTCGCACCCGAGCAGGTAAAGTTCAGCATCCAGAAGGCCGTTCCGGCAGACATCGAGCTCTCGGCTGACGAGAAGGCATTCTTCAAACTGCTCGCTGACAGGCTCAAGGACGCACCTTGGACGGTCGATGAGATCAACAAGGCGTTCCAGGATGTCGCGAAACCCCTGCCCATCGGAACGAAGGGAGCATACAAGGCGATGTACAAGATCCTCATCAACAAGAATGAGGGCCCCAGACTCGCACTCTTCCTTGCCAGCATGGACAAGCAGTTCGTGATGGACAGGCTCCAGGCAGCCCAGTGAAATAATTTAGGGGCGGGGAACCGCCCCCTTGTTCTTAAAACGATTTTTTTACAGAATGGTTCTCGGTGTCATGTATACTGAACCCACACACACATTGACAATGGTACGAATGTGACATGCTCATCCGGCTATCGGGAGAGACTCGAAAATCGAGACTCATGTGTGTGGAGGACAGACAACCAGCTTGCTGTCAACATAGTCCCCAAAATCAGGATCGGCATTGTTTAGCATCTGGATGAGAGTGCATCTCATATTATCGATGTTGAGCTTAGAGATGCCTTTACAGAAAATGTTCATGTTTTCCTGCGTCACCGCCGTAATGCGATTCACAAGGACCTTTCCCTCATCAGTCAGGAACAGATTGAACATCTTGCTCCTGGGAGTAGGTCTATTGTCATAGACTAGCTCTTTCTCCTTCAGGACCTTGACGACACGGTTAGTGTTCGCCGCATCTATGTCAAGGAAATTCGAGAGCTCCGTAAGAGTGAGACCTTCGCGGATGTTCAATGCAATCAGATAACTGGCATGGATGCTGGTAAGACCGTAATCCTTGACACAGTCAGTCATGATCCTTCTGGCAATAACGCTGGCCCTTTCAAAGATTATCGGCAGAAATGAATTCGAATAAGCGCCTTTACTATCTTCCGCCTCGCACAGAATACGCTCGGTACCGTCTTCCTTGATGACTCTTTCACATCCTTTAGGAATCTGAGGATTGCTTACCACGCTTTCCACCTGCTGGATGTCGTACGCTTCCAACAGATATTAGAATCTATCAGATTGACTAACTGTGTTTCCTAATTCTCCGATCCTGTTGTAATATGCCGATAAGACTTCAAAAATGTTCTGCCGACCGATTCAATTCGTTCCAATGCAATTATTAAATACCTATATTCGATGTCGTTTTTGATTATTAAAAATCATTACCAACAATGATT
>DAXB01000033.1:18015-18144 GCA_002506175.1 Methanomassiliicoccaceae archaeon UBA113
AGGTGGCCGACATGGGATGTAACAGCGAACGCACTAAAAGAGATTGGGTCAGAGACAACGAGACGGAAGGCAGGTTTGAAGAGGTTTTGGACGTTTTTCCATACGATGAGGTGCGGGCCGAACTGGAGG
>DAXB01000055.1 GCA_002506175.1 Methanomassiliicoccaceae archaeon UBA113
CAACCGGTATCTTCGGAGGAACCGCGGGATCGATCATCATGATCGTTTTCATCCTCGGACTTTCCGCATACGGTCTGTACAAGGCAAGGAAGATCTTCAAAGACATTTGAATAAAACAATGGGCATAAGCCTAGGAGGGGTAACACCCCTCCATTAATTCAAACTTTTTGATATATGGCGTTTTTGCGCAAGATGGTTGTATTATGGACATAATTTGGGCTTGGATTATCCTGCTGATAGCCAGTATCATTGAGCCGATATGGGTTACGTGCTTGGATAAATCCGAGAATTTCAAGTATAAGGGATGGGGAATAGCGGCGGTCGTTCTCGTTTTGCTCTGTCTTTACCTGCTTTCAATCCCTTCGAATCCGGAGAACATCGGACCCGGTGTATCCTATTCCATTTTGGCAGGAATCGGTGCAGCAGGTATCGTAATCATAGGACGCGTAATGTATAAAGAGAAACTCACAGCAAGAAAGCTTCTGTTCATCGGAATGATCGTTGTCGGAATCATCGGCGTGAGGTTGATTTCAGGGTGATTGAATGGATACGGATTGGATGAAAAGTATGAAATTCGCCTGGCTTTTAATCATTCTCGGAGGATTCCTCCAGATCGGATGGTCAATCGGACTCGCATACACAGAAAATTTCACGAATCTCATGTGGGATGTAATCACTATTGTCTTCCTGTTCCTTAGCATGGTATGTCTGGAGTACCCTATGAGACTAGGGGTGCCTTTCACGACATCATATGCCGTTTGGATCGGAATCGGGGTGTTCCTCACAGTAGTATTCTCTTACGCGCTTGGGCTAGATACCAAAGGATTCTCCTGGGGTATGGGACTCTGTCTCGCTCTTATCATCGCCGGAGTCATCGGTCTTAAGATGACTCCTGTCGAATATATCGATGAGAAGAAGGAATAAACAAAAAAGGGGGCTAGACCCCCTGTTTTACACTTTTACATTATCTTCGCATTGGCGGTACGTACGAGGTTGATCTCTTCGTATGTGTCGATACGCAGATCGTCAAGCGTGTAGTAGGTTGCATGGAGTGCATCCGCGAACTCCTTCGCATGGTGCACGCAGTCGAATTTTTTCTCAGTGTCAATGACAATCCATTTGACAGAGGGGATGTTGATCTTTCTCGCTATGCCGAGTGCTTCCTGAAGAGGATCCGTCTCCTCATCATTGGGATCAAGAGGAACATTCGCACCTCCATCCGTGACCAATACAACGAAGCAATCGTCGTTCGGGCGTTTTTTGATATACATCTCCATGTAATTGGTAAGGTACTGGAGTGCGGCAGATAGAGGGGTCCTCCTACCGATAGCGAGATCATCCAGCATTTTGTAGATGACCTCGACTTCTCTCGATGGCTGAAGGAGCATGGTGATTGCCTTCTCGTTGAAGGTTAGGAATCCAACTCTGTCTTTCTTTACATAATGTTCTTTGAGCAGAGAAAGGATGGCACCTTTCACAGCCGTCATCCTGTTCCTGATGATGAGCGAACCGCTCGTATCCACGGCGAAGAGGAATGTGGAAGAACTTCTGACTTCCCTGATCTTTTCCCTCATATCCTGCTTTTCAATGATGACGGCCATCTCCGTGTCGTTCTCGGAGTGGCGTTTAACCTGGTATGGTGCGCTGGCACGGACAGTCGCATCGAAAGCGAGGTCTGGATTCTTCTTGTCAGTAAGTCTGGAACCAACATACCTTCCGGATCTGTCGGAGCTCTGCTGCTGATACCTTTTTCCTTTGGAAGCGCTTTGGCCGCGGGCCTTGGCTTCGGATTGTTCGAAGATATCGACAGCTTTGAAAGTTTCACCAATTTTCGAGATGACGTCTTCCGGTTCTTCTCCGTTATCGAATCCTTCGGCTGCAAGAGCTGGGTCGGTGGTCACCGGTGCTTCGGCATCATCCGAGGAATTATCTCCATCAGTATGCTCGGTGAAATGAAGGGGGCGGTGTCTGAGGAGTTCTGCTTTCTCATCCGGGTTGATGTCGAATCCTACGGAGGATTTTGCCACCTTCTGCATCCTGTCGACTCTCCTTCCCTTAGGGATTTTGCGCCTGTGGTTGAGGCACATTATAGAGGATTCGGTTATGTCATTTTCATCCGCATCAGTCCTTCCGTCCAATGCGGCCAGTGTAAGAGCTACATTGGCTGCAGCTATGTCTCCGCGATGGCCGTCGATCTTGAGCTGGTCGCAAACACCCGAGATTGTTTTGCAGAGTTCATCTGATGGTGAAGCATTTGCAAGGATCGATTGCGCCTTTGCGATTATATCGCGGACATCATTCTCGGCGTCTGTATACGAATCCATGAAGTCATCGGGATCAGATTCAAAGGCCATGTTGCGGCGGAGGATTTCTTCCCTGCCATCAGCGTCTTCCGGATACTCCGATTCGACACATATGTCGAAATGGTCCAGTATGGAAGGGCTGAGGTAAGAATCGCTGCTGTTCATGGTCGCTACCAGTATGGTGTCGACGTCATATGATGTGGAGATGTTCTCCCTCTCAATCTTCACTTTTCCAGACAATACAGCTTCTACCACACCGTTTATTATTCTCGGTTCAAACAGGTTGATGTCATCCATGTACAGGATGTTGTGGTCTCCGCGCATCAGCAATCCTTCCTGCAGGACCATGCGACCTTCCTTCACGGCGATCTCCACATCAAGGCACCCGAACAGCTGCTCGTCAGTGACGTTGAGGGGGATGTTCACGATGTTCTTTCCGGATATCTGTCCGAGTGAACGGCCGGCCAGTGTCTTGCCTGTACCGGACGCTCCCCTGATCAGGATTGTCTTGATGGCAGGATTGGCGATTGCGCACAAGAGTGCATTCTTCGCTTTCTCCATTCCGTAGATCGCAGGGAAGGGATAATGTACTGTTCTCAGAGTCCCAGACATACGTCCAGCTCCTTCTCGTCGAAGGTCACATCATCGAATGCGCGCTTCTTGAGACGGTGAGAGAGTACGAGAGGAGCGATAGTGCGGATATCATCCTTTGTTACCTCGGTCCTTCCTTCGAGTGCGGCATTAGCTTTCGCAGCCCTCATCATTGTGATGTCGGCCCTGTGTCCTTCCATTCCGAAGTGGATGGAGATCATTACGATATCATGGATGAGTTTGTCCTCAAGATTGACTTCTTTAAGCAGGTTCCTCGCTTCTACGATCTTAGAACGGAGTTCATCCGTTTCTGCCTGACAGCCCTCCAGGTATTTCTCGGGGTTGGAATCGAATTCCATCCTGCGTTTGATGACGTTCATCCTCACATCGACGTCCTTCTCTCCGGTGATGTCGACACACAGGCCGAACCTGTCCAGAAGCTGAGGCCTGAGACTTCCCTCTTCAGGATTCATACTTCCGATCAGTATGAATTTGGCGGGGTGTGAAAATGAAACTCCTTCCCTCTCGATGTAGTTGACTCCCATGGCAGCGGAATCGAGGAGCAGATCGATGATGTGATCGTCGAGGAGGTTGACCTCATCGACGTAGAGGACGTTCCCATTTGCCTGAGCTAGAACTCCGGGTTCGAATTTCTTCTCACCGGTTTTGAGAACATGCTCCAAGTCGAGTGTTCCCGAAACACGGTCCTCCGTAGCACTCAATGGGAGCTCGACAACATTCATGGGCACATCAGCGCTTTCGAGCTGCATTCCCGCAGCGAGTTTGTCGCGACATTGGACGCACATCCTCTTGGGGAATCTGGGGTCGCAGTGGTACGGGCATCCGATTACGGAAAGCCTGGTCGGCAGGATCTGTGTGAGTGCTCTGATTGAGGTGGATTTGGCGGTTCCTTTCTCTCCTTTGATGAGCACCCCTCCGATTCCAGGATCGATGATGTTGAGGAGAAGGGCTCTCTTCATTTTTTCTTGACCGACAACGCGCACGAATGGGAAAAGGACTGTTTCAGCTGACATGATATCGCCATTTTTTGCTATTGACACATAACCGACCTATATAATAGGACACGCGCGCAGCGCACGTGTACACGGGTGTTAAATTACGCGCACGCGTGTATTTTTAATAGCTAGCCACCAATTCACTATTATGTCTGATAAGTGTTATGACGATGGGCACCCGCTCACGGATGAAGAGGTCTCAGAACTCTATGCATAGAAACTCAAGGTAGATGGAACCAACCCTCAGAGCCTTGAGGAACTCAAGAGCAACAGAGCATGCTTGGAGAAGATCGATTCCATTCTGGATGGGTACAAGGAAGTCGTTGCCAAGATCACCACCGTTGACACGGAAGGACTAATAAAATACTTCAAGCTCGACAGTGACGATCCAGCTGTCCTCGAAGAGGCTCTCAAGCAGATGTGGGCCCGTGCCGGAAGCCTTGAGATATCGGTCGTTCAGGCTGTTCAAAAAGGTGATTTTAAGGAGAAGGCCGAGCTGGAGGCAGAGGTCAGGGAGATCCGCAGGCTCGAGATCATGACCCATGATAAAATCAGAGAGCTGAAAAACAAAGCTTGAAGAGGTGTCTATATGGATCTAGGCAAGTGTCTGTTCTCGTTCACGATAGACAATCAGTCTCAGAAAGAATATCTTGCGATGGGACGTGCCATTCAATATAGGAATTCGAAGAAGTATACGATAATAGGTTTGGCTGCTCTTCTCGTGTTGTTCATCCTCTCAATGACTTTCTCAGCTTTCGTTCTAATCATATTCTTGATTGTTGCCATAGAGTTGGTGGTCTTTTTCGAGTACAGTTCCCGCAATATCGCAAACAGGTTGAAGGACAAGGCGCCATTCACATATGACTTCTATGAGGATGGACTCGTCGAGACTGTAGGCGGTAAGAGTAACACCATCATGTATCCTGACCTGACCCAGATCAACGGAAACAAGAACGTATTCACACTGATGACAAAGGATCAGGTCGTTGTGGTTCCGAGAAGCCTCCTCGACAGAGATTCCGATCTCAAGCTGATGAAGCTTCAGGGGATGGTCGGACGTCATGTGACGTTCAGGAAGAAGAAAAAGAAAGCTGTGAAGAAGTGACCTACAATTCTAGACCACAGTTAAGATTTCAAAAAATCAACGTGAAAATAATTGGCGATTGAGGGATAAAAGTGACCGATCAGGGATACAGTACAGCATTCGAAGTATACTTGACGAATGATAAGGGCGTTCAGCTGGTCACAAATGATTTGAGCCTTGTAATCCTCAAAGAAATGCGTTATCGCGAAATCTCCCCTTCAGACATCGCTACGGAGCTGAACGTGTCGAAGTCGACCGTTCAAGCCAATATCACCAAATTGGTCCGTATGGGGATAGTGTCCCAGGAGATGTGCAGAGGAGATGCGCGTCGCGTCATCTTCCGTCTCCAGGCAATCCTCATGTTCAGTAGCCATTCGGATACGGAGTCCGATTGGCAAATGTATGCCAGGATAGCTTCGGACATACGTATCTTGAAAAGTGGAAGATGCACGAACAGGGAGGATTTCGCACTTTATGCCGCATCCCTTCTGGAGAGCGGTTTCGATATCGTCCAAGGGCTATTCGCCGCAGGTTCAGCCCTCACGGCAGGCATGCCTGATTTCACTTGGAACCGCATCAAAAAAGATATAATGCCGCAGTCTGAACAACACGGAGAGACCGTTCACGTTCACACGGTCGATGGGTTGGAGATACAGATTGATTCGAAAGATGAGAACATCGCCGATGCGCCGCTCATTGTCGTTCCGATGCTGGGTGCTATCGTTTCCCACTCCTGGCAGCTGTTCGGTTACAACTTATCAAGCGATATATCATTGGTTGTGAGCAACCAGGGTCATTCCGTCGATCTATTGGTTCAGCCGTTCATCGGCCAGGAGTATGAAAATGTTGCATTCGGAGTCGAGTCCCGTACTCTGGACCATTACAAGGTGGAAGAACCGTTTGCGGTCTACTCGATAGGTGGTGTGGCTACTTTATTCACAAACAAGACCATGATGGGGATCCTGTACAATCTATCCAACGGTGACTATTCAGTCAACGATCTGTCGGATATAATGGGCGTATCCAGAGCAACGATCTATTCGGCGATAACCATCCTTGTGGAGATGGGTGCGGTCGAGATAGATAAGACTTCGGGGACTCCGAAATGTTACACGCTCGTAGCGGATCCGATCCTTTATTGTACCGAACCAGAGGCAACCGATTGCACAAGGCTTCAGGAAGTCGTGTCATTATTCCAATCCGGCAAAATGGACTACTATGGTGCTGTCATTTCGCTATCGATGGAGACCCTTCGTTGCATGGGAATACATTTCGATAAGATGTTCATAAGATCCGGAAGGAGTACGGCGCGTACGGTCATCGACCTTCACCCGAATCTCGATCCTCAGAAGCTTTTGGAGATCGGATGCAACATGGTATCCGTTCCAGATAAGGCGGAGGTCATATCTCTCCTGCCTATTAAGATAAAGGTGACATTGGATAAGAATACCTTGTGGGAATCTTGGCCCGGTGATTTCGTCAAAGGATTCGTTTCCGAGGGATTGAAACTGTTGATTGGGGATAGTTATAAGATAACCATTGAGACTGTTCGTGAGCAGTGATATGCTGCTTATTTAAATTAAATCAGTATTTTCATAAAAAATACCACACTTTTTTTGAATTAAACATTCAAATTGTGTTTTTTAATGGATGTATGCTTCATCCATCCAATATATTGTAGCTACCTTATAATAATATATATCAAACAAAAAGCAAATTGCAAAAAACATTATGTTTTATATATGATAATTTGACGATTTGATTCAATAGAATAAACCCATCTAACTATGTATTTAAACCAATCTAATATTGATTATATACTATGAAGAAGTAACATTTTCCGATAAGCGATTCAAACGTTTATTTTTGGAGGAATAAAATGGCATTTGAAAACGAGGCACAGAAACTCAAGGATGCACTTGTGTCCTGTAAGGTTCCTGAGATCGCAAAGGCAGTCGACGAGGCAA
>DAXB01000034.1 GCA_002506175.1 Methanomassiliicoccaceae archaeon UBA113
CCACTGAAAATCAGAAAGAACCAAAGAAGACGGACAACCTCAGAACAGATCTAAACGAAGGAGATTACATCGAGATGTCGATGGAGATGAGCGCAGCCTCAGAGCAAAAGACACAGAGCAGCGCCAACATGTTCCTGTACACCATCTATCCCGACATCTACGACATATACGTTGAGAAGGGACATAAGACCATCACATACAAGGGTCAGAGCATTGACTGCACGATATACAGTTATGAGAGCATGTCCTACGGATACTACATGAACAACGGTGTGTGCTACGGAAACTACTACGGTTCCAAGGACCCGTTTGAAACGCTTCTCGTCGACACGAGCTTCGATCTGTCCAAGACCAAAGCCCAGCAGGTGATCGAGACCGGAAGCTTCATCAAGAGCAGCACCAAGATGGGCGAGATATCGATCATAACCACCAACACCGCAGACACATTCGACAAAGAGGCCAATCAATGGAACGTCACCGTGAAAACACAGACCAACAACCCGATTACGAGTACCGAGAAGCAGACGGTAAAGGGCTTCGACGGGAACAAGGTAATTGTCGACAGCAGCACAACTGGAACTGAAACAATGACAAAGGCAGACTTCCTCAGCAACATATCGTACTCTAACATGATCCAGTGCCTCAAAGAGGAAGGATACAAGTACGAACTCGGAAAGAAGACCTCGGAGACAATCAAAACTGCATACGGTGACCGTTATGTGGACGTACAGACGATCACATACACCGAGTCCGGCGAAAAGACTCTGCTCAAAGCCTACTATTGCGGCGATATAATCTACCAGATCGATGTCGAAACCCAGGGTGCAACTGCAGTGGGCAAGATCGCATCGACCTCGCTCATAACACCCGCCAACTGTTAAACTCATTCCCTCCCCTTCGGGGGAGGATTCTTTTTTCAAAAAACAGTAATCTTAACGATCGAAAAAATAGTAAAAACGGGGATTTCCCCCGTCTGTTTGAAATCAATCGTACTTACGGTTGTCTGTCACGTGCTTAGCCTTGCCTTCGAACCTAGGGAGCGCTCCTGGCAAAGCAAGCTTGACATCTGCCTTGAGGTTGAGTACGTCCTTGAGCCTTGACTGAAGCTCGTGAGACATCCTCTGCAGCTCGACCATGTCCTCGGTAAGGTACTGCTCGTTGAGCTCGACCTCAACCATCATATAATCCATGAAATTGGGGTTCTCGAGAGTGATATGGTAGAACGGCGCAAGGAACGGCATCTCTCCGATGACGGATTCTATCTGCGACGGGAACACGTTGATTCCCTTTACAACGAGCATATCATCCGCCCTTCCGGACAGTCTCATGAGTCTGGGGTGGGTCCTTCCGCACTTGCAAGGCGTCCAATCGAGTGCAGATATGTCCCCGATCTTGTACCTGATCAGCGGGAATGCCTCCTTCTGTAGCATCGTGACGACGAGCTCTCCGCGTTCACCCTCCTTGCAAGGGTTGCCGTTCTCGTCCAGGATCTCCATGTAACAGAGGTCTGCCCATATATGGAATCCTGCCTGTGCTTCGCATTCCAGGAACATCGGGCCGTAGAACTCCGATGCACCATAGCAGTTGAAGACCTTGATGCCTGTCCTGTCCTGGAGCTTCTGCCTCATCGACTCCGACCAGGGCTCTCCTCCGGCTATACCGTACTTCACCTTGGTCTGCGTCCTGATGTCAACTCCCATGCGCTCGCATTCGTCCGCGATGTGGAAATAATATGACGGAGTACCGGCCAAAGCTGTGACTGGTAAATCCTGCATCAGCTGGATTTGCCTGGACGTGTTACCGGTGCTTATAGGGAGAACGGTGGCTCCGATGCGCTCGGCACCGTAGTGGACTCCGAGACCTCCGGTAAAGAGGCCGTATCCGTGCATGTTCTGGAGCATATCCTTGTTGGTCATACCGAACGAGGTCATTCCCCTTGCGAGGGAGTTCGTCCAGTTATCGAGATCCTTCTGGGTGTATCCTACGACGGTTGGCTTTCCTGTGGTACCGGACGATACATGGATCCTGACAAGGTCATCGTAAGGGACAACGAACAGCTTATCAGGGTAGTAGTCACGAAGATCGGTCTTCTTCATAAAGGGGACCTTTCTGAATGCCTCGAAACTTGTGATGTCCTCCGGCTTGACTCCTGCATCATCCATCCTCTTGCGGAAGAACTCGGATTTGCCGTACATCTCCGTGACCTTGTCCTGCAGCAGCTTCAGCTGCATCTTCTGCAGTTCCTCACGGGGCATAGTTTCAATCTCAGGATTCCAGAAAGCCATATCAAACACCAATGTTGTGTGCTATCACTTAGCACACTATTATTCCGCTATATTCACCCAATATATAAACTATGATGAAAACTGATTGATATTTCGAAATATAATATGAATTCAACGATTGATACGTATCAAAGTCAAGGTTATATATCTGGCAAAACCTGGTTCCTGATAACACCCGGTGTGCTTTACCGGGCGGGTCTTTTGGGCCATAGGCCTGCTCAACGCAGACCGAATATCATCATAAGGTTGGCGATAACAGCAACAACCTTGAGGATGATATCGAGGACCTTTGTCCTCTCCGAGGGTGGGGAGTCATCTCTCCATAATTCCTCGCAGAGCCCGTGATCTATGCGGGCTCTGCAACCCCCTTTGTGTCATCAGATGATAAACACGGCACCGTACAGTTAGTTTACATCAGTACTAAGATCCTCGACGACAGTTCCCTTGTTCACACTGATGATTCAGAAAAATGCAGAAAAAAGTTTACGGGATGGGATGAACCAGCCCCGCATCAGCATGCGAAATATCCGTGAATCCTCAGCATCCTCTTCTTCACGAGATGCGAGACTGAAAGATACAACAACGCCATCACCGGCGACCATATCAGAATCATCCATGCGATTGACATGAACGAGTCGACGAATATTCCGAGGGTGTATCCTAAGACAACGATGAATGCCAACGTGATGATGAATATGTTGACGAACGAGTTGTATATCCTCTTCAGAACGGCATATCTGCTATGATCGCTGACACTATTGCTGCCGTACTTGGAACGGGATTCGTTGACTTCCTCAGGACAGAGCCCGCTCGCTCTTCCACCTGTCTGCTCCAGAACGGAAGCGACATCTGAAACAGCGGCTTTTCTGACTCTTTGCTCGGAGAGGGACCCATCCGTGGACACGGCATATACTATGCAACGCCCTCTTTTTAAACTGATTCGTATAATAATCTTATACCTCTATCAGCCCAAAAGGATCTTTCAGAGGACCAGTCCGGCGGAATCTTCCAGCCCCAGGACGATGTTCATGTTCTGGATGGCTGCTCCGGATGCTCCTTTTCCGAGGTTGTCGAACCTCGACACCAGAAGGATGCGATCCGCATTGCCCTGAACAGACAGCTTCATCGTATCCTTTCCTGACATCGATGACGCAGACATGAAACCCTCCTCCGCACTGTCGTCGCACGATACAAGACCGTCCGTGTAATAGGACGAGTATATGTCCTTGATCTCCTCGGGTGATGCGGATATCTGACTGGCAAACAGCGGCACCGTTACCTCCATGCCGGAGTAATAATCGGCCACTATGGGGCAGAACACAGGTTCTTTGATTCCGCAGACCTTGGACATCTCGGGCAGATGCTTATGCATCTGCGTGATACCGTACTGCCTCGGTGCATCCAGCAAAGCGTTGCGTCCCTCAGATTCATACTCGGCGATCATCTTCTTCCCGCCTCCGGAATATCCTGTGAGGGAGAATGCCGATAGTTCGGCATCCTTCGATATTATGCCTTTCCTGATGAGGGGTTCGACCAATGCGATGAATCCGCTTGCATGGCATCCAGGATTCGCTATCCTCTTAGATGCCCTGACCTTCGACCTGTACCCTTCGAGTTCCGGGAACCCGTATGCCCATGCATCGTTCGTGCGGTGGGCGGTGGAGGTATCTATGATCACGGTGTCATCGTTATCGACGAAAGACACAGCCTCGATGGAGGCTGCGTCGGGAAGACAGAGGAACGTCACATCGGACTCGTTGATGGCTTTCCTGCGTGCCTCTGGATCCTTCCTGCTCTCCTCCGAGAGCCTGATGATCTCGAACCCGCTTCCATCCTTGAGCCTGTCATGGATCCTCAGTCCGGTCGTCCCGGAGCTTCCGTCGATAAACACTTTGGTCATTGTATCACTGCTTGCAGACTTCCTTTAAGATGTTCACCGCTTTGATGAGCTGGTCGTCGGGGATGTTGAGTGCCGGGAGCAATCTCACGAGCTCGTGCGCCGTGAGGCAAATGACACCTTTCTCCATGCATCCTTTGACCACATCGATTGCGGGTTTCACTGTCTTGACACCGACCATGAGGCCCATTCCGCTGACGTACTCCACGCCTTCGGCATCCTTCAGGATATTGCGGATAATCTCTCCCTTTCTCTTGACCTCCGCCATGAGCGTATCGTCGATACGGCTGACGATGCTGATTGCTCCGGCGCAGCATACTGGATTGCCACCGAAGGTGGAACCGTGGTCGCTCGGTCCGAGGACATCCTTGGTCTTCTCATCCATGAGGCAGGCCCCGATCGGGAGTCCTCCTCCGAGCCCCTTGGCCGTGGAGACGATGTTTGGACTGATTCCGTAGTTCATGTAGGAATAGAACATTCCAGAACGTCCGTTTCCGCTCTGGACCTCGTCAATTATGACCATGATGTCGTTCTTCTCGGCGTATTCCGCCACACCTTTGACGAAATCGGCATCGAGGGCTCTGACTCCTCCCTCTCCCTGGATGCATTCCATCATGACACCTGCGGGCTTGACCTTCTGGGCGAGAGCAATGAAAGCCTCGATGTCGTTGGCCGGCGTGTGGACGAATCCGGGCGTCAGAGGCTGGAACAGCTTATGGAACTGGTCCTGACCCGTAGCCGCGAGAGTTGTGAGCGTACGTCCGTGGAAGCTCTTCTCGAGGGTTATGATCGTGTAGTATTCGGGACCTTTGTGGTCTGCGGCATACTTCCTTGCGACCTTTATGGCGCACTCGTTGGCCTCTGCTCCGGAATTCCCGAAGAAGACCTTCTTCATCCCAGTCTTCTCGCAGAGCATCTTGGCAAGCTCCGCGCAGGGCTGTGTGTAGTACAGGTTCGATATGTGCTGTATCTTGCACATCTGCTCGTTCACTGCCGCGATCCACTGGTCATCCGCGACTCCGAACGAGTCCACGGCGATACCCGATCCCAAGTCGATGTACTCCTTTCCGGACACATCTTTCAATACTGAACCTTTTCCAGACACAATCTCCAGAGGGAAACGTCCATAGGTGTGAGCAACGTATTGGCCATCTGTTTCTTTGAACACCATTTAAACCACCTCATGGTACGATCATGGTTCCGGCCCCCTCGTTTGAGAGGAGCTCCATGACGATGGAATGCGGCACGCGGCCGTCTATTATCGTAACCTTGTCTACTCCGCTGCGGATGGCCTCGATGCAGCACTCCACCTTCGGGATCATGCCGCCTGTGATCGTACCGTCCTCGTAATAGCCGGTTGCTTCCTGTATGGTCATCATTCTGATCAATGAAGACGGATTGTTCCTGTCCTTCAGGACACCGTTGATGTCTGTCATCATGATCAGACGTTTGGCGTTGAGGGCACCTGCGATATGCGCGGCGGCCGTGTCCCCGTTGATGTTGAATATGTTTCCTTCATCGTCGCATGCGACCGTGGATATTACGGGTGTGTATCCGTTATCCAGCAGGTCGATGATCGGGTCGGCATCGATGTGCGTGACCTCTCCTACGAACCCGAGGGCCTTATCCTTGAACTTGGCCTTGATTATCTGACCGTCTATTCCGGAGAGCCCGATGGCGTTCCCTCCTTTCACATTGAGGAGATTGACAAGGGCCTTGTTCACCTTTCCTGCCAATGCCATGAGGACCAGATCAACCGTATCCTTGTCCGTGACTCTGAGCCCGTTCACGAATTCCGGCTTCTTTCCCATCTTGGCCATAAGATCGCTGATCTCGGGGCCTCCGCCGTGCACCAGGACGACCTTGACTCCGATGAGGCTCAAAAGGGCTATATCCTCCATGACCTGCTGCTTCGATGTCTCGTTGATCATAGCGTTTCCGCCATACTTGACGACGACTATCTTGCCTACGTACTTCTTGATGTACGGAAGCGCCTGAATCAGGACCTCCGCACGGTCTGTGTTGGTGAAATCGTTCATATTCTGCCCTTCAGGAACGATAGTCGCCGTTGATCTTGACATAATCGTATGTGAGATCGCATCCCCATGCAACCGCTTCGCCATCGCCGTCGTTGAGCTCGACGAGGATATCGATCTCCTTCTCCGTAAGGACCTTCTTCGCGATCTCCTCTGAGAACGCGATTCCAGAACCGTCCTTGCACACGGCGACCTTTCCGGCCTTGCTCTCGAATGCGACATCGACCTTCATAACATCGACATCGGCTCCGGAGTATCCTATGGCACAGAGCACTCTTCCCCAGTTGGCATCGGAGCCGAACATAGCAGCTTTCACGAGACTGGAGCAGATGACGCTCTTGGCAACGATCTTCGCATCCTCTGCTGTCTTAGCCCCGTTCACTTTGCACTCGAGCATCTTGGAAGCTCCCTCTCCGTCTCCGGCTACGCAGCGGCACAGGTATACAGTGACGGTGTTGAGAGCCTTCATGAAGGTATCGAACTCAGGACCTTCGGAGGATATCTCCTTGTTACCTGCGAGTCCGTTGCACATTACTGCCACGGTATCGTTGGTGGAAGTGTCCCCGTCGACGCTCATCATGTTGAAGGACTCCTTGACATCGGAGCTGATGGCCTTCTGCAGGAGATCCTTGGAGATCTTGACGTCGGATGTGATGAAGACGAGCATAGTAGCCAGATTGGGGTGGATCATTCCGCTTCCCTTTGCGATGCCTCCGATATGACATACCTTTCCGCCGATCTCGAACTCCACTGCAATCTGCTTCTTCGAGAGATCCGTTGTCATAATGGCTTCGGCTGCAAGGTCTGAACCTTCGTACGAGAGTGAGGACACAAGCTCCGGGATACCGGATGCGATCGGGTCGATGCAGAGGGGCTGTCCGATGACTCCTGTGGATGCCACGATGACATCCTCGGCCTTGACGCCCAGCTCCTTTGACAAGAGCTCGCACTCCATCTCGGCGATCTCGATACCATCTGCGTTGCAGGTGTTGGCGTTTCCGCTGTTACAGATGACTGCCTGAGCGATTCCATCCACAATGTGACGCTTGGTGACATCGATCGGTGCTCCCTTCACAAGATTGGTCGTGTAGACCGCTGCCGCCGTGGCAGGCACTTCGCTGTAGATGAGTGCAAGATCCTTCTTGGTCTTGTTCTTGCGGATACCGCAGAAAACACCGCTCGCTTTGAATCCTTTTGCGGCACATACGCCGCCGTCAATCTGCTTCATTTTGTTGCCTCAGCCCTCTTTCAGAGGTTTAATATTGCAGGACAATGACTCCTTACATATAAAGTACGCCTAACATGTGTGTAATCTTGGGTACGATGTGTCTAAAACAAGACAAATGATACTTGAATGAAACAGTAGCTCGACACATGAGATTTCAAAAAAAGGCGATGGTTAAAAGGTTTAGAAAGGAAGGGACTCAAGGAAGCAGGATGGAACCCGCGACCCTGAGCTTTCCGCCTTCCAGATACATGATGATGGCCTTGTCTCCGGGTTTGTGGATCATATCGACGTCCATCTCGAACGTAACCTGCGCGGACCTGAAATCATCACCGTCATCCACAGCTGTGATACGGCACGGAACCATCTGCATCCAATGTCCGATGTGGACGACCATTCCCTCTTTGAGCGGCGATGTCCAGAACTTGACAAGGGACACTTTTCCCGATACCGAACGGCTCATCTTCACCGAAGGATCAGTTGTAACGACGAATCCTCTGTCGAGCTCCTCGGACTCGATTCCCCTGAGGGCAAGTCCGACATGGTCTCCCTTTACACCGTCTTGAGCATCGATATCGTGCTTCTGGATGGATTTGAGGATGACTTCCTTCTTGGTCGGGAAGACGGTCATCTTGTCATGGACCTTGAAATACCCGTCAATGACGGACCCCAGCACGACTGTTCCGACTCCTTTGACATTGAAGTGGCTGTCGACCGGGCATGATCCGCACGTACCGTCGCCTGCCTTCTTGCCCTGAGCCTTCGCCATGGCGATGAGCTCCTCTCTGAGCTTGATAGGATCGTCCTCGCGGAGCTCGAAATGCTCCAGGGAGGTTCCTGCGAGGAGAGGTTTGAGCTGCTCAGGCTGGATGTAATTCTGAAGGACGATGAATCCCTTGTCCAGTCCGAGTGAGTCCACCATGACTATGGTCTCTCCCAGGAAGGAATCGATCTTATCTACCACCAGCACTGCGAACTCGGACATTCCGACCGAGTAGAACAGCGATGAGAGCTTCTCGGGGAACTTGGACGGCTCGATCAGGGTGAATGAATCCGTACCGTCTTTGAACTCGAAGAAGGTCATATCGGTGACAGTTCCCTTCTTTCCGATCTTCCCTGCATAATCCTTTGCGCCGAGGACGGCGATGTTCAGGTTTCCCACTGTATCAGAACTCCGATTCGTCGATGAGCTTGATGCCATCCTTCTTTATGACGTCCACTGCCTTCACGGGGTCGTCGACCCTGATGAAGAACACGGCCCTGTCCGACTGGGAGTATGCATATCCGTACTCGATGTTGATACCGGCCTTTCCGAGCGAATCCGCCGCCTGGAAGAGTGCGCCCGGGGTGTCCTCGAGGAGAACTCCGATCACGTCGGTTTTCTTCACGATGATCCCTTTGTTCCTGAGACTGCCGAATGCCTCGTCCGGATTGTTGACGATCGTCCTCAGGATACCGAACTCGGTGGACTCGGCCAGATTGAAGGCCTTCATGTTGATTCCGCATTCCTTCAGAATGGACGCTATGTACGCGAGACGTCCTGGCTCGTTGTTGACGAATATCGAAAGCTGTGTGATTATGTTTCCTGCCATCAGATCACCCTGTTGTCTATGACTCTCTTTGCCTTGCCCTCGAATCTGGGCAG
>DAXB01000086.1 GCA_002506175.1 Methanomassiliicoccaceae archaeon UBA113
CACCGCGGAATGATGAATAGAACTCGGAAAAGGACAAAGGCCGCAATCTTATTTCGTCCCCTCTTCCCCTGAACTCCGTAACTATGTTTGATGAAAGCATATTTGAATTGGATCCAGTAACGTACACGCTGATGTTTTCCCGCCCGTTAAGGGAATTTAATAACGGAACAAAACCGTTTACAAGCTGGATCTCGTCCAGAAGAACATAGTATCTCCCATCATCTCTAATCAACTCCCCTATGTGTCCTAACAGCCTTCCAGCATCCCTCAGTTCCTTGTTCTCTTCCCTGTCCAGATAGATTGAAATGATGTGTTCTTCATCCACTCCGGATTCTTTGAGGTGATCGATGAATAATTTGAACAGAAGGTATGTTTTCCCGCATCTACGTATCCCGGTGACAACTTTTACCATACCGTTGCTTTCACGATCGATCAACCTCTGCAGGTACTTGTCGCGACGAACTATCATGCTAACACCTATTCGGAATTTGACGTAAAGTTACTATTAATTCCGAATATAATAAAATACCCATTCATAAAAAGAACTATGAATGATGCGCATATACTCTTTTTTTTTGAAAATAATATTGCATATGCATTATTATTTAATTTGAAATTCCAAGATAATGAAACATATTAAACATACATATTCGGAATTTAACGTAGATGTACTATAAAATCCGAATATCGGTCATCTAAAATTCTTCGTACCGCTGTTGGTCATGAGCTCTATCTTCCTTATAACAGACTGTGGGAGTACCGTGCAGAACCTGCTGCAACATGCCAGGGCCATGATGGTCTTCTCGGGCAGGTACTTCTCCCTTCCGACGATCACATTAGTCTTCTTCCTGATGCCATCTAAGAAACCATCAAGATCCATCGCATCCGATACCGTTAGGACGTGTCCGAGTTCCGACAGCATGTGGCCGTCCGTACCCCCAGTATATCCAATGCCATGGCCATCGGCATATTCCCGAGCACCTATGTTCTCCTTGCGGAACATACCGCTGCAGACGACCTCATATGCATCAAACCTCTTGGCAATCTCCGGCTCCAACATCCTGTGGTTGATGGCCTTCTGGACCCCTTTAACGGAGAAGAAGTAACCCAGCGGATGAGCTCCGGATATCACGCAATTCACATCCTCAAGTGAGTTTAGGATCCATTCCGTACCTTTGTCTATAGCCAGCCATTCGGCCTTTGAAAGATTAGGTTTCACGCAGCGTTCCCAATACTCCTTCATCTCATCGATGGTATAGAAATAGACCAGGATGTGCGGTCCATCCCATGAGCTGATCTCGATTCCGGGGACGATGAACTGATCGCCACCCTTATTGTGCTCGTATGCCTCCAGTACACCCCCTATCATGTTGTGATCCGTCACTGCAAATCCGACGCGCCTCTTCTTGGCAAGCTTCATGGCCTGCGGGATGGTCGTGAACGAGTCAGAGTAATGGGTATGGAAGTGCATATCGGCGCATAGGAGCCCCTCTTCAGCAATCGCCTCCCAGTCAGGTTTGCCGAACCTGACCCTTCCCCCGCTCATGAACCCGCACATCGTATCACCAGTTTCAAGCGAGACCGCCGAACAGCCTCGAGAAAGCAACCTTGAATTTGTGATGATTGAACTCATCTATATACGCATCTTCAGAGTACTCCGTACAGTATGTGAGATCCTCCATGAATGCGGCATCCATCTGCGAACCAATGTTCTTAGAGAATATGGCTGCATTCGTCTCAAAGTTCAGTACCAGCGACCTGTCGTCGAAGTTGGCCGAACCAACTGAACAGTATTCTCCGTCGACGACCATGGTCTTGGAGTGCACGAATCCGCGGTTGTACTTATACACCCTGACCCCGTTCTGCATAACCATGCTGGAACAGCGTATGTTATTCCAGTACACGAATGGATGGTCCGGTTTATCGGGGATTATGACCCTGACGTCCACCCCCCTCGAAGCAGCCAGGGAGAGCGCATCCATAAGGGAGTCGTCCAGGATGAAGTACGGGGAATGGATGTAGACCGTCTTCTTCGCATTACTAATCATCTGCAAATACTGCATCCTGATGGGGTTGAAGATTGAAACATCGGGACCTCCATAAACAATGGATATTCTGTCATTCCCTTTGACATCCGCGCACGAATCTGGATACAGATCCCCATCGTATTCAATTGGAGTATCGGTGACATAGGCCCAATCCGCCCAGAACCTCACCTGAAGGCCCCAGACCGCACATCCCTGGATACGGACGGCGGAATCCCTCCAGAACCCGAGCGGTCCCTTCCCGAGATACTCATCCCCGATGTTGAACCCTCCGCAGTATCCAACCTCTCCGTCTATGACGGCGATCTTCCTATGGTTGCGGTTATTCTTTTTGGGGCTGAGGATGAGATAGAGCACCTTGTGGAACACTGCGAACTCCCCTCCTGCCTCCTTGAACTTCTTGATGGCCTTCGCCGGACCCTTTCCTATTCCCACGTCATCGGTGAGGAGCCTGACCTTGACACCTTCCTTCACCTTCTGAGTGAGTATGTCCATGAGCTCGTTCCCTAGCTCGTCGTTCCTGATGATGTAGTACTCCATATTGATGGATTTCTTGGCATTCCTAAGATCCCCATACAGGTCCCTGAACTTGTCATCTCCGAGTGTGTAGAGCTTTGTTTCGTTGTTATCCGTGTAACTGATGGCACCGAACTTGTGCAAGGCCCTGGCGGCAGTGCGGTATTCCTCGTTGCTCTCCTTCTCTATATTCTCCAGATCCAGAGCGTGGGCGGCCACAACCTCCTCATCGGTGATGCCTTTGAGCTTGTACTTATGAGCCGAATAGTAGGTCTGCCCCATGAACAGGTACATCAGGAACCCTATTATCGGGAGGATAATGAATAGAAGCGCCCATGACGCTATCCTAGCGGGAGATGACCTCTCCTCGAAGAACAGAAGCAACAGACAGACGAAATTGAAGATACAAACGGCGATGACCGAATACAGCTCCAGGTCGAAGATCATGCTTCGCGTACCCCTTTACAGGTATATGAACAGTTTAGGTTTTTCCTTTAATGTTTCCCTATAGTAAGGGCTTTTGAAACAAGAGTATATAGAATTGAGAATCTATCAAGAAAGCATGTCATTAGCTAAACACAACGTCGCTGCCGCAAAATGCGATGTCGCAGGATGCGAGAACGACGCAGAGAGATCATTCAACATCAAACAGGTCGCCAAGTGCAACCTGAAGCTCAAGAGCAACGACCTCCGCAATGTACACCTCTGCAAGGAGCACTATAAGGAGTTCAAGAAGCAGACGAAGACCGACAGAGAGCTCGGCGCGATCTACGACTGAAACGATACCATGCTGGAGCTGCTCTTCCTCGGTACCGGTGCCAGCGTCCCTTCGAGAGACAAGGCCACTTCCTGTATCGCAGTGAGGAACGGCTCCGACATAACCCTCATGGACTGCGGGGAGGGATCCCAGAGGCAGATCATGATCTCCCCGTTCTCGTTCATGAAAATCAAGACCATTCTGATAACACACCTTCACGGCGACCACGTATTCGGTCTGCCAGGGCTTCTCCAGACCATGAGCCTATCTTCCAGAAAGGATCCTGTCACAATATACGGGCCGAAAGGAATCGCTAACTGCATTGACACATTCATGTCCGTCACAGAAGGCGAGACAGCCTATGCTGTGGAGATCGTCGAGGTATCCGGAGGAGAGAGATTCGAAACCGGAAACACCATAATCGAAGTGTACCCGACGGAGCACGGCATCCCCTCCATAGGATATATCGTCAGGGAAAAAGACCGCCCCGGGAAGCTGGATAAGGACAAGGCGCTGTCCCTCGGGATACAGAGCGGCCCGGATCTCGCAAGGCTGAAGAACGGCGAGACCGTCGGAGATGTGACACCCGAGATGGTCCTAGGACCATCGATCAAAGGCGTATCCATATCGTACACCGGCGATACCAGACCGTGCGAATCCGTCTGGATGGCATCCAAGGATGTGTCTGTATTGATCCATGAGTGCACATACATGTCCTCAGAGACGAACCTTTCAGAGGAGCATTGTCATTCCACGGCACTCCAGGCAGCGGATGATGCAGTCAAAGCTAACGCCGGATGCCTGATGCTCACTCACATCAGCAACAGATACGATGACCTGACCGAAGTGGAATCCGAGGCC
>DAXB01000060.1 GCA_002506175.1 Methanomassiliicoccaceae archaeon UBA113
CAGGGGCTACGATGTCGATACAGGGGTGGTTTCCATTAGGGCCAAGGATGGGGAACATACGAGGGCTGTTCAGACTGAGGCGGATTTCGTGGCACGTAAGATGAGCCAGATAGTATACATCCAATCGGTGTACAGTATCGATGATCCAGTAAAGAGGGAACAGGAGTTGCGGCCTTTGAGGTCCATTAAAGACTCATTCAAGAAGGTAGTCATCGTGAATGATTACATGAGCCCGCATATGGATGATAACGGTATCATGTACATCGGGTTGATACAGTTCCTCTTGGATGAGGACAGTCTCTCGTTATGACATAACCTATAGATTTTAACGGCGGTAGTCAATACACCCCGATATGGTGAAAGTGGCCCCGTCGATGCTTTCGGCGGATTTCTCGGATCTCGGAAAGGAACTGGTGCGCGTTGAGAAGGCAGGAGCCGACTGGGCTCATCTCGATGTAATGGACGGGATATTCGTCCCGAACATAACCTTCGGACCGCCCGTGATCAAGGCCATCAGGAAATGCTCCGGCATAGTATTCGATGCCCACCTCATGATCCAGGACCCGATCCGTTACGTGGATGCATTCGCGGACGCGGGATGCGATCTAATCACAGTTCACTGCGAGGCGGAAGGGGATATACACGGAGCAATCACTAAGATCAAATCCCATGGCCTCAAAGCAGGTATATCGATCAATCCTGAGACTGACGTATCAGTCATGGAACCATATATGGGTGAAGTAGACCTCGTATTGGTCATGACTGTCCATCCGGGATTCGGAGGCCAGTCCTTCATAGCCGACTGCGTCCCGAAGATAACATGGAGCAAGGAGTGGGCCAAAGCTCATGGGAAGGACATCATGGTCTCCGTCGACGGGGGAATAAACGGAGAGACGGCGAAAGTGTGCGTAGATGCTGGAGTCGACATACTTGTTGCAGGTTCGTACATGTTCAAGCAACCTGATATGGCGGCAACCATCGCCGATTGGCACAGCAGGTTCTGAGGTGCGCCGATGGGAGTAAACCTATCGCCTATCGTCGAGGCAAGGGAGATCACGCTCGAGGATCTCAGAGGGAAGACCGTCGCCGTTGATGCATACAACACGATATTCCAATTCTTATCAATCATAAGGCAGCCTGATGGTAAACCGCTCATGGATGGCGATGGAAACGTCACATCGCATCTATCGGGTATCCTGTACCGTACCGCCAACCTCATCGAGGCCGGTGTCGAGCCATCGTTCGTGTTCGATGGAAAGCCCAGCGAACTGAAGCAGGGAACCATCGAAGAGAGGATCGCACGCAGAGAGAAGGCCAAGCAGGAGTACGAGAAGGCCCTTGAGGAGGGGGATCTCGAGAAGGCATTCTCTAAAGCACAGCAGACCGCGAGGATGACTCCAGAGATACTCGAATCATCGAAGCAGCTTCTTTCTCTGATGGGGATACCGATAGTCCAGGCCCCCAGCGACGGAGAGGCTCAGGCGGCATACATGTGCGGCAAGGGTGATGTGTATGCGGCGGCATCGCAGGATTTCGATTCCATCCTGTTCGGGGCTCCGCTGCTGGTCAGGAATCTGACAATATCAGGAAGGAGGAAGGTTCCCGGTAAACAGCTATACAGAGATGTCAAGACGGAGATGATCGAGTCCAAAACCATGCTTGAGCACCTCGGGGTCACGAGGGAGCAGCTGGTGGATGTCTGCATGATGATCGGAACCGATTTCAATACAGGAATCAGGGGTATCGGCCCCAAGAAGGGATTGGCCCTCATCAAGAAGTACGGAAGCATCGAGGAGGTCATGGCCAACACAGATGTCGACATACCGGAGTACGAGGATGTGAGGGAGATATTCCTGAACGGACCGAAGTCTGATGATTATTCTGTTAAAACCCAGCCTATGGATCGCGAAGGGATCCTGAACATGATGACTGGATACGGATTCTCAGAGGACAGGGTCAATGCCGTGATAACGAAGATCGAGACCGCAAGGAATGCGGAATCCAACAGGAAGAAGCAGAAATCCCTCGATGCGTGGTTCTGATAGCATGATTGATTCACACATGCATGCGGTCGACGGCCACACGGGCGCATATTCTGATTATGAGGAGATTTCGAAGTTTGTATCATGTTCAGCGAAAGCTGACGAGTGGGATGCCCAGATGACTATCGACGATCCGAGGCTCATCAAATCCTATGGGGTTCATCCGTGGTATGCGGAGCAGTGGACTCTGGAATCCAAAGCCAGGTTGCACGAGATCCTGAGGAACGACCCGAACGCACATGTCGGGGAGATAGGCCTGGATACTAAGAGAGGGCAGGTCCTCGGTCAGATGATGGTCTTCATGCAGCAGATGGACATCGCCGAGTATTATGGGAGGGTAGCCTCCATCCATGATATCGGATGCGAGAAGATGGTCCTGGAGGCGGTTGCGGCCAGGAAGATGAAGGGCGTGATACTGCACTCATACGGTTCTGACAGTTATGTCAAGCCATTCTCCGAGCAAGAATGTTATTTTTCGATATCGCCCAGGATACTTTCCAGGTCCGATATCCGCGTGAAGAGACTGATGGATGCTATTCCGATGGACAGACTCCTTCTGGAGACGGATTCTCCCAATTATGGTGGCGATTTCAGCGGAATGCACAGTTTCGCCGAGCGTCTGGCATCGATCACAGGTACATCGGCAGAAGACTTGATTGCTGCTTCCGAGAAGAATCTCGGGAGGATTTTCGAATGAGTGGCATGGGCATCAGGACGGAGCTCCTCATCGGAAAGGAGGGAATGGACAGACTTGCCTCCTCATCTGTGGTGCTGGCTGGATGCGGCGCGGTTGGCGGATATGTCCTAGAGGGCCTTGTTCGTGCGGGTATCGGGAAGATAAAGGTCGTGGACCATGATGTCTTTTCCGAGAGTAATCTGAACAGGCAGATCCTGGCGACATGCCAATCCATCGGAAGGTCGAAGGTTGATGTCGCATGCGAGAGAGCGAGGAGCATCAATCCAGACATCACGATCGAAGGCGTGGACTGCCTTGTGACAGAGGATACCGCATATGACATTCTCTGCGGAGAACACGATGTGCTGGTTGACGCCATCGACACGCTCAAGAACAAGACTGCACTTTTAGCTAAGGCATCAGAGATTGGTATCAGGACGTTCTCATCTATGGGTGCTGCGCTTCATATTGATTCTCAAGCAGTGAGGATCGCACCGCTATCCAAGACCAAAGTGTGTCCTCTGGCTGCCTCTGTGAGGAAGAGCCTTCGTGATTATGACACCTCCATGATTACATGCGTTTATTCTGAGGAGCCACCGATATCGATCCCCCAGGACAGGGATGAGCATGGTAAGAGCATCCTTGGTTCCATGCCGACGATCCCGGCGATATTTGGAATGACACTTGCCAACGAGACTATACGGTATATTTTGGAACGCGAATGACGATCCAGCCGTAACACCCCCAATGGCATATCCCTGCAACCGAATGATTCAGGTTGAAGAAGCGGGGTAATCCCCCGCATAAATCGTTTTCAGATCAGTTTGAGCCTTCCGTCAGAGCAGAGTGCGAGGCACACATACATCAGGATGAGGAAGGGGATAAGGTTCAGGACGAGCGACAATCCAGCGGTATCCGCGGTTCCTCCGACGGCTGCGGATACAAGGTATGTGAGCCCGTAGAAGAAGATGGCAACTCCGACGTAGAGCCTCCTGTCCTTCCTGAATATGCAGATAGCTGCGATCAGGAAGTAGAACAGGCAGCAGATGTAGCTGATCTCCATCATGAACACTGTTGTCGATGTGACGACCCCTAGCATGATGAAGAGCATGGATGTGAATCTCATCCTGCCTGCAACAAGCATGATGAATCCGGTCACTATGAGCATCATACCGCATACCGACTCGGTAGCGAACACTCCCATTACGGAGATATCATCGATCTTCGCGTAGTAGAGGACTGATGAAAGCATGGCCGCGGAGAACAGCATGTACCCGAGGATGGATCCGGTCACCTTGAAGTGAACGGGGCTGCCGTCCTGGGATTCATCATTCTCATCGACGGTGAGCATTTTGTACAGAGGCATCATGGGATTCTCGAGGCTGATTGCCAGTGCAAAGTATGCGGTCACAACCGCAGTGATGATGCTGAGTATTGCCACATAAGTGTAATTGTACTCTGGCAGAAGCACGATGATGAACATCAGCCCTCTCAGGATGAGCAGAAGCGAACACGAGTATCTCTGTTCGTTCCTAGTGAACAGAAACATCACTCCGGAGATCAGGACGATCGCAATCATGGAGTAGGCGGTGAATCCGCCGTAGAACTGTGCTCCGAACTGGGGCAGGAATATGCTGATTCCGATGAGTATGAATGTGATTGAAACAAGGTCACGTTTGTGCAATAGCGCCAATGTTATTCCAAGCGAGACCAGGATAAGGAAGAACACCGTGGCGATGAGCACATTGTGGGTTCCGAAGAACTGATATGTGGTGTGTCCGCCGAGGTTGATACCTGCAACGATCGTTGCGAAGACGAACATCGCAATGAATCCGGCTGCCATAACATAGTTACGGAGTTCAGACCTGGATTTATCGCATAAGCTGATGATTGATTCATCTGACATGGGCGGTAGACTTAATTGTCGAATATTTACAATTTGTGAACATCAGAGAACTTGTTTTCCGACATGATCGACTCTTACCTATTCTTTTTATTATACTGTGCATACCCCCACCCATTCACCGGGCAAGATAACACCCGGATCTGAAGGGACTAGCAATGATAACGCCAATCCGCGCCAACTACGATGCAAAGGGCATCGAGAAGGACATCCAGGAGTACTGGAAGTCCGAGCATGCTTATGAGAAGACTAAGGCACTGAGGGAGAACGGTAAGAAGTTCTACTTCGTCGATGGACCGCCCTACACTACGGGAAAGATCCACCTCGGTACCGCAATGAACAAGACCGTAAAGGATATCCTAGTCAGGTACTGGAGGATGCTGGGATACAACATCCGCGACCAGCCTGGATTCGACATGCACGGTCTACCAATCGAGGTCAAGGTCGAGAAGAACATCGGAGTCCACTCCAAGCAGGACATCGAGGTCCTTGGAATCGACAAGTTCGTTACCACCTGTAAGGAGTTCGCTCTCGGACTCCACGCCGACATGACTGAGGAGTTTAAGCAGCTCGGAGTATGGATGGATTGGGACAACCCTTATCAGACTATCAAACTGGATTACATCGAGTCCGCATGGTGGACGCTCCAGAAGGCTTACGAGAAGAACCTCCTCAGGCCTGCAAGCAGGGTCGTAACCTGGTGTCCCAGGTGTGAGACCGCTCTCGCAGAGGCCGAGATAGAGTACTGGGATGAGACCGACCCCTCAATCATGGTCAGGTTCCCCCTCAAAGACGATATGTCTGTCTCACTTCTCATCTGGACAACCACGCCTTGGACACTCGCAGCCAACATGGCCGTCGCAGTCCACTCCGAATTCGATTACGCAAAGGTGAAGATGTCCGGAGCGAAGGGAGAGGAGACGCTCATCATCCTCGAATCCCAGGCCGATTACGTCAGGGAGAAGGGAGGATACGACACGTTCGAGGTCCTCGACAGGATGAAAGGGAAGGACCTGGTAGGGCTGAAGTACGTCCCCGTTTTCGAGCTTGAATCTGTCCCCATGTCGGAGAACGTATATTCCGTCGTCACCGCGGATTACGTCGAGGCTGACAACACAGGACTGGTCCACACAGCACCGGGACACGGACCGGACGATTACGAGACCGGAAAGAGGAACGGAATCGAGCCCTTCTGCCCTGTGGCGGAGAACGGGAGGTACACCGATGAGTTCCCCCTGATGGCAGGCAAGAAGGTCAAGACGGTCGCTGAGGAGGTAATCAAGTACCTCGACGAGACCGGAAAGCTGTACAACTCAAGCAAGATCAAGCACAGGTACGGACACTGCTGGAGATGCAAGTCCCCGATCATCTACAGGAACACACGCCAGTGGTTCGTCGACGTCCCCCAGTGCAAGGATCAGATGCTCGCAGAGGTCGAGAGGGCCAAATGGGTCCCCGACTGGGCAGGATCCACAAGAGAGAAGAACTGGGTCGAGGGAGCCAGGGAATGGTGCATATCCCGTCAGAGGTACTGGGGAATCCCCATGCCCGTCTGGGAGTGCGAGTGCGGCGAGATGAAGGTCGTCGGACAGTACGAGGAGCTCAAGGAGGGCGAGGGATACACAGAAGGAATGGATACCCACAGGCCCTGGATCGACGGAGTGACATTCACATGCCCCAAGTGCGGCAAGAAGATGCACAGGGTACCAGACGTCCTCGATGTATGGTTCGATTCCGGAGTCGCCGCATGGGCATCCCTCGGATACCCCCACCACAAGGAGGAGTTCGATAAATGGTGGCCCTGCGACTTCATCGTCGAGGCTCACGATCAGACAAGAGGATGGTTCTATTCCCAGCTGGGAGCCGGAGTCATCTCGTTCGACCGTGCACCCTATGATGAGGTCATGATGCACGGATGGGTGCTTGATCCGAAGGGACAGAAGATGTCCAAATCGCTCGGAAACGTCATCGAGCCTCTCGAGATCATCGACCAGGTCGGAGCCGACTCTCTCAGGTACTACCTGATCAAGAGCAACGCGCCTTGGGACGATACCGCATTCCAGAAGGACGGACCAAAGAACGCAAGGAAGGTCCTCAACACCTACTGGAATGTCGTCAACTTCGCATCCACATACATGATCCTGGACAAGTACGACCCCGAGAAGTTTACAGTGGAGTCTATCTCCGAAAACCTCAGGGATGAGGACCGCTGGATGATCTCCAAGACCGAGAAGATGGTCAAGACCGTCACCGCATACCTCGAGTCGAGGGAGCTCCACATGGTCGCACGCGCTCTCGAGGACTATATCCTCGAGGACCTCTCCAGATGGTATGTCTGTCTCGTCAGGGACAGGTCCTGGTCGGAGGGAGACGATGTCGAAGCCGACAAGAATGCCACGTACTTCACACTCTACTATGCTATCATGAAGACCGCATTGGTCCTCGCACCGATCGCACCCCATATCGCAGAGGAAGTCTACCAGCACATGGGCGGAAAGAAGCTCTCCGTCCACATGGAGGACTGGCCCGTCTGCAACGAGGCGCTCATCGACGAGAGCATCGAGCACAGCATGGCACTCGTCCAGAACATCGTGGACATCATCGCGGCCGAGAGGGCCAAGATGGGATCCAAGCTCAGGTGGCCTCTCCTGCAGGTCTTCGTACGCGGAAACGATGTGGATGTCAACAAGGCGGTCAAGCTCTTCGACGAGGTCCTAGCGGCTCAGGGTAACATCAAGAAGATCCAATACCTCGGAAAGGATGAGATCCCATCCGTGGAGAAGGATATCGAGCCTGTAGAGTTCGACGAGGGAACGATCTTCATCGACTTCAACGTCACTCCGGAGATCGAGGCCGAGGGTTACGCAAGGGAGCTCATCAGAAGGATCCAGCAGATGCGTAAGGACATGAAGCTCAAGGTCGAGCAGTATGTCGACATCCAGGTGTCAGCCGAGGACCGTCTTGTCGGGCTGTTCGAGACCTGGAAGGACCACATCTCGACAGAGGTCAGGGCGAAGGAGATCGTTTTCACTTCCGAGCCCAAAGGGGCCGATGTTAAGGAATGGGACGTCACTGGTAAGATGATCACCATCGGAATCACTCCCAAGGAGTGATTCCAGTCAAACAAAGAGGGGATATCCCCCTCCATTTTTTTCTTTACGATCCTATGCATTTCGTTGAATCGAAAACCATTCTCAATCCACATAACGGGATGAATCTCTACAGAGGATGCACCCACGGGTGCATATACTGCGATTCGAGGAGTGAATGTTATCGTATGCGGCATGATTTCGAGGATATCGAGGTCAAATCCAATGCACTTGAGCTTCTGGAAAATGAATTAAGCAGAAGACGCTCCAAATCCATGATCGGTACGGGGTCCATGACGGATCCATACATCCCTCTGGAGGACGAATTGCAGCATGTACGTGAAGCCATGGTGCTTGCGGACAAGTACGGTTTCGGATTCACCTTGATAACGAAATCAGACCTGGTTCTCAGAGATATCGATCTTCTGACATCAATCAACAACAAGACCAAGGCTGTGGTTCAAATTACTGTTACCACTCATGACGACGGTCTTTGCAGGATGCTGGAACCTAATGTGTGTCCGACATCCAGGCGTTTTGAAGTCCTGAGAAGGCTTCGTGACGAAGGGATCCCAACGGTTGTTTGGCTTTGCCCGATACTGCCGTTCATCAACGATACGCCGGAGAACATCAGGGGAATTGTTGATGAATGCCGCGATGCGGGAGTGTACGGCATATTGTGCTTCGGGATGGGCATGACCTTACGGGAAGGAAATAGGGAATATTTCTACAGCAAACTCGACGAGTATTTCCCAGGAATGAAAGAGCGTTACATTAACACATACGGAACTAGATATTCCGTCGTCAGTCCGTCGAACAGAGCTTTGATGAAGCTCTTCAATGATTTGTGCGAGAAGTATGGTATCGTGCACGATAACAATGCGATTTTTGAATATCTATCGGAGTTTAGAACCACGGGTCCGAAGCAGACTGACCTCTTCAATTTCTGAGGGCGGTTTTCGGTTTACTTTCGGTGATTTTCGGAACTAGCCAGACTGATAAAACACGCTCTTTACTTTCGGTCATCTCCCCTTATTTCGTTTATATACTTCGGAGACAGATAGTGTATTTGGAGGCAACAAGTGCACCCCCAACAGCACGGAACCTCTGGATGGCAGCCATTATTCCATCCCAACCCATCCCGGCTGCCATCAGTTTTCTTTTTTCAAGAATTGGAATAATACTTTGAGAACCTGTTCAGTCCCAAACCGATTATGAATCCAGCAATCGCGAAAAGGATGCAGAGTATCAGTATGTCTTGTCCTTGCGCGAGTACGAGAGCCTTTCCCACAACGGTCACGATGGAACCCACGGTAAGCCCGAGGATGGCATAGTATGTGGATTTCCTGCTTGTGGTCATAAAGTGATTGATCAATCTGGCAAAGCAGAGAGCTCCGATTATAGCACCGATACCCAGTGGCAGGATAGACGACAGATGCATGCTGCTTATAGCCGCGATGACAGATGAGAACAGCCCCAATGCCAGGAGGAGGGTGGAACCGCTAATTCCCGGGGACAGAGCACAGATGGCATACAGGGCTCCTATGAAGAACATGACTATCGGTCCAGGTTCCGATACTGTTATTCCGGAGTTCAATCCAAAAATCAAGACTGCAATCATGATGGCAAGACCGCAGAGGAATGCCAAAATATTGTAGCCGGTTGGTTTGATACCGTCCTCGGATTGCTTCATAATAATGGGGATCTGAACCGCAATCAGCACTCCGAAGAAGATCATCATCGGGACCTCATAGTTGTTGATGAATACGTTTAAACCCTTCGCACAGAGCAGGATTCCGATGATGCCTCCGATTCCGATCATCAGTATGAATTTGATATCCTTGACAAGGTGGTGCCTGATGCTCGAGATGTCATAGATAAGCCTCTCATAAATCCCGAATACGACGGCCATGGTGGCCCCGCTAGCTCCAGGGAGCAGCATGAATATCCCAATAATCGCGCCCACGAGCACGTTCTTAAGAGCATCTATTAATCCCATTGCTCCGTACATCATGGTCGTTGTATAAAGGAGAAACGCTGGTAACCCTTCTATAATTAGAACGTCATGCACATGCAATGTCAGACATAATGGTTCGCAAGAGGAAGAGGATGAGAGAGAAGGAGATCAAGGCGCTTTCAGCCAATCTCCGCGAGATGCTTGGAGTCCCTGTCTTCGATGAACGCGATCCGGTCGATATGGCGGAAAGCACGGATTATAACGTCATCTTCGTGGGTCAGGACATCATCGGACTCGTCTATCAGGAAAAGCCTTTCCTGACTGTTAGAGGCATTCTCAAATATAGGCCGCAGGCCAAGGCTGTCACGGTCGATATGGGTGCGGTCCCTTACGTCACTAATGGGGCCGATGTCATGGGCCCCGGGATAACCGATGCCGATGAGTCCATCGCAGAGGGGGATATCGTATGGATCAGAGATGTCAAGAACGGAGCGCCTTTGGCAATCGGCATGGCATTGCGTTCCGGCATCGATCTCAAGGCCAAAGCCGGCGGAAAGGCCATCAAGACAATCCACTACGTTGGAGACAAGCTCTGGAAGACCGGCGAGTGAGATGGACGGACGCAAAGTGATCCAAGATCCTGTCCACGGTACGATATCCGTTGACGGTGTCTTCCTGGAGGTCATGGACCGCCATGAGATGCAGAGGCTGAGATACGTCAAGCAGCTCGGTTTAGGTCACCTTGTGTTCCCTGGAGCAAACCATACGCGTTTCGAGCATTGTCTCGGAACCTATCATCTTTCCGGCCGTATGGCCGATTCTATCGGGCTTTCCAAGGAAGATTCAGATACGGTCAGGATGGCAGGTCTGCTTCATGACATCTGCCACCCTCCGTTTTCCCATTGTCTGGAATCGATAATGGAGAAGGAGACTGGACTGGATCACATGGAGCTCGCACGCTCTCTGATTACCGGCAGGATGCCGAATCATGTAGATGTCCAGGATGACCTTCTTGACGGGATACCATCAATCGGGGAGAAGATATCCGAGTACGGGATATCTCCCGAGGATGTTTGCAATCTGATAGAATACCCCGATTCCAATTCCGATAATCTGGATTCCTTCCTAGAGAAGCATGAATACTTCCCTTCGAAGGATTATGCCCATCAGATCATCCACGGACCCGTGGATGCCGATCAGATGGACTACTTGATGAGGGATGCCCATTATACTGGCATCACACATGGAACGATCGACTGCGAACGTCTCATCCAGATGATGAATGTCCATAACGACCGCATCGTCATCCGCAGAGGAGGTATAACGGCGGCCGAGGGGCTGATGGTTTCCCGTTCGTTGATGTACACGTCCGTGTATTTCCATGAGACCACAAGGATAGCCGAGAGGATGCTCAAGAAATCCGTACAGGATTCCGGAGTGGATCTCTCTGAGATGTATCTGTGGACGGATTACGATTTGATAAGCAAAGTGATCCAGTCCGGAGGCAGGGCATCCAACTGTATCAGGCGTGTGATGAACCGTGATATCAACAAGAAGGCATATGCAGTCTACAGTGCGGATATGAACGATGACATCGCTTCCAAGCTCATCGAGTTCACTGGAAGTGTCGGAGCCGCTCGTTTGGAGCAGGAGATTGCCGACCAGGCCGATGTTGATGTTTTCAACGTCGGTGCGGAGGTCACATCCAAGTCGAACCTGAGATCCTCCATCAATATCGGTAAGACGGACGTATCGATCATCGATGACGAGGGCAAGGTCAAGTCGCTCACAAGATTCTCCCCGATAGCAAGATCTCTTCAGGCAAGGGATCCATATGGATGGGCTCTGCTCGTTTCAGCACCTGCTCCAATGAAAGAAGCGGTCGAGAAGGCTGCCAGGAAAGTATTGTCTTTCAGCCTTTGATGACACCGAGCGGGGTCAGTTTAGCTACCTTTGCGGTCAGGCCCGCATCACAAACGACTTTGATAACCTGATCGACATCCTTGTATGCATCCGGGGCTTCTTCCAAGACGCCTTCCGTGGAACCGTTTCTGAGGTAGATGTCCTTGGACTGCATCTCCCGCATGACGCCCTCGATGGTGAGGCTGTCGATTGCGGATTTCCTGGACATCTTCCTTCCGGCCCCATGGCAGGACGATCCGAACGTCTGCTCCATGGATCCTCTCCTTCCGGCCAGGACATATGTTCCGACGCTCATGTCTCCAGGTATGATGACTGGTTGGCCGACATCCCTGTATTTCAGTGTGATTTCAGATCTTCCGGGAGCGAAAGCACGTGTAGCGCCCTTCCTGTGGACCAGCACATCTTCGTGGTGTCTGTCGATGTCGTGTCTTTCCTTCTTCGCGATGTTGTGTGCGACATCGTAGACTACGTCCATTCCCATGCTCTCCGCGGAATCGCCGAGTATGTTCTCGAAGGATTCCCTGACCCAGTGTGTTATCATCTGCCTGTTGGCCCAGGCATAGTTGGCTCCGCAGCACATCGCCTTGTAGTACTCGTCTCCGAGTTTGGAGTCGAGGGGTGCGCATGCGAGCTGCCTATCCGGGAGAGAAACCGAGTTCTTCTTCACGTAGCGTTCCATCTCCTGAAGGTAATCGGTTGCGATCTGGTGTCCGCATCCTCTGGATCCGCAGTGAACCGTTATAGCTATGGTTCCCTGTTTCAGGCCGTATACATCGGCGGTCTGTTCGTCGAAGACGTTCTCGACGAGATCCATCTCCAGGAAGTGGTTACCGGAGCCGAGGGAACCCAATTGGGGGAGGCCTCTTTTCTTGGACTTGTCGCTCACTAGGGTGCAGTCAGCATCTTCCATGTGGCCTCTCTCCTCCGTAACCTCGAGGTCCTTCTCCCACCCGTATCCGTTCTCCACGGCCCATTCAGATCCGTTGGTGAGGATCTCGTCGAGTTCCTTGTATCCGACTTTGGTAAGTCCTTTGGAACCGAGTCCGGAGGGAACGTTCTTGTACAATTCATCGATTAGAGCGTTCTTCCTGTTGCCGATGTCCTCCAACGTGAGGTCGGTCTTAATCAGGCGCACTCCGCAGTTGATGTCGAAACCGATTCCGCCAGGCGAGATGGAACCTGTGTTCTCGTCCACGGCTGCGACACCGCCGATGGGGAAACCATATCCCCAGTGGATGTCTGGCATGGCCATGGAGCTGCCGACTATCCCTGGGAGGCAAGCTACGTTAGCTGCCTGCATAGGGGCGTTGTCGGAACGGATCTGCGAAATCATATCCTCGGTGGCGTAGATGACGGCATTGGTCTTCATCCCGATGGACTCATCCATAGGGATCTCCCATCTGTTGTCGTCTATTTTGTTAAGTTTGCCTTCCCAGGACATAATAATCACTCAAAAAGAAACAATAGGGGCCCGGACCGAGATTTGAACCCGAGTCAAGGGATCCACAATCCCCTAGGATAACCAAGCTACCCTATCCGGGCCATATTGTAATTCCCCCGATTGACTCCCTCTAAATAAACGTATCGTTTCAATCTGGATGTCAAAACTATATGTGGTGTCGCAAACATCAGGTTTTCAATCAATATCAGTCGAAAAGGATGTATGTCAGCTTATTTGTTCTGTACCTATCCGTTATGAAGACATATCTACTCTTGAGGCTATCCTCCTTCGTGAATTACGAGGAGATGGCCCTCAGACCTATGGTTCCAGAGGACAGGGAGCAGTTCATTGCGATGAACCAGGAATCATTTCAGATCGCCGTTGATGAGTATTTCGGTCCTGATGCCGGAACAGCTATACCGAGGTCCGATATCGAAGAATCGTTGGATGCACCGGATGCACACGCATTCATCATACAGCTAAACGGGGAAGATGTCGGAGGTGTCTGCGTACAGGTCCAGGAGGGTTCTGACAGAGGCTCATTGGATCTGCTGTTCGTAAAACCTGGGATGATCGGCAAGGGGATTGGGATGTACGCATGGAAAAAGGTGGAGTCAATGTACCCATCCATTCATCTATGGGAGACCCATACGCCGTACTTCGACGTACGTAACATCCATTTCTATGTGAACAAGTGCGGGTTCAGTATAGTGGAGTTTTACTGCCCTCGGCATCCGATGGAGAAATCTTCCGAGGATTTTCCTGGTTCTGATCTGTTTTTCAGATTCGAGAAGCATATCTGACAGTACTCCATCAATAGGCGTTGTCGAATACGAAATTGTCCGTTTGCCTATTATCGGACACAAAAGAACAGATATTGTCCGTTGCTGCTCGTCAGTCTTTTAAATAATATCATGTTCCCCATGGCATGGCAAAGAGAAATCTCATTTCGGTTATTGATATGAAGGACGAGTGGCCCGACCTCGTCGAGCTCGCTATCAAGCTCAAGGCGGAGCGCGGTAATCACAACGCCCCCCTCAAGGGAAAATCGCTCGGAATGATCTTCGAGAAACCCAGCACAAGGACCAGGATATCATTCGATGTCGCAATCACAGAGCTGGGAGGACACGCAGTTTACCTCGATGAGTCCAAGATGCAGATGGGAGTACACAGCGAGACCATGGAGGATACCGCACGCGTCATGAGCCGTTTCGTCCACGGAATCATGTACCGCGCATTCGACTACAAGATGATGGACAAGCTCGGAGAGTGGGCATCAGTCCCCGTCATCAGCGGACTCGACAACCTCGAGCACCCCTGTCAGGCACTCGCCGATATGGTCACCATCAAGGAGAAACTCGGAGGATTCCGCGGAAAGAAGCTCGTATATCTCGGAGACGGAAACAACGTCTGCAACTCGCTGCTGTATGCATGCGCAATCATGGGAATCGACATGGTCGCATGCTGTCCGGCTGTCAGGATGCCCAACGCCGAGATAATGTGGAATGCTACCAAGATCGCAGAGGCCAACGGTTCCCAGATCATCGCATCCCATGAGCCCGAGAAGGCATGCGTCGATGCAGATGTCCTCTACACCGACACATGGATATCGATGGGGGACAAGACGCCCGAGGAAGAGGCCATCAAACTCTTCAAACCCTATCAGATCAACGACAATCTCCTCAAGATCGCGAAGCCCACATGCATCGTCATGCACTGTCTTCCCGCGCACCGCGGACAGGAGATTACCAACGAGGTCATCGAAGGTCCTCACAGCGTTGTGTTCGACCAGGCGGAGAACAGGCTCCATGCTCAGAAAGCCGTTCTCTACACTCTGATGAAGGATTGAAAACTCATTCGACCTGGCCGGAGACCAGATCCTCGACGATGTCGAGGAAATCCTCCTTTTTATCGGGGGGTATGGTGGCGCCCGCGGCGACACTGTGCCCTCCTCCGAATCCGCCGACGATATCTGCCGCCGTCTTCATTATGACCGAAAGGTCCAATCCGCGGTCTACAAGCTCCCTGTTCGCCCTTGCGGAAACCTTGATCCCGTCATCCGCGTCGACGAAGCCCAGAATGGGGAGGTTGTGCCTGCATTCCGATGAATTGAGGAGCATCCCTGCTACTATCCCGACGACGGTGTCCCTGATGTTGGAGCCAGCGTCGAAGTACTGTATGAAACGGCGTTCCCTGATGAGATGGTTGTCCTTCACATAGGACAGCGCCGCAGATATGTGGCGTCTGTGATCTGCACGGTTCTGTTCCGCATCTTTGAGTGCGGATTCATCACCCTTGCATATCCTGAGGCCCGTCTCCGCATCATCATACCTTCCGCATGAGTTCAGGACCGTCGCATACTCCTTGGCATCCCTCAGTCCGGTGCCGCGAGGGAATCTGGGTAGTGTGTAGACCTCGCCGTAAACCAGGCGCTGTTCCTCGGGTTTCACCTGAGCCAGGACGTTGTCGGTGACGCGTTCTTTCTCGTTCTCGTTCAGATCGTTCCATACTCTCCATTTCCCTTTTTCCTTTACGGACACCTTTAGGAATTCCAGCATGTCCAGGCAGCCGTTGGGGTTGTCCGTAAGACCTTCTATGCGGGGCTCGTTGCAGTACTGGAAGAACTGTATCAGCGGTCTGGTCTCCCTTCCGAAGAGGCGCAGGTCGTTCTCGATCACCAGGTCTCCGTTGGAGATTGCATCCTCCAGCAGCTTCCTGTTGAGGCTGATGAGTTTCGATTCGGATGAATCCTGGAAGTCTCCGACCGCACCTATCACGGCGATATAGGCGAGATCTCTGTTGTTCTGGTCGACCTTTCTGGAGAGAAGGTACGTCATACCGGCACCGCTGATCTCATAGGATCCGTCGAAACCGTATGTGTGAGGATTCAGATGTTCTATGGACACGAAGCTGTCAAGAACGGTTTGTTTCTTCCTCCATTTCGGATCTGGAACATGGTGGTCTGTAACGATCATTCCCGATTTCGTGAATTCGGACAGGTATCCGCTTCCGAGGTCGCATATCCAGACAACATCCTCTGGAGCATTGTTTATCATGCTGATGGATTCCTCGGTGATCTTCGTCTGGAATACCATTCTGTGGGGTATTCCCAGACGTTCCAGTGTGATGTCTGCTATGGCGCCTGCCGTAATACCGTCGGCGTCTATGTGGGTGACGACCATGACGCTTCCTGCCGAGCGCAGGACGCTGGCAGCATGCGTCAGATCCCTTTCCATGCGTTGGAAATCACCATCTGAAACCTGCATGTTCGCTCACCAGCTTGCCGAATATCACTCCGGCGATGTATTCTAGGTTGACCGTATCGGCTCTGTTGTACTCCTTCAGGATGTTCAACGCATCTTCGTCATCGTGGCGTTTCCATTGGTGCCACAGGTGTACGGCCATTGCGCCATCCACTCCTTCGATGTCATCGGACCTCTTTATTCCGAGTTCGATCTCCAGCGGTTTGAGGCCTTCCTTGAACCCGACCTTCCTGGAGGCGAAACGGAGATCATATTGGGGCATCCCGAAGTCCACCTCCGGGAAGCTGTTCCTGAGGACCGGGACATCGAAACAGCTGCCATTGAAGGTTACGAGCATCTTCGCCCCCTCAAGCGCATCGGACAGGGACTCGGAATCCAGATCGAAACCCTCCGTAAGCGTGTAGGTCTCGTTCTTCCTATGGACGGTCACGACTGTGACCAAAGCATCCCTGCTCAGACCATCGGTCTCGATGTCCAGGTATGCTGCATCATCCTTGAAGCGGTCGTACATCCTCCAATGCTCGGATTTGGGGACCATATCCGCAAGAAGGGCGGATTCGCCGTTGTCCAAGAGTTCCTGCGCCTGCATCAGCAGCGCATCCCCTCTTTCCTTGAGGGCGGGCTTCACACATTCTATGGTATCTGCGGATACGAATTCGTCCCAGGACAGGATCCCCTCCCCCCAGATTGCCTTCTCCTTCTTCGCCCCGACAGATGGGAGAATCTGGAATGTGTGCTCTATCATAATGGTGCATAGGTTGTCGTTTAGTTTAAAGTTGCGAATTGCAGTATGGCGGTCATGAGGTCCCTCAGGATTCTTCCCGGTGTTACGATCACCAGCGACAGATGCCTTATCCTTGACGAGGGGCCGACGGTGGTCTTAGGAGATCTCCATCTGGGGTATGAGCGTGCACTGGAACAGGAGGGGATGTACATACCTCGCATCAACACCGAATCTATCCGTGAATCGTTGAATGACATCATCTCCCGTTACGAGCCGGCCAGGGTAGTCCTTCTGGGTGATATCAAACATGATTTCAAACGTGCCGGATACGAAGAGAGGAACGAGGTCCGGACGATAGTGAATCTGCTTTCCGAAGCGGCCCAGGTAGTAGCCGTCAAGGGGAACCACGACAACTACCTGCAGAACATTGTGGCGGACATGGGGCTGCTGGTAGTGGATTACATAGACGTCATGGGATTCAGGCTGGAGCACGGTCATGAGGATTCAGGCAAGAGACCAGTGATAATAGGCCATGAGCATCCGTCGGTCCGCATCCCCGGAAGCATGGGGGGCGGCCTCAAGATCCAATGTTTCGTCCACGCGGAGAAGGACGGTGTCATCGTCCTCCCTCCTTTCAGTCCGTTCTCGTCGGGAAACGACCTCGTTCTGGACAAGAGCTGTGTCATGGCTCCCGCTCTCAGGGATTCGGATTACGCCCATGCGAAATTGTACGGTGTCACCGATATGGGATTGATAGCTCTGGGGAACATATCGGGCCTGTCCGACATCGTTCTTTGACTGGTTGGTTAGAATTGTCGTTTTGAATACGTACAATAATAAACGTCCGACCTTGTTTTTACATATTGCCTTCCCACCCCAATTAAATATAATTATGTTAATGCCAACCGCAGGAGATATCATTATGGCAATGTCACCTAAAGAGAGAGTACTTGCTGCACTGAAACAGGAGTCCCTTGACAGGCCTCCAGTCGCAGTGTTCACACAGTCTGCAACATTGGATCAGATGGCCGCATGCGGAGCATCATGGCCCGAGGCCCACAAGGACCCCGCCCTCATGGCAAAGCTCGCAGCAGCACAGGCAGACCACAACGGAACCGAGTGTGTCAGGGCATCATTCTGTCTCACAGCAGAGACCGAGGCACTCGGAGCAACAGTCGCTGTCGACAAGAAGGATGCAGCACCTATGATCAAGGTCCACCCCCTCAAGTTCGACTGTATGGCTGGAGAGTACGACGACCTTTCCAAGGTCATTTCCCCCGAGGAAATGATCAAGACCGGAAGGCCCGCAGTCGTTCTCAAGGCAGT
>DAXB01000017.1 GCA_002506175.1 Methanomassiliicoccaceae archaeon UBA113
TCGGGCCCACTCCTCCGGGCACCGGCGTGATCGCGGAGGCCTTTCCCTCCACGCTGTCGAAGTCCACATCCCCCACCAGCCTGAATCCCTTAGGATGGGTTGAATCCTCGACCCTGTTCGTCCCCACGTCGATAACGACCGCGCCGTCCTTCACCATATCCGATGTGATGAACCTCGGCTTTCTCATAGCAACGATGAGGATGTCGGCCTGCCTGGTAATCTCCGGCAGGTTCTCCGTCTGCGAATGCACGACGGTCACTGTTGAATCCACTCCCCTCTGCATCATGATGGCCGCCATAGGTTTGCCGACAATGTTGCTGCGCCCCACTATGACGACACGCTTCCCGGCTGTCTTCACACCGGACCTGACCATCATCTCGTATATCCCTGCAGGAGTGGCGGGGAGGAAATCGGGTTCTCCGATCAGGAGGCGTCCCACGTTGAACGGATGGAAGCAATCTACATCCTTGTTCGGATCGATCGAATTGATGACCTGCTCCTCGTCCAGATGGACTGGCAGGGGGAGCTGTACCATGAATCCGTGGACATCCGGGTCCCTGTTGAGCTCATCGATCTTGGCCATGAGCTCCTGCTGTGTGGTGTCCGCGGGCATGTTGATGAGGAACGATTTCATCCCAAGCTCGATGCACATCTCGTTCTTCTTCCTGATATAAATCTGGGATGCGGGATCTTCACCGACGAGGACAGTGGCAAGCCCGGGCGTTATTCCTATGGATTTCAGGACCTCGATCCTGGTCCTGAGCTCTGCGTATATCTCCGCAGAGACGTCCTTTCCCAAAATGAGCTTGCTCATGTAAGCCTCCTGCGGAAATTATGCGGATATGTCTATAATAAGTCGCGCACGGAACATATGGTGGAACGCAATCAAACACCCATAGAATCAGATCATCCGTGGTGCACCGAGAACCATATGTTGAATGGAATAAAACGGGGCTTCCGCCCCTGAAATGTTTAATTCATCTCGGCCTGATGTCCGTGACCCTCTGGATGAGCATTCCCTCAATCTCGAACGGGTTATCCTTGATGGCCGCTTCCTTGGCGCGCTTGAGCTTGGCCTCCGATTCGGCGTAGATCGTCATCAGGACATCGCCCTGCTCGACCCTCTGACCCTTCTTCCTGAAAATCTGCAATCCGGCACCCTTATCCACAGGGGAACCTGCAGCCTTAGCAATAGCCACTACCTCTTTGTTGTGGATCGCATGGACATATCCGGAGTTGGGGGCCTTTATGTCCACTGTAAACTTCCCAGGAACGAGGTCCGTCGACTTGAGATCAGGCCTTCCTCCCTGAGCAACAACAATCTCCATGAACTTGGCATGTGCCTCTCCGGAGTCCAGGATCTCCCTGGCCCTGACCACCCCGTTGGGTATTCCCGCCATCTCGAGGATTATTCCCGCACACTCGCATGCCTTCTCGACGACGCTGGACGGGTGCTTCTCACCCTCCAGGATGCTGATGCACTCCCTTGCCTCCAGTATTGGTCCGACACTAATTCCAACGGGCTGGTCCGCGTAGGTGACGGCGCACTCAATGTGCATACCGATCCTCTCACCCAGGTCCATGAAGTCACGCGCATAGACCTTCGCCTGCTCCATAGTGCCCACCTTGGTACCCGAACCTGTCGGGATGTCGATGAGCAGATGGGTGGCACCCATGGCTACCTTCTTGCTCATGATGGATGCCATCATCTGAGCCCTCGGGTTGATCCCCAGAGGGTGCTCGATCCTGATGACGAGGTCATCCACCGGCGCCAGGTTCATGGAACCTCCCCAGGCGAACACACCTCCGGTATCCTCCGCGATGCTCTTGACCTTGGTTGAATCCAGCTCTATGTCGCAGAACGTCTCCACGAAATCGCTGGTTCCGCATGCGCTGCTTATGGCACGGGACGAAGTCTTGGGTATCATCAGACCGGCTGCGGCCACGATCGACACGACGATGGGCGTCACCTTGTTACCTGGAACGCCTCCCAGGCTGTGGAAGTCGAACACCGGTTCCCTCGAGAACTTGAGGATTTCCCCGGTGTTGGCGATGGCCATCGTGAAATCGGCGATCTCGTCGATGTCCATACCGTTGATATGGAGCGCCGTAAGCCAGGCGGAGATTTCGATGTCGGACAGCCTGTTATCCAGGATATCGTTGACGATCCCATCGATCTGGTCCCTGTCCAGCCTCTCCCCGTCCATCTTCTTGCGGATGCTCTTGACGGAGTCCGGGTCATGGGCGTATATCACGTTGACCTGTTCTCCGTTTTCGATCTCCAGCTTCCCCATGAGCTCGTCCGTTAGCAGTATCGTGCCCGGTTCGATGAGCTTACTGGAGCGCGTTACAATAGCTATAATCGTCTTGTTGCCGGTTATCGCAACACGATCCTTCTCCTTGATGCCGACCTTGATACAGTCCTCCGTGTGCATCATCACCATCGGAGAGTCGGCGGATACATCGTATCCGTACGCATACATCTTCATTTCGATCCCCACTTCTCAAGGGCCAGGGCGAGCTCCCTGTGGTCCTTTGCATATTCTTCCTTGGGGATTCCCGCGAACGCGGCGTCGACGGCCTGACTCATGGCCTTCGCACCTCCCCTGACGCCGTCGGGGTGTCCTGCGACTCCCCCTCCGGCCTGTATCTGTACGTTCATCCCTGCTTTGGCCACTATCGCCTCGACGATTCCGGGATAAACTCCTCCGGAACATACCGGCATCATCCTCTTGTAAGGCACATCGTCCCCGAGGCACGCCGCGAGGTTGCTGTCCTCCTTCGAGCTCCCGGACATCTTCCCGACACCGAGCGTTCCGATATGAAGGGCATCTCCCCCGCACATCCTGACCAGCTTGGTCAGCGGAAGCATCGCGACCCCGTGGAGCGGATCCTTCGTGAACGCTCCGTGCATCGTCCTGTGGACATGGATGGGTACTTTTATGGACGGATCCTCGGCAAGCGCCTGGACTGCACCGAACCCGCATGTGATCACATCGACCATTATCTCCCTGGCACCCCAGCTCTGGACCTTCTCGGCCAGTTCGACGATCTTGTCGCCGCGGGTGCTGACGTTTATGGCATGCATCATGCGGATGCCTTCGCTCTCAAGCCTGTCGATGGCCTCCGCGACGGCAACCGTCCTGTCCTCTATCGGGCAGAACCTCTGGTCGACCAGGGTCTCGTCATCCTTGGAATTCGTCAGCCCTCCGGCTCCGGACTCGTAGACGTAATCGGCTGTCGCCTTGGGTCCGAGACCTATCTTAGGCTTGACAATTGTTCCTACAAGCGGCTTCTCGGGCCTGTTGAGCATCTTCCTCATGCCGTCGGCACCGAACTTTGGGCCCTTGAACTGATTCAATATGTCCTTGGGGAACGTCACATCCTCCAGCCTCACACCCTTGAGGGATCCGAGACCAAAGAGGTTCCCTGCGATGACGCTCAGAATCTGCGGCACCGCACCGACCTCTATGCTGAAATCATCGGTCGGAAACTCCACCGTGACCATATCTCCAGTGATGTCTATGACCCTTGCACCCAGATCGTTGAAGATCTGCGTGTTCAAGGTGGAGATCCCAGTCCATGTTCCCGTGGACTGCTCGGCCGCTATGGCCTCGGCCGCCTTCTCTATGGGAAGGTCCGTCGTCACACGGTACTTGCAGACCGCGTACTTGTCCGGGTCCGCCGGCTCGCCTAAGTGCAAATACGAATCCATTTCAATCACTCCTTCAATAGTTCAGTTCCGAACTGCCTCACCAGTATATCGTACACGGACCCGGGCGATATGAGGCCCTGCTCCGTGATTATCCCGTCGATGTACTCCGCCGGGGTCACATCGAACACGGGGTTGAACACCCTGACGGTGTCCGGTATCTCTCCGGGTTTCACTACCTCGGAGATGTCGCGCTCCTCGATCTTCACCATATCTCCCATTACGGATATAGGTGAGAACTTGTACGTCTCGCTGCATACGTAGAACTGTACCCTGGCCTCATGCGCCGCAAGGGCGAGCTGGGATGTGCCGATTTTGTTTATGAGCGCTCCGTGGGATGTTATCGTGTCGGCCCCCACAAAGACCTTGTCAACCTTCTTCATGACCAAACGGACCGCGCTGTCGATAATGAGAGTAGTATCTACACCTGCGTTGGTGAGATCCTTCACCGTAAGGATGCCCTGCCTCCAGGGACGTGATTCCGTTGCATAGACCTTGATGTCCTTGCCCTGCCTGTGGGCCTCGGCTATGATCCCTATCGCGACGCTGCTGTTGCAATGGGTCATGATGGTATCACCGTCCTCGATGCGCTTCGCACCGATCCTTGCGATGGTCTTGACGGCTTCCTCCGATGACTTGATGAACTCCTCCGAATTGGTGATGATCCTGGCCTTCGCCTCGAAGACGTCGGACAACCCGTCTATCCCTCTGATTGATGAATGAACCCCATTCCACAACGATACCGCCGTAGGCCTGGATGCGAGTATGGTCTCCGCTGATTCGGATATCTCCCTGCGGAACGAATCCATGTCCTTCGCCTGGGAGTTCCTTGCCATCTCGGCCATAGCCCTGGATCCGGCTCTGGCAATCCTTCCCGCTCCGCGCACCTTCATCTCGCGGATGTCGTTTGCTGTCGATACTACGATGCTGTCCACGTTAAGAGAACCTGCGTTCGACAATAAAAAGAGTGTCAGAATATAGTTGGGTCTGTCGGTGGTCACAATGGCGGTATTCATTCAAAAGTTGAAACATCCGAAGTCACTCTTTATATACTCATCAGCTAATCGTTAATTAACACCTGGTGGGTGAGACCAGGCGGGCCTTTAGGGCCATAGACTTGCTTCACAGAAGCAAGCCGAGTATCACTGCAAGGTCGGCAATGACGCTCAAAAACCTTGCAATGATACCGAGGACCTTTGTCCTCTCGGGGCGTTTGGACTCTTCTTCGATACGACCTCCGCAGAGCCCGACAAAAACGGGCTCTGCAACTTTTACGAACGAAGATAGTGTATGATGTTGCGTTCCAACCGTAAGTATACCGTAAACGCAACGAAACAAACGAAAAATGATCAGACCATCACAGGAGGGCTTCCCTGACCAGCCTGCGTGCCTCGTCCATCCCGAATGACAGATAGGTGGCCGCGACCAGGGCCTCGAAGCAATCCGCCCTCATGTTGGGCTCGATGCTCCTGTTGCCTCCGACCAGATGGCCGTTACCGACCCTCATATGACCGTCAATATCCACGCCCCTCTCCAGAAGGCGCTGCGAGATCATGTTATTGGCTACTTTGTCCTGTTTGTAATCGGTCATCGGACCCTCGGTCAATTCGGTATCTTTGTACACGTGCTCGCATACGAGAAACTCCAAAACGGCATCCCCGAGGAACTCGAGGCGTTCGTATGAGGGGACGTTTCTTGGCGGATCCATGTTCAGGGCCTCATTCGTGAAGCTGTCATGAGTCAGCGCGGTGCAGAAAAGAGCCAAGAATTCCTTCGGGATACTCCTGAACCCGAACGGCGGCTTCGCTAGAAACTCGCGAACGCTCATCTCGAAATCCGACTCCATGGGACACCGTATCCGCTCTCGGAATATACCTTTTGACCCGCCGGATACCGCTTCTAACATTATCTTTCGTAGCACTGTTGGCGGCTGATCTCTGGGGTTTAAAAACCAAATAAAAACCTCTGGCATCTCCAAACTAGATCTAATTATTCGAATCCCTTTATCTAGATTAAGGCATGGGCCGATTCAGAGATCTTGAGCTCAATATGAGCGCTCTTCTCCCCGTTGGACCGGAGACCTAGTGATGGGAATACTCCTGACCGCAGTGTCCCACCCGCTCTATGTGATATGGCCCATATGGTCGATATACAGATTACCGCCATATTCGCATATATCGAGCCCATAACAGCACTCGTGCTGGCCACAGTGATCCTCGGGAATCCATGGATGCTTCGGGAATCGTCGGGGCGGTCATGATCATCGGATCGGCGTTCGTCTACGAACTGATCAACAGGAGAGGCAAAAATCACGATGAAGTCGAAGCCCTCGATAACGCGACAGAGGCCGATTGAGTAACAAACTGTGAATGCCGTCCGGGTATCCCGGACGGCGAACGCACAACCTTATTAAGAACCGCCTTAATTCTGTAATCATGCCCGCAAAGAAACGCGTGAGAATGAGAGGCGTCAAACACACATCCAAGAAATTGGAGGAGGAACTCCTAGAACGTTCCAGGACGCTTGCTGACAATCCGGGCATCATCAGGCCGCAATGCGCGGGAAACTGCAGGAAATGCCATTTTGACAAGCCGTTCAAATCCATCGACGGACTCCAGAGCATCCGCAACAACCCGGACGCCCTCATCAAGGAGGCCAGCAAGATGCTCAATGACGACATCGTCAAGGCATACGCAGGCACAATCTCATTGGCGGCGGCAGGTTCCGTCCCCCTCCTCGCAAGCGCGAAACTCGGAGGAGAGGTTGTCTCATATGCGGTGAGGGGAAGCGTGGGGGCCGACAAGCTCATAGGGTGCCAGTACTACACCGATCCGAAGATCAGGCTCCTGCTTTTCAACAATTTCATCAAAAAGAACGGACTGAACCTCTACTCATTCGAGGATACTCTGGTCTGTTCCGACTGCGCCAACATGCCCGAGGACTACCTCTATGACACATTCTGGGAGACTCCCTACGAGTTCCCCGATGACGGGCTCTGGTGCGGACACGAGACATCGGCCATGCTGGAGATCAAAGTCAAATCCCTGGGAGAGACCATCAAGATCTGCGACAGCTGCGCAAAGACCATTTCGACGGTTCAATTCCTCATGTCCAGGGTCTGCTCCACAGAGCCCCTTGTGGATCTGGAGGTGTGCGTCAGGCACAAATACCACAAAGAAGGCGAGAAGGATTACGAGGAGATCAAAGGCGACAAGCTCAAGGAGTACATGATCGGAAAGCACACCGACTCCTCTATCATCAATGAGGTCAAGAGAGCCAAGCTGGGAGACCTCAAGGAAAGCACCAGCGCCACATACATCATCGGAACCAAGAACTACGGTTCTTCATTGGATTCGTTCATAGCGGACCTCTCCGGAGAAGAGGATATCAAGGCGGCCCTGAAGAAGTTCCTATCGGAGAACAGCCGGGCCGTGATAGTGAAGAACGCGAGGGTCAGCGATGTACTGTCGGCCCTCTGGGATATGGACAGCAGCGGAATAATCGCCGCGTACACCGATGATGCGACCGCAGCCAAGATGGGTGACCAGTCCAAAAATCAGCCCGCTTCCACACTGGAGGCTGCCCACAACATCTTCATCTCCGCCGACGTCGTCGCTACGCTCCCGGAATTCAAGAAACCCGGGCCGGTCACGACCATCGCAGATACATTGGCAAAAGCCGCCAAAGTGGGCGGACAGTCAATGGTCTTGGACAAGGTTCTGAATGTGGGAATCAAGGACAACAAAGGACGCAGCCTCGGAGCCGCATTCGTCATCGCAACCGGATCCCAGGATATGCCTATCAAGCTCAGCAATGACGAGAAAGAGTTCGCCGAATATCTTGTACCGTTCGTCAAGTCCCTGATAAACGCCCAGGGCGACAAGTACCGTGACGCGATGAACACCCTGCTCACTGCGTCAAGCTCTGGCGAGAAGGTCTGATGCGGATATCCGCAACATAGTGAGATACCGAAGGCGCATACGACTTGACCTCGCGGATTTTGACGATCTCGTAACCGTCAGACCCGCAGGCTGAGTCGAATACGGATCTGATCCTGTCCTCATACTCGTGTATGTAGAAAGTATCGTGATAATGGATCATCCCGCCCGGGCGTATCATCGACAGTGCCTTCGGAAGGAACTCGGACGTTGTCTGGACATATCCCATGAGTATACGGTCGGCGAAATGAATTCCAAGGAGATTCCTGTTGTCTGAAAGTATCGGGATGACTATGTCCTGAAGCCCGTTGTTGATTATATTCTTACAGAGAAACTCATACGATTCCGGATTCTTCTCGCATGCGAACACACGTCTCGCACCCGAATACTTGGCCAAAGGAAGCGTGAAATAACCTATCCCGGCGAACATATCGACAACCGTCTCCCCGGTACAATCCTGATTCCTCATACGCATCCTCTCATCGGTATTCCCGGATGCGAACATGACCTTCGTTACATCGAAACCATAATGGATTCCATTCTCGAGACGCACCGATTCTGTCTCCGTCCCATAGATGACATCCATGCTCGGTTGCCTGAACTCCCCCGATACCCCCCTGACATCCGCGCATACGGTCTTCGCTCCAAGCACCTCCGCATAGGTCCTCCCTATGAGTTCCCTGTATGGCTCGCAACGGGGATCCATCCTGACTATGACTATGTCCCCGACATACTCCCACTTCTCGGGGATTATTCCATCAAGCTCCGGATAAGAAGCCAATATGTCGTGGATCTTCTCCTGGGGACTCCTGCGGTCCAGGGTATGGGCCTCTCCGTCCATCAGGTCCATTCCCATGGCCCTAACATCATCCAAATGATCTGGGAGGATCGGAACGTAACGGAAACCGTCATCCTTGCCTATCTTCGCATGAAGATCGACATAGTTCCTACACATTAGATCGCGTATCAAAGGGCCGGCGGTATCAGAAGGGAGCTTGGCGAATGTCACACTCTTCATCTGATCGACCTCATCATCAACCCAATGCCTGAGAACAGCGTTTTTGGATTCTTGATGATCAGTTTCGCGGTTTCGCCCGGATTATCGAGATCTATCTCGTCAAGCTTCGAACGCACATCAGGCTTGCTGGCGAGCAAGTAAGCCTTGTTGAGGTCCGCATCGCTCATCCCGAGGTACTTCTTCCTGAGAGAATAACCGAAAGTCAGGCTCTTGCCTATCTCTTCCTTCCATCCTCTCTCGTACTCGGAAAGCTCCCTCGCGAAGAAGGAATCCGCCTCCAATGCGGAAGATGCAGCCTCCACGAGATGCTTATTGGCCTTGAACGCAGGATACAGGCCGCCGCCGGACACCGGTTTGACGAGCCCTGCGGCATCCCCTGCCAGCAATATCCTGTCATCATACGTTCTGGGACGACCTCCCAACGGGATCTTACCGACGTACAGCTTATCGACCTTATCCGCTGCTCCCAGCTTTATCAGCAAATCCGTAAGATACGTCGCGGGTGGTCCGGCGCTCCACTTGGTACAGAGCCCTATGCGGGTGAAATCCCCGCAGGGTATCTGCCATGCAAAGAAACCGGGCGCCAGCTTGTTGCCGATGAACAGACGGAAGACGTCCTGATCGTCCATCCTCATCTTGACATCAACCTGCATACCGCGCACGTATTCCTCGGGCTCGTTGTCTCCCAAAGATGCCGCTATTCTCGATGCCTGGCCGTCCGCACCTATGAGGAGCTTGGCCTTATGTCTCCCGGTGGTTGACTGGATGACCGCCCCGTCCTTGATGGAATGCGATTCGTACCTGTCGTTGAATGAAAATCTGGCGCCGTCCCTGAGTGCCGCGTCCGCCATACGGAGCTCCAGATCGACACGGTCGACCATCCTTCCCTTAGGCTTCTTGGATTGGACACGCAGTGTCCTCCCATCCGGGAAGACCACCTCTGCGCCGTATAATGTGTTGATGATGTCCGGCTTGACACCGGACAGCCTTATCGTTTCGTCTGTGATCAGGCCGGTGCAGTGCTGGGGGAGGCCGGGAGTGGCATGCTCCTCCAGCACTACGGTGTCATAGCCCTTCTTTGCAAGAGCCCTTGCAGCTATCGTGCCCGCAGGACCTGCTCCGACTACTATGACGTCGTTCATCTGACCTCAGTTCTTCTTAGACTTCTCGTAGTCTGCGATGAACTTCTGGATTCCCTCATCCGTCTTAGGATGGGAGACCATCTTCTTCAGGGTGTCATAGGGGATGGTTGCGATATCGCATCCGTCCAGAGCGGCTTCGAGAACATGGTTGGGTCCGCGAATCGATGCTGCGATGACCTCTGTGGGGTATCCGTAGTTCTCGAGGATGGTCATGATCTGTCCGACGAGGTCTCCTCCGAACTGTCCGATATCATCGAGACGTCCGATGAAGGGAGAGACGAACGCTGCTCCCGCCTTTGCCGCCAGGAGTGCCTGGAGAGGCGAGAAGATGAGCGTGACGTTGACCTTGATTCCCTCTGAGGAGAGAATCTTGGTCGCCTTGAGTGTCTCGACGCACATCGGGAGCTTGACGTTGATGTTCGGGTGGATCTTGGAGAGCTCGCGGCCTTCCTTGACCATCTCGTCAGCGGTCATCGACATAGCCTCTGCGGAGATGGGTCCGTCCACGACCTCCGCGATCTCTCTTACGCGGGTCCTGACGTCGACTCCCTCTTTGGCGATGAGACTGGGATTGGTGGTTACTCCGTCCAGGATTCCCCAGCTGTTGATTTCCTTGATCATGTCCAGATTTGCTGTGTCTATGAATATCTTCATGTTCTCAACCTTTCCTTGAAATGGATTTCCTGACCGCTGCGCAGATGTCATCTGCGGTAAGGCCGTACTTGACCATGAGGTCGTCTGGTTTACCGGACTCGCCGAACGTATCCCTGGTTCCGACTCTCTCGAGCGGTACGCAGACATTCTCCGACAGGCATTCCGCCACTGCGGATCCGAGTCCTCCGATTATGCTGTGCTCCTCTGCCGTGACACAGCATCCGGTCTTCCTGACCGATGTGATGATCGCTTCGGAATCGAGTGGTTTGATGGTGGACATGTTGATGACCTCCGCATCGATTCCGTTTTCCTTGAGTTTCTCCGCTGCTTCGAGACAGGAGCAGACCATCTGACCGCATCCTACGATCGTGACGTCCTTACCTTCCCTGAGCACCTTCGCTTTCCCGATCTCGAACTTGACACCCTCTTCGAGGATTGTCGGGAACTCGGCACGTCCCATCCTCATGTAGACGGGTCCGTTGAACTCAGCGATGGCCTTAGTTGCCGCGAACGCCTCGTAAGCGTCTGCGGGTGCGATGACCGTCATATTGGGAAGTGCGCGCATGACCGCGATATCCTCCAGTGCCTGGTGTGATGCTCCGTCCTCCCCCACACTGATTCCGCAGTGGGTTGCGACGATCTTGACATTGAGTTTAGGATATGCCACTCCGAGCCTGATCTGCTCCCAGCATCTTCCCGTTGCGAAGACTCCGAAAGTGGAGGCGAAGACGGTCTTCCCGGATGCGGCCAGACCGGATGCAATTCCGATCATGTTCTGCTCCGCGATACCGACTTCGATGAATCTCTCCGGACAGACCTTCTGGAAATCGGAGGTCTTGGTGGATCCCGCAAGGTCAGCGTCCATGACGACGACGTTCGGGTTCTCCTTCGCCAGCTCGGCCAGGGCCTTTCCGTAGTAGTTGCGCTGTGCTAGCTTCTTTCCGGTCATTGAATCAGCTCCTTAAGTTCAGCTACCGCCTTTGGATACTCCTCAGCGGTGCACGCCCTTCCGTGGAATCCGGCGTTGTTCTCCATAAAAGACACACCCTTTCCTTTGATCGTCTTCATTATGATGACCGAGGGTCTGACGTTGGATGACCTGGAAGCCCTCTCGAGAGCCTCGAGGATCTGACGCATGTTGTGACCGTCGATGATGATGACGTTCCATCCGCATGCCTTCCATTTCTCCGGAAGGGGCTCGAGTCCGACTGCGGCCTCCGTGTCTCCTGTGATCTGAAGCCTGTTGCGGTCGACGATGGCGATTAGGTTGTTCAGACCGTTCTGGCGTGCAAACATCGCAGCCTCCCAGTTCTGTCCCTCCTGCATCTCTCCGTCTCCGAGCATGCAGACGGTCTTGTAGTTCTTGCCGTCCATCTTTCCGGCCATGGCGATTCCGCATGCCATGCTGAGTCCCTGTCCGAGCGATCCCGTGGACATCTCGACTCCGGGCACCTTTCCGCGAACGGGGTGTCCCTGAAGCTTGGATCCGATCTTTCTGAGGCTGATGAGATCCTCGACGGGGAAATATCCGGACTCTGCCAACGCGGCATAGAGAACGGGTGCAACGTGACCCTTGGAAAGGACGAACCTGTCCCTGTCCTCCCACTGGGGGTTCTTCGGGTCGTGCTTCAAGAAGCTGAAGTAGAGCGCGGACATCATATCCGCTGCGGACATCGATCCTCCGGGGTGTCCGGAGTTGGCCGCGTATGTCATCTCGATGACGTGAAGCCTGAGCTTGTTCGCAATGTTCTCGAGTTCTGCAACTGTGTAGTCTGACATCGTACTCACTCGCTTTCGATCCTTGGTGCGAGGAGGTAATCGACCGTAACCGCACCGTCCGCCAGCGAGAACAGGAGCTTTACCGGGTAATCGCTGTCGAGTTCGATGTTAACCTGCGTTCCGGAAGGGATTGCCTTGATTATGTTGGCAAGGTACTCCGGAGGGAACATACTGCACACATCCGACTCCGCGTCGATCTTCGCCGCATCCTTCTCGAGCTTGAGGCTGACTGAATCTGTGTCTCCTTCGCAGGAGAGCTCGAAGAACTCGGGTCCGGCTTTGAGCGTGATGTGATCTGAAATGGATTCTGCCGCGCGTATTCCCTTCTGGAGCTCCTCCACCGGGACCAGAATGTTGGCAGACAGATTGAGCTGCGGTACCTTGGGATCGTTCATTCCAGACGTGTCGATGAGACTCATGCACCTGGTGATGTTACCGATCTTGAACACGAGCTTGCCTGTGTTGTCGTCCTGCTCCATCTTGATGACCTCGCCACTTCCCGCGAGCTTTAGGACGCTCTTGACCTTGTCAAGATCGAGTCCGAGCTCGGTATCCTCCGCGGAATAGCTCTCGAACGCACCTTTGTTGACGTGCATCTCTATCATTGCAACATGGGCCGCATCCACCGCCTTAAGGGTCATACCATCAGCCGTGATGGTAAACTTGACCTCGTCGATGAGCGTCGAGATGATGTTGACGAGACCTTTCAGGGTGTCGGATTTCAGCTCTGCACTGAACATCGTGCCACCTCAGTACTCTCTCCAAGAGTGGTTGCACTTGCAGCAACGGTAAATCCTTGTCTCAGGCTCATCCGCTGCGCGGGTCTGCCTGATGACGAAGAATGCTTCGGTGTGTCCGCATTCCGGACACGGGATGCGTGTCTTCGGAAGGGTAGCGACATTCTCCGTGATGATTGTGGTCTCCCTCTCTTTGACATCGGTCTTGACGATCTCTGCCTTGGCACCAATTTCTTTCGTGGCGCCGCAAGAATTGCAAACATATTTCCCGTCTTGGGGGAACATCATTGATCCGCATGTGCAAAACAACGTAATCAGCCTCTGATTACCCCATCGCCCATATCATAATAAAAGTTAGCGCCTGCGTGTAGGCGTTAATTATAAAATAAAGCGGGGGAGACCCCCTCACTTCTTTCCAGACTTCTTCTTGGACGATTTCTGAGCGTGGAGGCTCGCCTTCACTGCCTCAGCTATCTCCTCGCCCTCAGCCAATCCGTCGGTGACCTTGTTCGTATCGAACCTGATCACAGTCCAGCCTTCGGACCTGACCTGTTCCTCGTCTGGAATGACATCTGACGGCCCCAGAACATAGACTGCGACCTTCGGCTTGACGAAAGCCACCTGTATGGCGTGATCCCCGTACTGTCTCCTGCATCTCAGCCCCTTGTTCCATGCGGCTCTCCTTACTAGTGCCTCAGGGGAGTAGTCGGTGTACGTATCGCCCTCTATATCGGATTCCGAATCCACAGGGGAATCCCCGGCCTCTGCGATCTCGGATGGCCCCTCCGCCCCGACATCTTTCGCCGCAGGCTCCTCGACAGGTTCGGCGACGGCTGAAGGTTCTTCTTTCATCGGTTCCAACTTCTTCTCAAGCTCTTCAGGACCCTTGTCGGGTACAGTTGGGGGTACCCAGTAAGGCACCTCCGCTGCCTTTTCGCTCGCATCCTTGGATGCAACGAGCTTGGACATGAAATCCTTGTTGATCTCGGGCTCCTTCTTTGCCGTCACATCGGAAGATGGCTCGACCTTGACAGGCTCACAGGGCTTGATGAAAGCCTTGAGTTCCTCCTCCTTCTCCGGTTCGGACGGTACAGGCCCCTCGACAGGTTCTGAAACGGTTGAAGGTTCTTCTACATCCTGCGACTGAGGCTTACAAGATTCGGGCTCGTCGTTGACCTGTTCCTTCACAGGAGCCTTATCGGTCGACTTACTGCGATTAATGTAGGCTATCGCCACTACAGCTATTACGACCACCACGACTGCGATACCTGCTATGACCGCAATCATGCCTTTGCCTCCGAATGCATACCCATATCCCGCCGTACACTCTTGTCCGATTTAAGAATTTGGACAACGTGGCACTATCCTCTTGAATCCGACAGTGCACCAAAAAAGACATTTCACCATGTGCCAGACTGTCCGAACCGACTGTCGGATACTCCGACATAACTAATATGAGGATTTAAATACAACATCCAGTTAATGGAGATTCATCCTTATAATATGGGGTAAGAGAAACCCTGTATCATCATCACAGTCAAGGAAGGCATTTTCACGCCTTCTTTCACCACACAAGCCCTCCATTTTTACGGAGGCAAACAAACGAAAAGGAGCTGAATACATTGAACATGAAATGCAAATTCCTAGGCGGAGCCGACATGGTCGGACGTATGGGTATGACCATGGAGGGGGACGATATGACCGCGCTCATAGAGTACGGTATGAGCCCTACAAAGCCTCCGGAGTACCCTTTGCCCGCGCCGCGTGTCGACTATGCGTTCCTGACGCATGCCCATCTGGACCACTGCGGAATGATGCCTCAGGTCTGCGGAAAGAGCGAATGCGACCTCTTCACGACACCGCTGTCGGCGGAGATCGGAGAACTCATGATGCACGATACCCTGAAGATCGCCAAGGCTGAGAACTATCCCATGCCTTACACGACCGGAGATATCGAGAGGACCATGAAGGCGGTCGTCCCCATGACCTATGACGACCAGATTACTATCAACCACATCGACGTCACGATGCTCGATGCGGGTCATATCCCCGGAGCGGCGATGTTCCAATTCGATAAGGATGTCACCACCATCTACTCCGGAGACATCCACACGGAGCCTCAGAAGCTCGTCTACGGCGCAAAACCCCACGACTGCACCAACCTCTTCATAGAGGGAACGTACGGCGGCCGCAACCACCCGGACAGGGCGAAAACGGAAGCAGATTTCCTTGCCAAGATCGATGAGGTCATCTCACGCGGCGGAAAGGTTCTCATCCCCTGCTTCGCAGTCGGAAGGACTCAGGAGATTATGATCCTGCTCAGGAACCTCAAGAACGAGATGTGGGTCGACGGTATGGGAAGATCCGTCACACGCCTCTTCCTCGACTACCCGGAGTACATCAGGGACGTCAAGCACCTGAAAGCCGCCAAGAGGAAATTCAACGAGGTCAAGAACGCCAACTCGAGGGATGCCGCCAAGAACGGCGAGATCATCGTCACCACCGGCGGAATGCTCGACGGAGGACCAATCCTCGGATACCTCGACGCCATCAGGGACGACCCCAAGAGCGCCATCCTCCTCGTCGGATACCAGGCGGAAGACACCAACGGAAGGCTCTTGATGGAAGAGGGATGCGTGAAGATCAACAACGAGATCAAGAAAATCGCATGCGAAGTCCAGAAGTACGACTTCTCGGCACACGCCGACCACAGCCAGATTGTGGATTTCATCAAGGGATGCGACCCCGACAACGTCATCATCATGCACTCGGAGGCCCGCGAGGCCTTCCTGCCTGACCTGCAGGATTACAATGTCATCCTCCCCGAGACGGGAGTGGCGTTCGACCTGGACTTCTGAAACCATACAACAGAACCGGGGGCCTCCCCCGGATTTCCATTTTTTATAGACGCAGATTGCTACACGGGACATGGAATTTAACCTTGAGGATTATCCCTGCGAATTCTGCGGAAAGCCCAGCACCAACGTCGTCTATGCCGCATTCGTATGCAGCAATCCCGAGTGCATCGAGAAAGCGAGGATCGAGCGCGGAGGACCCGGAGGCCATATGAAGAAGAAAGCCGAAGGAAAACCCATCATACCCGAGGAACTCGTCCCGAGCATCGCTGACAACAGGGATGTCGGAAAGAAACTCTGAAAAGAAAATGACCAGTGACAAAAAC
>DAXB01000024.1 GCA_002506175.1 Methanomassiliicoccaceae archaeon UBA113
ACCCACCCGTCAGATTCCGCTATATATGTAATACATAAAAGCGTTTTGGTCAGACTTGGCCGTTATTTCTGGATATGAAAAAGTTACCCCCGATCTCCCGGGGGCTGAGGTAAGTAAATGTTTGGGATGAAAGCATTTAGACACAACGGAAAATGTTTGGAGAGATAAGAGGTTTGAGAGCGAGAGAAATGGTTTGACGTGGTAAATCGTTTCTGGAGTGGAGCGACTGAGAGCCGCATTTACTACATAGGCAAGAAAATTATATTTACTCTATTTTGTAATCATTGTAATCTTTGTTATTATATACCCACAATATGTTCCTGATTGTCGATACCGATGCAATCCGGACGCAAGAAGAGGATAATGATCGCATGCGTTACCTTCGAAACCGCCAAGGTGACCGACCCGATCATGTTCTACGAGATCAACAAGGCCCATATCATCCATTATGTGAAAGAGCCTGCCAACAAAAGCACCAAGGTGTATCTGTCATTCTACGAACGCGTCCTGGAGATCATAAAGGAGGATTCCCCGCGTAAAGTGGAGGTCGTGGAACACAACGAGAGGGTCACGGACTTCTCCATAATGCTCAAAACAGTCCTGAAGATCATCGGCGAAGAACAGAACGCTGCCAGGCAAAACGGTGAGAACTGCGAAATCTATGTCAACATCTCATCTGGAGGAGCTGATTTCGCAGCTGCCGCGACCATAGCATCCATGATGGTGCCAGGTACGATCCCGTTCTCGGTCGGGACCAAGGAATACACCGTAGACATCGAGGGGATCAAGGAGAACTACTTCAAGGATGGTAAACCGGTCGGACTTACGATGAGCACCTTCGATCCAAGGCAGCTCCCAAGTTACACGATCCAGATGCCTGAGGAGCATCTGGTCCGCGGTCTGCGGCTCCTAAACGACCGCAACAAGGCAAAACTGTCCGTCACGAGCGGATCCATGGTCAGCGCGCTCAAAGACAAGGGAATATGGTTCAGAAACGTCACCCCTGAAAAGAGCAACAGGAAGACGAACCAGCGCCAAAACGAAGCCGTGTACTATCAGAGAGACTTCGTAGACAGATGGCTGAAATCCAAATGGGTAGTGAAGGACGATCTCAACTCCAGATACATCCTGACCGATGAAGGGGAACTCACCATCAAGACATTCTACACTGAATGAGTTCAATCCGCATATCCACTATAATTCGTCAATTGACGTATATATGTGGTCTGTATACATCCAGTTCACATGGATACAGAGATATTCAAAGCCCTTTCAGATGACAACCGCCTCCGCATCCTGGGGATACTCGGCTCCGGAGAATCCTCCGCATGCGAAATACTGAAAAACCTGAATATCTCCCAGCCCACTTTATCACACCATATGAAGGTACTCCAGTCCGTAGAACTGATTAATGTGAGAAAATCCGGACAATGGACGTATTATTCCCTGAACGGATCGAAACTCGACGAGATCTCTGAGTTCATCATCGGCCTCAAACCGTCAAAAGCCTGAAACCGATTCTGGATTTACAACTGCGATTGCTATACTGTTGACTATTGTTCGACAATCGTTAAATTACAACAATTACAGAGATAACAAAATACAGTTATTATACTCTCTCAACTCATATACACAATGCAGCCCCCGAAGTTGCTAGGTGAAAGACATGAGTTATTACAAACAGACCCTGCTGTCGCCGCTCCCGGCCGAAACCCTGAGGGTGAGGAACTACAGAAAGTACGACAAATACGGAAACCGCATAAATCGCGGAAAGGACAATGAGATGAACACCATACTGGCGTACTTCGACTGAACAGAATAAACGAAAACGAATGAAAGTAAAGAGTTTGAGGGTGCCGGGGAAATCCCCGACATCACTCTTTCTTTGCGGAGTCCCAGACCTGGACGAACTCGACGCGCTCGACACCGAAGGCGGACCTCAGGTCAGCGACGATCTTGTACTTTGCGATGGGCCAGTTCTGGTCGAACTTGCAGACCTCGGCCTCGGTGATGACGACCTTTCCGTCTGCGACTGCTGCCTCGAATCCCTCGAATGTTCCGGCGTTGAGCTCGATGATTGCCTTTGCCTTTGCGACATCCTCGGTGATCTCCTCAGTGACGGTGAAGACGTACTTGAGGTCATGTCCAGCGAGCTGGTTGTTGAAGTCGACCTTGACACGTCCTGCTCCAACGGAGAGGATGGTTCCGCTCTTGTTTCCGAGTGTGACGGTGAGTCCGGGGTAGGGGTTGATCTCCTGCTTGTAGAAGTCCTTGATGGGGTAGATCTCGATGAGCTTGGGGTTCCTTGCTCCGGCTGCCTTCTCGCAGGGGATTGTGACTGTGGTCTCCTTTCCGACTTCTGCTGCCTCGATTGCTGCCTCGAGGTCGGGGAAGAGTGTCTTTCCGCCGCAGAGGTGTGCCATAGGTGCGTAGGTCATCTTCTCGTTGAAGATTCCGGCCTCTTTGGCTGCGTCTGCGTCTGTTGTGTCATAGAGTCTCTCGTCTGCATCGGCGAGGTAAGCCTTGTAGGTAAGGCGAACGAGCTTCTTTGCGTCTGCCATGATATTCACCATAATAGGTAGTTATTCTGTTTCGGCCGATTACATCACTTATTAAAAAGGTATCTATCACACGCGATGAATACTATACAGTCGTGAAGTAACGCCTGGATGTACAATTGTGCAAATAATTATAAAGAAGATAACATTACCCACGGGTACACATGCCGCCTTTGCATAGCCCGGTAGTGCGGCTGACTTGTAATCAGCAGGTCCTGAGTTCGAATCTCAGAGGCGGCTCCACTTCACTTTTCAAGTGTTGCCGATTTCGGCCATGTGTTCCTTTATCACATCAATTCTGTCCCATTCAGAAATCGTTTCATAACAACATTCTACAGAAAACATCGAGTTCGTCCGAACATAACGATAAAGTGTTTTGCCGGGATTCCTCCCGGCTTTGATGTTTGATTGGATCAGGACCGCATTACTTCCTTACCGTCGACCACGATGGAGTATTTCACCTTCAGTGACCATCCCCATGTCTCCACATAGATGCTCTCGTGCGGAGTTGGGATAGTGACATTATCCAAAGGCTGCTTTCCTCCTGATGCCCAGATGCTTATCTTGAACTCAGAAAGGTGCTGGGGCGTTATGACGTCGGTATGCACCGTACTGCTTTTCCCTTTGCACATGTCGAAAGAATCCCACTTAATGCCGGTGAATCCTTCGTTGCTGACTCCTGTGTAGGTCTTGTAGTAGATCTCGCAGTTACCCATGTAGACTCCGGTCTGCTTGAAGGATATCTTGATGGGTGTGTTCACGGTTGTCACCTTCTCCACATATTCGGTGGAGTTCAGGGACTTCGCGGGCTGGTTGTTTCCGAGGAAGACCATCTTTGCATTGAGGAAGGCCGCTGCCTGGTAGTCTTTTTTGGTGATCTCTTTGCTGAGGAGAGCCATCACATCATCCATGCTGCTGAGCTTGACACCCACGGCGTCTCCGCCGACGACGGTCGCGCTGAACGACAGACTGTTGAGGGTCTTAATGGCTTCGGCCTTGGCACCGATCGTTGTCTTGGAATCGGCCTTTCCCAATTCCTCGATGGCTTTGATGATGACCTCGAAATTGGTCTTCTCGTCAGTGGTTGTGAGGGATACTGCAACAGTCCTTCCGTACGTTACGCTCTTGACGTATACCGACGGCTTATCCGCCAGTGCGTCCTTGACATCATCCAGAGTGACGTTCGAAGAGAAGTAATCGTGAGCATTGGATTTCAATGAAGCACTGGCCGTGTAGAACACCTGTGTGAAGGCGATCACATACGTTGTGCTCTCGGTGGTGGACGACAACTTGCTTGATAGTCCGATCTTTCCGAGGATGTCGGTGGAGATTCCCAGTGCGACGGATGCCTGGTTGACGGATTCAGTCTTGGTGTAGAGCATATTGTATGAGATCGGTGCGACACCGCCGTTATTAGACCACTCCGTAAGTTTGTTGTCTATGGCCTGTCTGACATCCGAGTAATTGTACGGGTTAGCGGTGGTTGCTCCTCCGCTGTTGGGGAGGTTGAGGTTGAGACTTACGTCTGAACGCTCAAGAGCGATCTGGGTGGGGCTTCCGTTGGCAAGACCGCTGTCCGCCCTCAGGATCGCACCAGGATATACATCGTTGGTGTTGGATGATATGTTGTACAGAGAATCTACACCGCCGTTGCTGACGGTCTTCTTCTGATACGTCACGGTGACTGCGTCTCCGCCCACCGTTGTCAGAGATGCCGCGGGAAGGACTATTCCCACATCCCCTGTGCTTGCTATGACCGTGTCAAGGTTGAATTTGCCGTTTACATCTTTGATGTATGTATCTATCTCGTTCGATGCACCGTTCAGATCCTCCTGCGAACAGAGGAGGGGGAGTGCCGATGCACACAAGAACAGTGCTACTATTGACACTGCTATGGTTTTCTTTGTCATTTTCATTCATTTACCTCCTCAGTTTGTGAGCACGTAGGTTTGGGTTCCGGAAGATTTCCAGACCTCTAGTATATTCTTTCCCTCCGAGCTGACGTTCTGTTGGTAGTAACCGTTGTCGGATGTGCAGATGAGCTTGCCGCTCTCCGTGTAGAAGCCGTAAGTTCCGTCACCGTTCTCGTATGCATAGAATGCGCTTCCTATGATCGCTTCTCCGCTGCAGAGCTTCGACATCTCTCCGTCGAAGAACCTGTATGTGTCTCCGCCTTTCAAGAAGTAGAGGGCGTTGTTCGATTCGCCGATGTATTCCATTCCGGAGAATTCCCCGACAGGGTTTCCTTTGACATCATAGATCACGTATTCTGAAACGGTGCCTTCGTCATCCACGAGGATGAAGTACTTGTCGCAGATCACGTTTCCGATTCCTTTGAGAACCTGCACCGGCATGTTTGCGGAGAAGTCTACGACATCGAGCCTAAAGATGTCCAGGAGTGAATCCGTGTAGTATCCGGAGTATCCTCCGCCACGAATGGGATCCATAAGGCTGTATCCTTTGTTGATATCCTCGTACATCACCTTGTAGATCGTTCCGTCCTTGTTGATGGATGCCAGCATTACGCTGTCGGTCATCAGGAGCTTTCCGGGCGTCATGTTGTAGAGCAACACGAGGTCCCTGATGTCGTTTGCGACTGCAGGCCATCCGTAGTAGGCCGCAACGTTCCTCTCGAGTCCCATGAAGATGGGTTTGTCGAGGGAGACGACTTTGTTGCTTCCGGGGTTGCTGTTCATGATGGTGGATGTAAGTGTGTACTTGACGTTCTCGTAGATGAACGAGTAGTTCATGGCCATTGGGTCCGTCTCGACAGCGTACTGAACGAGGAAACAACCGTCGTACAGCATGGCAAAGTTGCAGAACTGGGCCCCTGCCGGGAATGTCAGGGTGTTGACGGCTCTGAAGTTAGAGTCGAGGATATAGGCCGCGAGACCGTACTCCTCCTCGCCGTAGTACATGATGTCCATGGCGATGTACGAACCGTTCTCTCCTCCGAGAGGAGTCATGGTGCTGGCCGCGTCGTCGAATGCATGGTAGATCGCACCATTGTTGAACCTGTAGTATCCGTTTCCGATCATGAGCGTGTCGTATGTGACGATCTCCGGATCCTCCGATGCAGGTCCGACACAATTGCCCTTCAGGTCGTACACGTAGTATCCTGCATTGGTGGCGAACGTGACGAACTCTTCGCAGAATGTGTAGCATGTCTCGGAGAACACTCCGAGGACGCCTTCTTCGGGCACTATGGCGACGACCTTCTTCTCAACCGTGTTGATAATCTTGTATTCGTTATCGGAATAAAGGACGGCATGCTTGTATCCGTCGGATACGGTCATGTAGTTCTTTCCGCAATCCGAGAGGTCGATGAGCTCGTAGCCTGTGGTTACCTTCATGCTCTCGGCCGTGATCTTTCCGATATCGGTGGATGTGAAGTAGTCGGTGTTGAAGTAGTAGGATTCAATGGAATCTGTCCACTTGGCGTAGAATGTGACGTTGTCCGTGAGTTTGTACGGGAACTGCACCTTCTTCGTTGTCTCTTTGTCGTAGTACCATCCCTCGATGTAGAGGTTATCCCTCTCAGGCGATGGGATGGGCATTATCTCTGCCCCAGCGGCCCCTTTTACCTGTACGCTCTCGGCGCCATCGTAATTGAGGTCGAATGTGGCAGTCTTCTCGTTTCCGGTCATCGCCACCGCGGCTGCCGCAATGATGACGATGATGATAACCGCTGCGAGAATTGCAATTAGCTTCTTGCTCTCCATGTTATCTAAAAAAAAGATGGGGTCTGGTCATATATAACCACACTATAACTTTTTTAGAATGTAATCCAATCGTTTAAAATCGTATGAAAAATGGAATCGGTCCGTATCGATCCTCTGTAAATCGAATCGAACCCGCACACCTTCCCGTCAATGGTCCGTCGGATCACCAATAAAACATATAAGGGCGGCCCGCAGTATCGGGCCACCCATTGTTTCATCACGAAGATGCGGTTATCCTGACATCCTTGCTGGCGTTTACAGGCAGCACATAGGAGGATTGGATTATCAGTTCCAGAGAGGTCTCCGATGAATCGCATACGGCGTGGCACAGGACATCCCTCATGCCTACCGCGGACAGGATCTTGCATCCGTTCTTGAGTACGGAATCAACTATGAGAACATCCCCTGCTGCCCATAGCGCTCCGATGGCCCCGGAAGCCTCCACTGACGAGTTATCTATGAGCACCTTGGCGTTCTCCTGTTTCACAATCCCGTTGACGTTGGCATAGATGCCGCTTCCGTAATCCGAGCTCGCATGCACATCCGAATCGTAGATCAGGACGCTCCAAGCCTGGATCGCGTTCCCGTATACGGTATGCACATCCACCGTGGCATCGCGGATCTCCAAGGTCGTATCGATGGACGACAGAGCATAGTAGTTCTTCGCTTCCGAGTACAGATATCCTCCCTCGAAGTAGAGCGGGTCGTAGAAGTACAGCCCGGCATCGGCGGATACCGAACGGATCACCGAATCATATGATTTGCATGCGTATACCTTCAATCCGAGACCGGTCGCATCCATATCGAAGTAGGAGTCGTACATGTAGGTCGTTCCCAGGTACATCCCGTTGACGAATCCGGCCGAATGGACAGCGGCGTCCTTGAACAACGTCCCCCTGGCCGAATACACGCCGGCATATCCGCCGTCGGTGTTCAGGTCGAGATTCGAATCTATGACGGAAACATAATCGGCCGCAATTGGAACATCGATGGTTCCGGCCGTCTTGATATCGAGATTGTCGATGAAGAGCTTCGTCTTCTGACCATAAAACAACGAATGGTTCGGATAGTCGCCGATGAGCATGCCGGGGCCGCTGACGTTGACCGTGATCTCCTTCGCGAAATAGAACAGTCCGGCGTATCCGGAGACGGGTTCCGTCTTCCCTTCGATGTTGCAGTCGCCCATGATAACGATGTTCAGGTCCCTGGTGCCTTCGTATGAGATCATGAAGTCCACATCGCCCTGCTGGCCGTCTCCCAACATGATCCCGCCGTAGGTCCTGAAACCCGTGTTGTCCTTGAGCAGATACAGCGACATCACGTACAGCGTGTTGGTCTCCCTGTCGTACTCGAAGTTGCCGTACTTGCAATCGAAGAGGTCCCCCTCTTCCGTCACCTCGTGGTCTCCTATGTAGAGCCCGATTGGTTCCCTGTCATCGATGACGAGGACCGCGACGAGACCTACAGCCAAGATGGCCACGATCGCGACAAGTATCCATTTTGTCGTGTTTTCAGCCATTATATCGTGGAATCGATACCGTCTCGGCCACATATAATTGGTTCTGGTCGATCCTAAGCGGATAGTTGACAATCGTGGAAGGGTTATATTTACAGAACCCGAATCGATCCGACCGCATACAGGGGAACGAACGTCCCGTCCCCGTTTCTGAACGAACCCATGTTGGTCAGATACGATCTGTTGGGATGATTCTTCTCGCAATACGCCTTCAGGCTGACCGAGGATGTCCTCCTCTCTGATTTGACCTCCAGCGGACTGATATCGCCGTTACATTGAATCAGGAAATCCACCTCATAGCGTCCGTCCTTCCAGTAATGCTGTTCGGTTCCGAACACGTTCATGAGTTCGCACAGCACATAGTTCTCGGTGAAGGATCCTTTGAAGAACCTGTACCTCTCGTCATCTATCCTCATGAAATTGGGCGGATAATCGGCGAGACTGCGCAGCAACCCTATGTCGACGAAGTAAACCTTGAAATCCGATTCGTCACGATTCGCCTTCAGCGGGACCATGACGTTCTCCGCGCGATGGACCTTGTAGATCAGACCGGCATCCGACAGCCATTGGATGGCCTTCTCCAGATCCTTCGACCTGGCACCTTCCCTCACATGCCCGAACATGAACTTGTTGTTCCCCCTGGCCAGATGACGCGGGATCGAGTTCCATATCTGTGTCAGGTCCGTGACATCCACCCTGTCCCTCCTGTCGGAGATCCCTTCGTTGGCATGCTTGGCGAAATCATCCACATAATCCTCCAGAATCGACTTCTGCCTCCTGTTCACAGCGGTTATGTCATGGTCCGACACCCATGACTGGACTACCTGGGGCATCCCTCCGACCACGAAGTACTCGCGGAGATACATCTCCAGTCTATCCGCTATCGGCTGGGGAAGGATGCCTCCATTGTAGTCCATGACGAACCTGGCGAGCGCCTCTTCCCCATTGGCCAGAACGAACTCCGCGAACGACATGGGATACATCCTCATCCTGTCGACCTTCCCAACCGGGAAGGATTCCGAACGTGAGAGCATGACGCCCAAAAGGGAACCCGCTGCTATGATGCAGTAGTCTGAAGCCTCCTCGCAGAAATACTTCAGAGATGTTATCGCCTGAGGGCAGGCCTGTATCTCGTCGAAGAAGATCAGCGTTTCTCCCGGGCTGATGTGGATGTTGAGGATGATCCCGAGCTCGCGTAGTATCCTCTTCGGATCCAGATCCGCAGAGAACAGATCTTTCATCGACGGATTCTTCTCGAAGTTTATCTTCGCCACCGATGAGAACTCCCTCTTCCCGAATTCTTCCACCAGGTACGTTTTACCGCATTGGCGTACACCCTCTATTATGAGCGGCTTCCGATCTGACGATGATCTCCAGCTCAGAAGGTCGCTATACAGCAGCCTCTCCATACCATAACATCTGAATAGATGTATTAATACATTTTTTACACTTTTTTAATGCTGTTTTTCAACATTTTTTACACTTTTTTAATGCTGTTTTTCAACATTTTTTACACTTTTACAGCCGATGTTTGACAACCTGATCAGGAGACTCGGGGAGGAGATAGATGCGAATTCTCACGAACATTTGAACTTACAGTCCGCCGACTGACAACATCCCGGACACATCATTATATATTCAAAATCAACTGCAATTTACAGTTGGATTTGAATATGACTTCGAAGGAGTTCCCCCGCAAAGCATACATCGACAAGATCGTCAAGCGCAAGCACAACGGGATGGTGAAGGTCATCACGGGCATACGCAGGTGCGGGAAGTCATACATCCTCCTAAACCTGTTCAGGAAGCACCTGATTGAGGAAGGGGTCGATGAATCGCACATCATATGCTTCGAGCTGGACAGGTACGAGAACAAGCCCCTGAGGGATCCAGATACACTCTATCGCCGCATAACAGAGAGCATGATCGATGACTCGCAGTACTACATCATGCTGGACGAGATCCAGCTGGTACCGGATTTCCACGACATCCTCAACGGACTCCTTCACATGAAGAACGTCGACTGCTACGTCACAGGCAGCAATTCCAGATTCCTGTCCAGCGACATCGTCACCGAGTTCAGGGGCAGGGGCGACGAGATCCGCATCCGTCCCCTCTCCTATGCCGAGTACATGGAGGCATTCGGCGACGGCAGGAGCCGTCTGG
>DAXB01000058.1 GCA_002506175.1 Methanomassiliicoccaceae archaeon UBA113
GCGTGATAATTACCGAACACGGTTGATTGGGAATTATTGAAATCCGAAGTAAACTTTTGGTAAATGTGTATCTGAAGGTTTGAAGTCGAACTTTTTATCCTAGCGAAAACATGACCCTACGATGCCAGAGACAATCTCGGTCGCCGAACTCAACACACGTGTCAAGGACGTCTTCTCCAGGACGCCAGGCATAAATGATATATGGGTCAGCGGCGAGATATCTAACTTCAAAAGCTATCCGTCCGGGTATTATTTCGTTCTCAAGGATGCCACTAGCGAGATTCATGCAGTCATGTTCAAAAGCGCCGTGGGAAGGATCGATTTCGTCCCTCAGGAGAATATGAAGGTCACCGCCTTTGGAAGCATAGGCATGTACGTTCCGAGAGGTACATACCAATTCATCATCGATACGATGAAGAAGTCCGGTATTGGTGACAGGTACATAGCGTTCGAGAAACTCAAGAAGAAGCTGGATGAGGAGGGTTTATTCAGTCAGGAGCACAAGAGGCCGATCCCTGCATACCCAAGCCGCATCGGCGTCGTCACATCCCAGAGCGGAGCCGTCATCCATGACATCATAACGACATCTGAGTCCAGGTTCACAGCAGATATCATCCTGGCTCCGGCAATGGTGCAGGGAGACGGAGCAGCAGAAACGATCGTCGCTGGGATAAAGCTCCTGAACAAGGCAGGAGTGGATGTCATCATCGTCGGGAGGGGAGGCGGATCCATAGAGGACCTCTGGCCGTTCAACGAGGAGATCGTTGCCAGAGCGATTTACGATTCTCCCATTCCTATTGTTTCAGCAGTAGGTCACGAGACCGACTTCACCATCGCCGACTTTGTAGCAGATGTAAGGGCTCCGACGCCAACAGGGGCCGCAGCCATAATCCTCCGCGACAAGAACGAGATCCGTTCACAGATATCGGGATACATGGGGCGCTTGAACATGGCTATGAACGCGGTCCTTGAGGATATGAAGCACTCCTTCCAGGTAGTAGATTCCAAGCTTGAGCCCAAGAAGGCGTTGGATATGCTTCAAATGCATTCTATGGAGCTTGACCAGCTCTCTATGAGGGCTGATACAGCATTATCGGACAAGGTCAGGGACATGAAGCTATCATTCTCCGCCCTGGACGCCAGACTCCAACCGTCTAGGGCTTTGGAGGTGACATCTGGTTACGGGCAGCGTATCGAATCTATGCTCGACAGGATAAGATCGGATTCATTCAAATGCCTTGATAAGGGCATTGCCCGTTACGAAAACGTAACAGATCGTCCGGAGATGGGTATTTCCGCTGCAATGAACAGGTCTATATCCCTTCTCGAATCAGATACTAGACAGTTGGAAGGACTTAACCCTCTCAACGTGCTCACAAGAGGTTACAGCATGATACAGTCGGAGGAAGGAAGAGTGATCACCTCCGCAGACAAGGTATCCGTCGGCGATACCGTATCGATCCGTTTCAGGGATGGTACAGCCAAAGCCGGCATAACACATAAGGAGATGAACTGATGGCAAAGGATTACAAAACGGAAGTGGAGAAGATGTCGTTCGAGGAGAGTATCAAGACTCTCGAAGACCTAGTGAAGGAACTCGAGGCTGGAGGAATCGATCTGGATAAGAGCATAGAGATCTACGAGAAGGCCGTCATCCTCAGAAACCACTGCAGGACAATCCTGGACGAGAGCGAACGCAGGATACAGAAGATTATGGAATCCTCGGGAGTCATCAAGACCGAGGATATGGACGAGAATTGAGCTTCCAGACCTTAAGCCCTTTCGACTCCGCCCATCTGGACGTATTCCTGTACAAGTCGGTGGACTGGAATGATTCGCGGGAATATGCTATGCGGAGGGATCCGGACAGAGCCCCCTCGGTAAGCGATTTTGCGTTGTAAGAACCGAATATGCAGTTCAGCCCAATCTGGAGAATCCTAACAGTGTCATGTCCTCTGGACATGTGGAGCCTATCTGTGATCTCCGTCTCTGCAGCTTCGAGTTGTCTTAGGAGCATTTTTGGCGATACACGGCAGTTGGCCGTGGCCCCGGCAATCGTCTCAGTCATCTTACGGATGTCAACAGCCATGGTCCTTCTGTCAACTATATCTCTCATCTGAAAGTCCTTGAAGTTCAGATTGTAGCCGTTCTTCATGGAAACATACATCAGGCATCCAAGGTGATATGCTCCTTCCAATATGTTGTCCAAAACAGGCCCGTGGAGGTCGGTGTAGAGGGACAGCTTATCATCGTCGGCATATTCATCGAGAACCGAATCCAGAGCATCTGTTGTGATGACAATCATCTCCATATCGCGTAGGTCGGTGTAGAACATCGGTTCCCTCACGCTCTTGCCGAAAAGGTCATCCAGATCCCTGTCCAAAATGGCCATTATTCTGTCGTCACCGCGTTTCTGCATTATTGTCAAGGCCTTCTTGGCATTGTTTTTTGACAGTGCGGGGATTATACGTGCCTCATCCTGGTCTATGAACTTGCCGTAGAGTCTTTTGTCGGTATTGCCTTCGGTGAGAACTATGGTGCCTTTGAAAAGGCTGCGGTTCATCGATATCTGGTTGCAGATATCGTCTGCTGTGATGAATTCGCGCATCCGAACGCCTCAGTTCCATTGCCAGATCCCATTTGTCGTGTATCACCATGGGGGAATGGGTGGCGATTATCAGCTGCTGATCCATATACTCGGATAGTTCTTCGAATATGTCTCCCAGGCGCTGCTGCCAAGTAACGTGGAGAGATATCTCCGGTTCATCGACAATTACTATAGAACCTTTCTTTGGCAGGAAGAGCATACCATAGAACATTATGAGGACGTGTTTCTCTCCCGCGGATAGTCTGTCAATCGGTATCGATGTACCATTTTTCATGCGAACGGTCATCGATCCTTGTTCGGATATCTCCATCTTCTTGTTGACAAAAATGCTGTTCACCAAACTAGAAAGCATATCGGATTTGACAGATACGTCCTGTTCGTCTGTAGAGAACCTGCGATGAAGGTCTAACTCAATTGCCTCCATCGTGTCCATAAAAATGCCGTTGTTGAATCTCAGTGTGAGACGGTCCGAGGATATGTAGAGAGCATCAATCAAGTCATTTAATTGCGACATGCTGAAGGGTTCCGCATTCCCGTCACGGATTATCTTGGTAACTAAGGATGTACAGGTATTGTCAGCCAATATGGTGCTTCCGTCAGAGAGTTCAAACCGGAGGGTGTCGAATGGCGTCTCCTTGACGTATTCTGCTTCCCCGTCGAAAAGACTGTAAATAAGATGCATTATAGTGGATTTACCATATCCGTTCGGAGAATGGATGAAAGTCAGTCTATCATTCAGTGCCATGCTGTAATTGTATTCGCCGAACAGCCCTGAAATGCTCAGTGATCTGATCTTCATAATTGCAGAATCGTCTGGTATGTATAAACACATGTCTTTTATTAGGGGCGGGGATTACAGTCCATGCTCGATGAGGCTCTGTTCTCGCAGATAAGGAAGGACCTGTCGGAAAACAGGTTCGATGGACTGACCGTCAAAGTATCGCAGTTGTCGGATACTACAGACGACCCCATCGATCTTCTGACATGCATGTCTCTTCTGAAAGTCGTTCCGGACGACGGAACCTCCTCTCATTTAGCCAACAGGATAGTCAGTCTGGTAAACGAGGAGAACGGATTAGATGTCTGCACGGCATTGAGAAGCCTTGACTGCCCCACATTTGCCCTTGCAGCGCTCAGGAATCTCCCGGAATCCGATGGTACCCTCAGGGTCAAGCGTGACTGTCAGATGGACATGGATGAAGATGAATCCGCTCTCGCGACTGAATCTTTGATAAAGGTTAGGAACAAGGACGACGATATCCGTCGTACCGAAATCTTGAGTTCGGTCGGAGAACATTCCAAAGCAATTCAATTGGCCACCGACCTCCTTACCAAGCATCCTAAGGATTACGATGTCCGGATATGCTACGTCTCGGCACTTTTGCTGGGGGGCCATGACAAAGAGGCTCAGAAGTATGTCCGTGACGGTGTGAAGGACAAGAGCGCAGATTCTAACGCCGTTGCGGCCTATGTATTGCGTATCCTCGGTAATATAAAAGCGGCTGGGGGATATGCTTCCAGAGCCGTTCAGCTAGATAGCAACCATATCGGCGCCATGGAGACTCTCGGGATATGCCTCGCTCTAAAAAGTGAGTACGACAAGGCGAAGATCGTTGCTGGAGCCATCAATGAGATTTCACCGGGTAACAAGGCTGCTATCAACATCCTGTCCTATTGCGAAGGTCATTGACTCTTCATCCTGCTGTTCTTCCTGCGTTGTCTTTCTGTCAGGAAGTCTGCCCTGAAGCTGTAACGGGCCTCTCTCCAGAATGCAGGTGTGAAGAACACGAGTGCCAATGTAACCTCGAGACGACCTAGCCACATCAGGACCATCAGCAGGAGTTTAATACCTGCTGAAAGCGAATCAAGGTTATCGAAAGGACCTATATTGTCCCATCCGAGACCCATATTGGTGATTGAGGATATCGAAAGACCGAGAGAATCCGTGGCTGATAATCCCTGAGTCAACAAAATGAGCGTAGCGGTAATGACTGTGATAATATAGAGGATAACGACGGATGTTACGGATCTCACACGTGCATCATCGATGTTTTGTCCATCCATTTTCACGCTGTAGACTGCATTCGGACGAAGCATGTTCTTCAGGTTGTTGTTCATGAACCTGACCATCAGCCTAAGCCTTCCGAACTTGATTCCTCCACCGGTTGAACCAGCAGAGGCTCCGATGAAAGTCACGAGGAGGAGCGTGAACAGGAACATATCTCCTACCTGCCTGTAATCAGCAACGCAGAACCCAGATGTGGTTCCCATCGACAGTACGGTGAAAAGCACGTCTTTGTAGTATACCAGGCACTCTCCGAGGTCGAATCCGAACTCCTGGAATTTGGGATACGCGTACATGATGAACAGGAATAGGGAGATCGCAAGGAACCAGACCATCAGGAGTTTGAACTCTTTATTCCTCCAATACTCCTTAGGGTCCTTGTTCGAGATGGCCTTGTAATGCAGATAGAAGTTCATTCCTCCGATGAACATGAAGACCATCGTGACGAGCTGGATACCGATGTTGGCATCGGCAAGGCTGTTGTTGCTGCATATCATACCGCCTGTGGATATTGTGGTGAAACTGAGGCACAATGCGTCCCTCAAACCCGCCTGGCAAATCAGGAGGAGGATGAAATTGAACAAAGTCAGCAGTACGTAGACCGTCATGAATGATTTGGCCGCGCTGCGCATCTTTACCGAGAATACAGATGAACCTGATCCTTCCAACTCATTGGAGAAGAATGAGCGCCCCATGCCGAACATGGGCAGGATGTACATGAAGATCAAGATGACGACAAGTCCCCCGATCCATTGTGTCAGCGACCTCCAGATCATCAGGCTTACGGGATATGCGTTGACGTCTGTGAGGATGGTGGATCCCGTTGTTGTGAATCCGCTTACGGATTCGAAGAAGGCGTTCAGCGGTGAGAGGCCGCACATCATATACGGTACAGCACCGATAATGAAAAGCAGCAGCCAGGCAAATGCAACTAGTGTAAGTCCTTGAACAGTCCTGAAGTTCCTCGATTGATCGAAGAACAGGTACATGAACAGGCCCAGTATCAACATAATCGGTACAGGGATTAGGAAAGGCGCAACGTTCTCACCTGAGAATAACGCATAGATGCCAGGGAATATGAGGAACAGCCCCATGATGAACAACATCAAGCCTAGCACTTTCCCGATAGTGCTGTGGCGCTTGAACGGTTCGAGCTTTTCCAGGTATGCCTGATAGTCCATTGGATCAGTTCTCCGAAACAGCATTCCTACCGAATATGTTGGCGATCTCTTTGTTGTTGGTCAGGTTCGTATATATCAAAACCTGGTCGCTGACAGTGAATTTGAGATCCATCCTGGGATAGAGTGTCCTATTGCCGCGTCTTATAGCCAATATCCTTATCCCGTTGGGAAGGGCAAGGTCCCCATAATAACGGTCGACAATCTTGGATTCCGAATCAACATCATGAACGAAGAAAGTCTCATCCCTGTTCCTATTCATCAATCTTCTATCAAGCGATACAATGCATTTGGATATCTCGTTTGCAACGATATTGTCGAATCCGACGATTGTATCCAATCCGGTGAAAGTGAATATGTCCCTGTATTCCTTCTTCAGATATCTTGAGATGATCTTGCTTGTGTTATGATTCTGAGCGGACATGCACATCAGGAGGTTTGTATCATCCTGATTACTTGAAGCCACTAGGCAGTCGCATTTGAATATATTCTCGTTGTTCTGCATATCTGGTTCGGTGAAATCTCCATTTATGACTACAACGCCGTTCAACGATTTGGAAAGGTCACGGCAGCGTTCCTGGTTCTTCTCTATAATGCGGATATACCTGTTCTTCTTGTCTTGGGAAAGAAGGTCTGCAAGATGTTCACCGACGATGGTACCTCCGAGGATTATAATATCCCTGGATCTGTGCTTCATTCCAAGCTTCTCATTGTACTTGAATATGGCCTCGCGTGAGCCGATGATTCCAAGCATATCTCCGGCATGTATCTCCATTGTATCAACCTGGAAGTAAAGGGATCCGTTGCGGTAGATGGTGAAAATGCTACTGTCAGTGAACTGATAGGTATTGAGTACGGCAGATCCGATCAAAGGGCTGTCAGGAGATACCAAGAATGTGGAGATATAGCAGTCGAAAAGGGGCATAGTCTCGAAGTCTATGGCATTCTCAAGTATGCACAGCATATGCATCTTCTGTGCTGTGATAAGTTCCGGAGAGATGATCACATCAACCCCTTCCACTCCATCATTGGATGTACTGATTATGAAATCTGGGTTCGTGATAGATGCGACAGTGACGATGTCCTGTTTTATCCTTTTGGCCATCATGCACACGAAAAGATTTGAGTCATCTCTATTCAAGGTGGATATGATCATATCAGCACCGATGTGCTCTATGGTCTTCTTGATGATGAGTGGATTAGTACCATCGTCATTGAGAACTGATACATTCAGACGGTTCTTCACGGATTCGGCAGTAGAGCTGTCGCTCTCGACGACTGTAACATCGTGAGTATTGCAAATGGTTTCAGCAGCAACGAAACCAACCTTGCCGGCACCTATGATGATAACCTTCATAACGCAATCTCCCACTGTGACGGTGGATATAAACTTTGACCGTGCACGACGATATAAAATAAATACGTCCGTGCGAGTAGAGAGCACCATGTGGAAGCAAGTAAGCGAGGATTTCTGGACAGAGAACCGCGCATCTAAGGTTGACCAGGTCGCAGATACCGTTAAAGGAATCATCGATCAGGTACGTAAGGACGGAGACAAAGCACTTATCGAGCTGGCTGAGAAGTTCGATAAGGTGAAGCTTAAGACCGTCGTCGTCACAAGGGAAGAGATCGAGAAAGCTTATGAGCAGGTCTCTGAGGATCTCGTGGAGGAGCTTGAGAACGCAGCTTACAACATCCAGCGCTTCCATCAGATGCAGAAACCCGCAGGAATGTGGCTTTCTGAGGTAGAGCCCGGAATCACTCTCGGAATGAAGTCAACGCCCCTTGAGAGGGTCGGATGCTACATACCCGGTGGAAGGGCATCATACCCCAGTACCGTCCTTATGACTATCATTCCTGCCAAGGTGGCCGGAGTGGATGAAGTCATCATGTTCACTCCCGCACCTGCCAATCCGCTCACCTTGGTTGCAGCAGATATCGCTGGTGTTGACGAAATATACTACAGCGGAGGCGCACAGGCAATCGCGGCCATGGCACTCGGTACAGAATCCGTGGAGCCCGTTCAAAAAATCGTCGGACCTGGAAATGTATTCGTCACATCGGCAAAGATGATGCTCCGTGACAAAGTTGACATCGACTTCCCCGCAGGACCGAGTGAAATAGGAGTCCTAGCTGATGATTCGGCCGTTCCCGAGTTTGTCGCATCGGATCTCATCGCTCAGGCCGAGCACGACCCTTCCTCAGCTTGCCTCATGGTCACCAGCGATCCTTCCCTGCCTGATAAAGTTTGGAAGTTCATGGAGAAGATGATCAAGGATGCACCCAGGAAAGAAATCATCGAGAAAGCCCTCAATAACTCAGGATACATCGTTGCTGAGGATTCTGACCTCGCTGTCGAGATTATGAACGGAATCGCTCCCGAGCACCTCTCTATCGTAACCAGGGATCCTTTGGACACACTCAGCAAGGTCAGGAATGCGGGATCCATCTTCGTCGGACCCTACACACCTGTTGCCGCCGGAGATTACGCATCCGGTACAAATCATGTCCTCCCTACCGCTGGACATGCCATGACCTGTTCCGGACTGAATGTAATGACATTCATGAAGACATCGACCGTTCAGTACCTCACCAAAGAAGGTTTGGCAGCGATTGCACCAACTATCGAGACCCTCGCCATCGGTGAGGGACTTTATGCTCACTGCGAATCTGTCAAAGTCAGGAAGCCTTTCGAGGATTCCGAGTGAAAACAGTGGGCCTTATGGCCCATTTAATTTACTTGACAAAAACAAGCGATA
>DAXB01000047.1 GCA_002506175.1 Methanomassiliicoccaceae archaeon UBA113
CGAAGGCGGGTGCTCCGATTGCCTTGGAGAACTCCCTTGCGGGTTTCTGTCCGTACTGCCTTGCGGAGACGACGAGGACTCTCTTGGGGTCGAACCTTGCAAGGAATGCGGCTGCTGCCCTGATCCTGTCGTCGGTCTTCTTGACATCGAGGACGTAGAGTCCGTCCTGCCTGACCTTGTAGATGAAATCCTTCATGTCAGCAGATTTCTGCTGTGTTCCGATGTGGACACCTGATGTAAGGTAGATGTCCTCTTCTACCAGGAGCTCGACTCCCGGTGCGACATATGTCTCCTCTTCTTCGCTCATTTTGAAACCTCTTTTCAGTTCTTGACGACAGTTATTGGAATGCAATCCTTGTCGAATTCCAGCATGGCGATATCGATGGGGTCGAGCATGTCCTCCGGATAGTCCACGAGTACAGGCGCGCCGTAGGAAATCTGCAGGGCCCTTGCTCCGATGATCCTTGCTTTCTCAAATCTAGTGTACTTCATGTGAGTCACCATACAGGATGGAATCGGTGTAAAATAGTATTCATTATAAACCTTTGCCTCCCCCTTATTTTATTTGTTAGTATATAATCAAACAACGCGCGCGCGAGAAAGAATTTTACGGAAAGGATTTTTAGACGATGCGGAGATGCGGTAGATATGACAGATGAACTGACAGTATGCGCCGCAGCGTACTTCCGCAGCATAGGAAAGGACGTCACTACCGCAGAGGAGTTCGTTATGAGCACCTCGCTGGAAATGAAATGGATGTCCCCCTCGGATTCCAAGCTGACCCTCAAGATGCTCATCGCCAAAGGCATCCTCAGTCAGAAAGGGGAGTTCATCCGTCCGGCATCGGACCTCAGCGCATTGGATGTCCCGTTGGCCTACAGACCTTCCGCCGATTTCCTGGAGATGATCCGCTCCAAACCGGCACCCGAACCGGCTCCGATCCAGAAAACGGAAGCCGACCCCGACCTGTTCCACACTATGATGGATATCGCGAAGAAAAACGGTATAGAGACGAAGGATTTCGTCCCGGCGTGCACCAGGATCCAGAAAAGATTGGGGATTGATGTGGGCGCCGCAGCACTCATAGTTTTGAGGGACAACGGGGTGGACATCACCGAACTGACTGATACAGTCTATAACAGCGTGTCCTCCCAGTGACCCTTTTCATTCCTTCTTGATGAAGTTACCCAACGTCATCCTGTTGGAGTTGTTGCCTCCACCGACAGTGACTCCGGACTGAACGGTCTCGGTGAGCTTGATGCCGAGAGCCTTCTCTATCTTCTTGATGAGCTTGTCATCGGGAATGAGCGAATTGGACTCGATCTTGGAGATCGTTCCCTTCTTCTCGAGGATAGATGCGGCAAAAGCCTCCAGATCCATTCCCTTCGCCTCGCGGGCCTCTTTGATGATGCCTCCGAAGTCGTCGACCAGCTCGACGGTAGCAGTACCGGCGTAGATATCCTTGGTCTGCATCCTCTTCTCGCGTCTCTCGAGCCTCTGCTCGATGACCGACGACGATATGGGTGTTCCTGACTGGTTGGCCCTGTAATCCTCTCCGAACTTGGAGCAGTTAGGGCAAACGTTGAGCCTGGTACCTTCTACAATCACGGCTTTCGTAAGCGGGACTTCCTTTCCGCACATCTCGCAGATCATGGATACTCAATTCTCCCAGATGTAAATAAAAATATTCGAGAATTCTTCGCGCAAATATTATAATAAGGGAAACATAAGGTGGGTTCGATGACCAACGACGAAACCATAATGGACACGAAAGAACGCGGTTCAGACGTCCCGGACGACATGTCCGAACTGAAAGCGAAGATCGTTACATTGGAGGAGAGGAACGTAAGGCTCATGGAAGACCTGCAGAACGCTGAGAACGAGAAGCGTTATGCGGAAGGGGAGCTGTTCAGACTCCAGAAGGACATCGCCAGGATCAGGGGCGAGATGGAGAGGCTCAAGACGCCTCCGCTCATAGTAGGCTCCCTTAGGGATATCCTGCCCAACAACCGCGTGGTCGTCAAAAGCTCCACTGGACCCGATTTCGTGGTCACGGTGTCGGATTACATCGACAAAGACACCCTCATCCCCGGATCCAGGGTGACGCTCAACAAGCAGACGCTCGCGGTCATGGAGGTCATCCCCGCAGGCGTCGACCCCGTAGTCTCCGGAGCGGAGATCATGGACAAACCGAACGTCACATACAATGACATCGGAGGACTCAAGAAGCAGATGCTCGAGCTCCGTGAGGCAGTGGAGGACCCCCTGCTCAGACCGGAACTCTACGCCAAGGTCGGAATCGAACCTCCCAAGGGAGTCTTGCTCGTAGGTCCACCGGGAACCGGAAAGACCCTCATGGCAAAGGCTGTCGCCAACGCCACACAGGCAACATTCATCAGGCTCGTCGGTTCCGAACTCGTCCAGAAGTACATCGGAGAGGGTTCCAGGCTCGTCCGTGAACTGTTCGAGCTCGCGAAGGAGAAGGCGCCCAGCATCATATTCATCGATGAGCTGGATTCCATCGGAGCGAAGAGACTCGACGTTGCTACATCCGGAGACAGAGAGGTCCAGAGGACCCTCATGCAGCTCCTTTCCGAGCTGGACGGATTCACGCCCACCAGCGACGTCAAGATCATCGGAGCCACCAACAGACCCGACATCCTCGATGACGCACTGCTCAGACCCGGAAGATTCGACCGTATCATCGATGTCGGCCTTCCCGACGTGGATGCGAGGAAACAGATCTTCGAGATCCACATCGCCCACATGAATGTGGACAAGAAGGTATCGTCCAAGAAGCTCTCCGATATGACCGAGGGCCTGTCCGGAGCGGAGATCAAGAGCGTCTGCACGGAAGCAGGAATGCTTGCAATCAGGGACGACCGCGACAAAGTCCTCGAGAAAGACTTCATCAACGCCAAGGAAAAGGTGCTGGAAGCAGGCAGGAACAAGGCCAAGCCCGCTCCGGCATACATGTTCCAGTGAAAACCACGGCGGGGTAGACCCCGCCTTATTATTTGATTCAGTTTTTGTCGAGAATCGCACCGAGAAACTTCTTTGGGTCTGATGACATGATCTATGTCTCCTTCCTATCCTTGGTCCTGACAACAACCCCTTCATGAAGGTAATCTGACGTATATCCGGTCTTTCCCGGCCTCCATCTGATACCATAACCGCCGAATCTCCTGACAGCCTTCATCTCGCACAACTCGGCCGACTCTTTCAAAATCTGTTTTTGTACGATTTATCGTAATAAAACATCTATTTTTGTACGATTTATCGTAATAAA
>DAXB01000067.1 GCA_002506175.1 Methanomassiliicoccaceae archaeon UBA113
ACCCACTGAAAATCAGAAAGAGGCGGAATTACCGAACACAGTTCGGTCATTCCATTCTTTTTTATCTGTACAATTATTACTCCCTCTCGGAGCATCCTATGAAAATCATCGATGAACCGCAGTTCGGCCCCATGTTCAGATTCAATGACGCCAATGTCTATTGGGCTCTACATGTCCTCTCCTCCGGAAGACGCATCGGACGCAAGAGACTCGCTGAAGAGGTTGGAGTCGGGGAGGGGAGCATGCGCAGGATCATCGACACCCTGAAAGAATGGGATTACATCCTCATCAAACAGACAGGAATCACAATCACCAAAAACGGGATGTCATTCCTGGATCAGCTCCCTATGAAACCTGTGGATATCTTCATCGAAGACTCGGTCAAAGGGGAGTTCCAGCAGGGCGTCATCGTAAAGGGCGTCTCATCGAAAATCAAAAACGGTATGGAGCAGAGAGATGCCGGAATCAAGGTCGGTGCAGAAGGTTGCACTACAATCGTCTTCAGGGACGGTGCCCTCTACATTCCCCCGGACTGGAATCTGGATGTGGAGAAACCAGAGGTAGCGTCTAAAATCCGCAATGACCTTGGAATGAAACAGGATGACGTGCTTATCATCGGCGGCGGAAACACCCAGATATCCGCAATAGAAGCCGCGATATCTGCAGCATTAGAAACGTTCTGATGAAGCACCTTTTCAGCTATTCGGTCTACCAACGTCTGAACGAATACTCGGACAACCTAATCGGCAGCATGAATGCCATCGGATTCGATGGAATGGAGCTTCTCACATCCTACGATTCCGTGGATGCATCGTATTACCGCGGAACTGAGACTGTTCATCTACCGTATTCCACGGATTGGCTTGCCGCATGGGAAAACAGAGCATACGACATGGAAGAATCCCTTAACAAGTACTACATGTACGGCAAGGACAGAAACGAGATCATATCCAACATCAGGCGCATGATATCGATTGCAGTTCCTCTAAAACCCGGTCACGGAGTCATACATGCCAGCAACATCGACATACCGGAGCTGATTAAGAGGAGTTATTCCAGGGATTCCAGACAGGTCCTTTCCGCATTTGCGGAGATGATGAATGAGTCCGTATCTGCATTCCCTAATGGTGAGCCTCCGTTCAAACTAGCCTTCGAGAATCTATGGTGGCCCGGACTGAAGCTTCAAAACGATTCCGATTACAGGTTCTTGAAATCGAAGATTGAGTTCGATAACTGGGGCATCTGCTTGGATACAGGTCACCTGATGAACAGTTTACCCGGAGTATACACGGAAGAAGATGGAATCGAAGCCGTGCTGAACATAATAGACGGATACTCACAGGATCTTATCGATAGAATAGGCGCGGTCCATTTCCATTACAGCGCATCGGCAGGATACAGGGAGACATTCGAGGAGAAGACGTGGGAGGATGTCCCGGTGACGGAATTCATAGCCACCGCCTACCCACATGTATCGAAACTGGATCAACACCGTCCGTTCTCACTGACTGGATGCAAAACGATAGTCGATATCCTGCAACCCGACTACCTGATACACGAACTCGGACCGAAAGACGGCGATCCATTCGCAAATTTTATCCAACAGAGAAAATTGCTGGATTGAGAATCAAACTGTCACCTTTACCTTATTCTTTTATATTACCTCTATATAGGGGAGGACAGAGGTATTTCGAATGGCACGTTTCAAAGAGGCTGAGCGCAGGCTCCTTGACAAAACTGTATGCATGAGCTGCTACGCCACCAACCCGGTTAAGGCGACAAAATGCAGGAAATGCGGATACAGCAACCTCAGACCCAAAGCCAAAGAGAGCAGGAAGCAGTGAATACTGCTTCGCCTTCATTTTTACGGCCTTACGGCCGGATACAATCATTCAGCGTTAGCTTTACGCTCCGAATGCTGTAAGCATTCGTGAGTGTCATATACATCTAACTTGTTCGTTAGAACGGAGTTGCACAGATGAAGATCCTAGCGATAGAGGACAACGTAGCTTTTCAAGACATCCTAGTGGACATCTTGACTTCAAAAGGCCACACAGTCAAAATCGCAAGCAGTATTGACGATGCGATAAATGAGATAGACGACTTCTCCCCGGAAACAGTATTCATGGAAACGGAAGTGAACGGAGAAGACAGCAGCCAGATTCTTGTCCGTGTCCGCGAGAAGAACAACAATGCTTCGCTGAATGTCATCCTCATAAAAGGCATAGGCGCCGAGGTTCCCACGGACAACCCGTTCATTAAGACGGTTATCAACAAACCGTTCAAGTCGGAAGACGTCCTGAATGCATTGGAGATCGCCAATGGATTTCTCAAAGTCGATTCACCCAAGAAAGAACCCAAAATTATGCTGAGAGGGGCTTTCCAGAAGATAAGGACCGTATCCGGGAAGATGACCCCGACATTGAGCAATGTTGGAACAAAACGTACAGCATCCTCTGCTGATGCAACGATGTACGGAACATCGTACGTCACGTTCGAGCAGGCCCCTGAAAAAGCCTACAAGCTCATCAGAAAGTTCCTCTCCCCAGAGTACTCGGTCCTGGTGGTGTCCTCTGACAACATCAAAGCCGTGAAGCAGAAGATAGGCAAGGACGACATCGAGGTCATTACGCTCACATCGAACAAGAAGGGTAACACGATGGACATCAACGCTCTAGGCTCACTGTTCGTCGTCATTAAGGAATTCGGAACGAATCACGATAAACCCGTCATCCTGATAGATGACCTAACCAACATCATAGACAGCAACGGACTTAACCAGAGTCTCGTATTCATACATCAGCTAGTCAAAGACATCCAGACCGACAGTGACAAAACCGTAGCGGTATCGGTGGATCCCGCCGTTCTGACGATCAAGGATCGCAACATCCTTCTCGGAGAAATGTCCGAGTACAAAGAGTGAAGTGAAAAAATGCAGATAGAGAAAGTATGGGCAAGAGAAGTACTTGACTCGAGGGGAAACCCCACAGTCGAGGCAGAACTCACAGTAAACGGACACAGGATCTCAGCAATCGCCCCCTCTGGAGCGTCCACAGGATCCTGGGAAGCGCACGAGCTCCGCGACGGCGGGGACAGATACGGCGGAAAGGGCGTCATGAAGGCAGTGGAGAACATCCGCGGCCCGATCGCAGGGAAGATCGTCGGAATGGATCCCACCGACCAACTTGGAATCGATAACGCGATGATCGAACTCGATGGCACCGAGAACAAGACAAACCTCGGAGGAAACGCCACGGTCGCGGTGTCCCTGGCTGTCGCCAGAGCTGGAGCCATGTGCAACAACATCCCTGTGTACCAGCATGTTGGCGGAGACCATGTTACACTGCCTGTGCCCATGCTTAACATCATCAACGGAGGGAAACATGCAGGAGGCGATCTCAAGATCCAGGAATGCATGATCATCCCGGCAGGTGCAAAGTCATTCTCCGAATGCCTGAGGATGTCCTCCGAGGTATACATGCACCTTAAGACACTCCTGAAGAACAAATACGGTGCCGGAGCCATCAACATCGGTGACGAGGGAGGATTCGCACCGCCTGTCAACACAGTGGATGAGGCGCTCACAACGATCACAGATGCAGTATCCGCAGCAGGATACACCCCCGGGAAGGATGTCTTCCTCGCTATCGATGCGGCTTCATCCGAATTCTTCAACGACGGAATCTATGATGTCGATGCTATGAAACTCACAGCAGGGGAGCTTGCGGACCACTATGTGCAGCTCACCAAGGACCACCCACTCATCAGCATCGAGGACCCGTTCTTCGAGGATGATTTCGAGACCACTGCCGAACTCACCAAGAAGATCGGAAGCCACGTTCAGATTGTCGGTGATGACCTCTTCGTCACGAACACAAAACGTCTGTCCAAGGGAATCGAGGCTGGAGCTGCCAACGCACTGCTCCTCAAGGTCAACCAGATCGGTACAATATCGGAATCCAGCGCAGCCGCTCAGATGAGCTTCGATCACGGATACAACGTAGTTGTATCCCACAGGTCCGGAGAATCCGAGGACACCACCATCGCGGATCTGTCCGTCGGATGGGGATCCGGAGAGATCAAGACGGGAGCACCTGCTCGTGGAGAGAGGACGGCCAAGTACAACCGTCTCCTCAGAATCGAGGAAGAGCTTGGATCCAAAGCAGTATTCCCCGGAATCAAGAAATTCAAACTTTAAAACCTTTACTGGGGGACACCCCCCGTTTTTCTTTTCCCTCAAATCATCGTATCATCAACATCCTTTTGATATATCGTGATACCAATAACCCGAAACGATGAACGACAGGAACATCCCTCTGCTCTGCGACTACTACGAATACACGATGGCCAATGGTTTCATCGAGAACAATCTCAAGGATCAGATAGTATACTTCGATATTTTCTTCAGGAATGTTCCGGATAACGGCGGTTTTGCAATCGCTGCGGGCTTGGAGCAGCTCATCGATTACATATCCACACTCAGATTCACGGACAGCGATGTGGAATTCCTGCGTTCGAAAAAGATATTCTCAGAGGAGTTCCTGCAGTATCTGGAGGATTTCCGTTTCACCGGAGATGTATGGGCAGTCCCGGAGGGTACACCTGTGTTTCCTGGAGAGCCTATAGTAACGATAAGATCTACCGCCCCCGAGGCTCAGATCCTGGAGACGTTCGCGCTCCTGACACTCAACCACCAGACGCTCATCGCGACCAAAGCAAGCCGCATAGTACGTGCGGCAGCAGGCAGGACGGTTCTGGAGTTCGGATCGAGAAGGGCACAGGGAACCGATGCGGCTATAATGGGCGCCAGAGCCGCCTATATCGCCGGTTGCGGAGGAACCGCATGTACAGTAACTGACAAGATGTACGGTGTCCCTGCAAGCGGAACCATGGCCCATTCCTGGGTGCAGATGTTCGATTCCGAATATGAAGCGTTCAAGGCATTCATTGAACTTTATCCTACCAATGCCACCCTTCTTGTCGATACCTACGACACTCTCAACAGCGGAATCCCTAATGCCATCAAAGCGTTCAAAGAAGTCCTCCTTCCGAAAGGATATACGAAATGCGCCATACGCCTTGATTCAGGAGACTTCGCTTTCCTAACAAAGCAAGCAAGGAAAATGCTTGACGAAGCGGGCCTCAAAGACTGCGGCATAGTCGTATCAAATGCACTGGATGAATGGCTCATCAAGGACCTTCTGGATCAGGGCGCGGACATCAATGCGTTCGGTGTGGGGGATAATCTCATCACATCCCACAGCTGCCCGGTATTCGGTGGCGTCTACAAGCTAGTGGCCATAGAGAAAGATGGTCAGATCATCCCCAAGATCAAGATATCCGAGAATGTGGAAAAGATCACCACGCCTCATTTCAAGAAGGTATACAGGATATACGAGAATGGCAAAGCTATCGCAGACCTCCTGTGCCTCCATGATGAAACGATCGATGCATCGAAACCGCTTGAACTATTCGATCCAAAGGCCACATGGAAAACCAAAACAGTGAAGGACTATACTCTGAGAGAGCTTATGGTCCCGGTGATCAAAAACGGGGAGGTTGTCTATGACCTGCCTTGCCTCGAAGACATACGCTCATACTGCAGTCGCGAATTGGATACACTTTGGGATGAGATTAAACGTTTCTCCAACCCTCACCGCTATTATGTAGACATGTCTCACAAACTTTGGGATGTTCGCAACGAGCTTATAAATGGTTCCCGCCAATCCTGAATTCGTAGAATTAATACGAAATTCATCCAGAGCTAAAGGGATTAAATACCATTAAACGGCGTTTATTTTCCCAAATTAATGTATATAAATCTGATTATCAGAAAATGTTAGATTTTAGAGCCTTAGATTAGGTTAACGGAGTTATCCTAATACCCTTAATGTGAGGGTTTATATCGGTCCTGTTCGTAGCAGAGTTGCGGCAGAAAAACGCTTCAAAATTGAATAATAATGAAGACAAATAGCCGTATTGAGGGACTATAAATATGAGCGGAAATGCGTCACACTACGACTCCATCGATGGGTCATTTGATGTGCCCAGCTGTAAGCTGGATACATTGATGGATGGCCCTCTGATGAGCGTATATTGTAAATGCGGACGCATAGTTGTACTAGATCGCTCAGAAATGCGCCTCAAACTTTCTCTCGGTAAAGACCTCCAGTGCATGAAATGTCGCAACATGCGCATCTCAGAGGAGATCGATGCACTCGACAATCTCTTCAACGGCATAGTCGAAGAGGACTGCTGAGATACATTATTTAAAGCATAATTTTAACACGTATTTTTTAATTCGTGTTACTATAAAAGATCACTCTGCATCGGATTTCTTCTTGGCACCGGTAGCACGCGCAGCCTTCTTCTTTCCGGGACAATCAGGGCTTATACATTCTTCGATCGACCCGAACTTGATCATGGGTGAGTTGCAGATAGCGCAGGCTCTTCCTGCGGGCTCTATGGATCCCCTCGGCCTGAGCGGGTATGTCTGCGTGCAGGTAGGCCACGAAGAGCACCCGGCGAATCTCCTTCCGGCCTTTGAGAACATGATTCTGATATGTCCGTTATTACAGGTAGGACAAAGTCCGAGATCGTTCTTGAGAATGTTGCTGTTGCACTTTGGATCGATGCACTGAAGGGATGGCGGGTTTCCTTTCCTGATGAGCCTGAGCTGCGGCAGTCCGCAAACAGGACATGGCTCCTCGGTAGTCTGAACAAGTGCTCCTCTCGGCATCGGATATGCACGCTTGCAGTCAGGGTAACCGTCGCATCCTATGAAATTGCCGTTCTTCGATCTCTTGACCGTCATGTTGTTTCCGCAGCTGGGACATACCCCGATGAACTGCTGGGAATGCAGAGCTTCTTTGATCTCCTTTCCGATCTCCTCGGATTCGTCCGATATCTTGACTGCAACGTCATGAAGCATATCCTGGGACTCACTGACAACCGAATCGAGAGTGCGTTTGCCCTCCGATATGCTCAGCATATCGGACTCCAGCCTCGCCGTCATGTCCGGTTCGGTGATTCCTCCTCCGTGCTTCTCCAACGACTTGGTGAGAGCTATTCCGCTGGGGGTTGGCACCATGTAGTTGCCCTGAACGTAGTTCCTAGAGAACAGCTTGCCTATGATATCGTGTCTTGTGGACTTGGTTCCCAGCTGGAGCCTGTCCATCTCCTGGATGAGGGATCCCTGGTTGTATCTGTATGGAGGCTTCGTCTCTGCATCCATTATGCTCATGGACCTTATGTCGATCGAATCTCCCTCTTTGAGCACCGGGAGCTTCACCTCGGTAGTGGTGAGGTACTTTTGATAGTACTTCTTCCATCCCTTCTCTTTGAGGACATATCCGTTGGACGTGAACTTCTCTCCATCCACATCGATGACGCATTTGGTGACCTCTGCCTTGGCGTTCGGACCTACGGTCGCTAGGAACCTCCTGACGATGAGTTCGTAAAGCTTCCATTTGTCGCCCTTCATCTTATCGGATGTGGCTCCGGCCGTCGGATAGATCGGCGGATGGTCCGTGGTGCTCCTCTTTCCCTTTGAGGGGTAGATCTTCTCCTGTAAGAGGATCTCATTGACCTCCTCTTTGAAATCGGACTCCTTGAGCTTCTCCAGAACAGTCCTCATGTTGAGACTCTTCGGGTACTCCGTGTTCTCGGTACGCGGGTATGATATGTATCCTCCGGTGTAGAGGTCCTCGGCAAGCTTCATAGCCGTGGTCGGCGGGATTCCGATCTTGTTGGCCTCCACCTGCATCATGGTTGTATCGAAAGGTGCAGGCCTATACTCCTCCTTGGTATCCGTGGAATATTCCTCCACGATTCCCGATTTTGCCTTCTGGACCTTCTCAAGGACAGCATCCGCGGCCTCCTTCTCCCAGAACGGATTGTTCTGATGCTCCCCCTTGAATGCGAGCATTCCGAACTTGCCGATGATGTTCCAATATGGTACCGGAACGAAGTTCTCTATCTCCTCGTGCCTGTCGACGAGGAGCTTTAACGTAGGGCTCTGGACCCTTCCGACGGACATGAAATTGTTACCGACCTGTCCGGACGACAACGATATCAGCCTGGTGAGGACGGCCCCCCAAGAGAGATCGACGATCTGCCTGGCCTCTGCTGCGTCCGCAAGCTTGGAATCGGGATCGGTAAGGTTGGCGAAAGCGTTCTCGACCTCCCCCTTGGTAAGGGCGCTGAACTTAGCCCTCCTGACCTTGCTCATGTCTGCATTGACTGCCTTCACAGTCTCCATTCCGATGAGCTCTCCCTCCCTGTCGTAGTCGGTCGCGATGATGATCTCATCGGAATTCCCGACCATCTCCTTGATGGAGTTGAGGATGGACTTGACACGAACGGTCTTGATCTGCTGTGTGTATACGAGGTCAGCCGGCTTGATGGCTCCCCAGTCGTTGTACTCTTTGGGATAGTCCAGCTCAATGATGTGACCCCTGAGACTGATCACGCAATAATCGTCGCCGTCCCTGTCGAACGTGATGACGGTTACTCCCCCGGATGTGGTCGAATGGGATTTTCCGTCGGAAAGAATCGTTGAAATCCTCCTCGCCGCATTGGCTTTCTCTGTGATGATCAGTTTTCTCATAGTACTCGCTGGACTGATTGAAAATTATATAATTGTTAGCCGAAAGGCTATCGATTGGTTAAATCGTATGGCTTGCAGTTCAGTGTCTGTGACCGACATGGTGCATATTGCCGGATGACGGTGCAACCATAGTAAGACGTCCTCTGAGAACCCCTTTGATGGATGTTATCTCGCTGGCGAACTCCTTGAGCTCCCCGAGCTTCTCCTCACAGATGAGGATCTCCATGCATTTGTCATCGTCGAGATGAACGTGCACAGACGTCTTGACAAGTCCGTGGTGCTCGTGCTGGATGTCGGTTAGCTTCTCTCCGACGGACGCGACGGTGTGATCGTACACCATGACTATGGTCCCGACCATCCATTCATCGTCGTTCTTCCACTCGTTCTCAGCGAGGGAGTCGCGGACGAGGTCGCGTATAGCCTCAGACCTGCTGACATACCCTTTCTTGGCTATCGCCTTGTCGAATTCGTCCAGAAGTTCGGGCTCGAGCGAGACTCCGATGCGTGTTACTCCGTCCATCGTATGAGCATAATGATTGGCAGATAAAAATGTACTATCGAGGACGGCCTTGCACGATTGTTTGCTACAATCCTCTGTGAAGAATCCGATGCTTCCTTAAGAAGAAAGGAACAGGGGCAGGAGCCCCTGTTTTGTTTGATGGTTATGGTTTGAGATTCTCGTCTTCCGTTCTTCATCTGTAGGAATCAACTTCTGTTGAGCCTGAGGATGAGGACGACAGCCATGATGGCCATTATGACGACCACAATTATGAGCAGGATCTCGGTGACTGTGAGTCCCGACGACTGTTCAGTGTGCGTGTCTGGGTCCTTGTCGATTCCCGATTTGACTATTCCTGTGAGCGAGATGACCTTTCCGTCTCCGCTGTAGGGCGATCCATCAGCCTTGTAGTTGTCATCGTTGACGGTAAAGGCAAGGGAGGTTCCGGAAGTCTTCTCTCCGTCGATGACGGATATGTAGGCATCACCGGAATATCCGTTCGCCTTGGTGTACTCTATGGTATGGGATCCGGCCGCAATCTCTGCGTAGAAGTATGTGCCGTCGTGTGCGATGATCTTTCCGTCGATATAGACGTCATCAATTCCTTCTGCTGCGAGGACGTAGATCCTATAGATGTCCTTGGTTATGTCAGCGTATACCTTGGTATAGCCTGCCTGACCCACCCAGGTCTCCATGCCGTAGTTACCTCCTTTCGTACCTTCAATCGCCTTGTACGTCTTGGTCTTCTCATCGTAGGTCTGCCACGCGATGAATTTCATATCCTGGAGAGCAGGGACCAGGTTGTAATCCGTTACGGTTTTTTGTTCCGGTCCCGAGCCAATTGTTTTTGTAATCGCGATTGCTAAGTTCCTACCTTCATCGGGACCCACATACACGGTGTAGAGTAGCGTATCTTCCACATAGAACTCGGTATTCCTTGTATCGGCCATCCATTCCACCAACACATCCGCGGAAACCGTAGCACCGCTGAATACTATCAGGTCCATACGGTTTAGATTCTCAAAGGAACCTGCACCGGTAACCGTCGCCGTTCCCATTAAATTAGGAAGGAAGATCTTATTGAAATCAGCGGCCGTCCCCCCTACGATCATGTTGATCACCTGAACTCTCGCAGCTTTGCTGTCACACCTTTCGGCTGTGAAAGTTCCTGTCACTGAAAGTGTCGTGTCACGGTCTGTCATCACTAGATATCCCGTATTTGTGACTGTTAGATCCCCTGCAACTCTGACCTCGACATCCAGGAATATTACCTCTTCCAGAATGTAAAGAGCGGATCCAGAGGGAACTGTGAACACCATGTCTGAGGTTGTCAGATCGACATGAGAATTATTCGATGAATAACAAACATTCTTGAAGAAAACGGTTCCAGAAATGGATGCGGGTTCGTTGGATCCAAAATCCGCACGTGCATCATAAGCTTCCGGATCGTAATCCTTGTCCAAGGCCCCGTCCATTCCGCGCGCAAGAAGATTCATGGAACCCTTGAGGTACCGGTCTTCGAGAACGGTGAAATATCTTATTACAGCGTTTCCACTGAATATTATCTTACCTGTTGTTGTTCCGATATCTCCGGTGATTTCCACAAACGTTCCTTCGTTATCCTAATCTCCCTCGAAGATTACCTTTCCGTACGAGAAAACAAAATTGTTCATCGTGACGTGTGTTCCGTCCCTTATGACGACCATGATGCGCTCCTTCTCGGTTCCGCTCACCGTGAGGTTATCAAGGGTAACAGTTCCGAATATGTCGACCCTGTTGTCCTTCGCATCGAGGATCTCAGCGAATGCGTATGCGATGTTGGTGATGTATTTGTCCCCATCCTTTTCGAAGTATGCTCCGGCGATCTCATGGTCTGAATAGACTCCCGCGGTTCCAGTCGTCTCGTAGACGATCATTCCGTTCTCTCCGATAACAAGGACTGAGAAGTCCTTGACTTTGCTGTCGATTGGGTCGACTGCGGGGGTCTTGGTGTTCCAAGCGCTGCCCTCTGCTGCCTTGAGTGAAGCCTCATTCTTGATCAAGAGCTTTCCTGCGATTGTGAATGTGGCTCCGGCGTTGACGATGACATTGTACTCTTTCTTACTGTCCTCGTTCACGTTGTAGAATGTGACTCCTGCGGAGAGGATGAGGTCCTCATCGATGATGATGCCTTCCTTGGGGTTGTATGCATTGATCTCGTCTCCGGATTTCGCTTTTCCGAGTGCGACGTATACGTTGGTGTACTCGATGTAAGCCTCATTCTTGAGCTGGACATCTGCATAGATGATTCCGTATGTGATTCCGTAGTTGACGTTGTCGAAGATGAGTGTTCCGTAGACCTCGATATCTCCCTCGCATACGAACTTTGCTCCGTCTGCGAACTCGAGCGTTGCGCCCTTCTTGATCTCGACTGCGGTATCGCCCTCTGCAATTGATACATCGGCTTTGAGCTTGGTGTCTGTGGG
>DAXB01000044.1 GCA_002506175.1 Methanomassiliicoccaceae archaeon UBA113
AGACCTGTCCCTGGTTGAAGAGGATACCGAGCTGGGCTCCGTCGATTGCCTGGTCGAAGTCGCAGTCATCGAAGTAGATGTTCGCACTCTTTCCTCCGAGCTCGAGAGTTGCGGGGATGAGCTTGTCTGCGGCCGCCTTTGCGACACTGAGTCCGACCTCAGTGGATCCGGTGAACGCTAGCTTCCTGAATCCGGGGTGGTCGAGCATGTACTGTCCGCTCTTGGATCCGGATCCGGTGATGATGTTGAATACTCCGGGCGGGAGGATGTCCTTTGTGATCTTCGCGAACTCGAGTACGGACAGGGATGTGTCGCTCGAGGGCTTGAAGACTGTACAATCTCCTGCGGCGAGCACGGGTGCGAGTTTCCATGCTGCCATGAGGAATGGGAAATTCCAGGGGACGATCTGTCCGACGACTCCGATAGGTTCGCGGAGGATGACGGAGAGGAATGTCTCGTCGACGACGGATGCCTGTCCCTCCTCTGCGAGGATGCATCCTGCGAAGTAACGGAAGTGGTCCGCACTCATTGGGATGTCGATTGCCATGGTCTCACGGATGGGTTTTCCATTATCCCTGGACTCTACTTCTGCCAGCCACTCTTTGTTTGCATCGATGGCGTCTGCGATCTTGTTGAGGATCTCCGCCCTCTGCCTGGGTGTTGTCTTCTTCCAGGACTCGAATGCCTTCCATGCGGCATTCACTGCCTCGTCAACATCCTCTTTTGTTGCCTGGGCGCAGTAGGCAAGATGCTCTCCGTTGATGGGGCTCTTGCTCTCGAATGTTGCGCCGTCAGAGGCATCCTTCCATACTCCGTTGATGAATAATCCGTATTTCTCATTGAGTTGTGGCATTATATCACTCCTAGAAGAATGAATTTTTTTCAATCTATTAAAAGCAATAACCGATAGATTGTTTTATGCCGATTTTGCATTATTTTTTTCGTCTCCGAGGCAAGAAAATGGGCGCAATTATTAGAAAAATGAGGTCTAATAATTTGAGATAATATCCATTTGTTTTGAAATTATATTTATAGATTTCGTCCAACACACTTTATCATCATCAGCATCAAGGTAGCAGTCGATTTAACATCGTACGCATATGGCAAAATGTACCTTGCATGCCAACCATTTCGATTTTTCAGTTCATACAGCGATATGCGAACATCTCATCCTGTGAACCGTTTTGGACAATCTATATAGAATAAGATGCCTTTATTAAAATAGGATGCATTCAGCGGACAGGTATCGTCATGAGCAGTAATGAAACATTCAAAGTGTTGATCATCGCAGCAATAGCGATATCAGGTATGTCGTTTTTTGCGGTCAACACCGCTCTGTCAGGCGATGCAGCCTCGGACTCAGGGATATGCGGCAACGGTCTGATCTACTCTTTGACGGGCGACATCCTTGTCATCGATAGCAACGGTATGGGCTCGGGCGCCATGTATGATTTCGAAGCTGGGACGGCGCCATGGTATGAAAAAAGGTCGAACATCACATCAATTGATTTTCGCTCTGAAATCGTATCGATAGGCTCGTATGCATTCTATGGGTGCGATAGTGTATTATTACTGTCGCCGATACCAGACACAGTTTTCAGTATAGGGGATCATGCATTCAGCGGATGTACGATGGTCTCGGGGGAGTTATCAATTTCCAAAAATGTATCCTTCATCGGAGAATGCGCCTTTTCAGCCAGCGGTTTCTCCGGAATAACAGTGAGTCCAGAGAATGAGTATTACATGTCCGAGAACGGAATCTTGTTCAACAAGGAGCAGACTGAGATAATTCAGGCGACGTTAGGAAATTATTCGGAAGGATACGTCATACCATCGACTGTGACAAAGGTGTGGCCAGAAGCGTTCTATCACGGAAAGGGTATGGTCGGAGTGCTCACCGTACCCGCATCGGTCGTATCCATCGGAGACAGGGCATTCAGCGCCTCTGCATTCACGGCTATACAGGTCGATCTAGAGAACAGCATGTACATGTCAAAGGAAGGCATACTGTACAGCAAAGACGGGACCAGATTGATACAGGTTCCAACGACCTATATCGTGGACGGATTCACCGTTCCGTCGGAAGTTAGAAGCATATCGGATTGTGCGTTCCTGGGATGTTTCGGTTTCACGGGAATTCTTGACTTGGGGGACAATCTCAGATCAATAGGGGCCAGGGCATTCGAATCCTGCACAGGTTTCAGTATCGTGATCTTCGGAAAAATCTCCGGGATAAACGAAGCGGCATTCAGCGGTTGGGGATTCTATCATGCGGACGGGACCCCGATACAATCCGTCAACGACCTTCCGAGGCACATGTTCTCGGGAACATACGACCATATGGTGGAATCGAGCGCACCTTCATCGTTCACGATATCTTATGATGCGAACGGCGGGAGCGGGAGCGTTCCGAGCGCATCCAGCGTCTATCCTTCAACCGTATATGCGGTAAAGTTCAGTCCTGCGCCGTCTAAGGAAGAGGTGCAGTTCATGGGATGGAGCGAATCATCCGCTTCCATCTCCGCCACGTACACTGAAACGGGAACCGATTCTTTTGTTGTCACGAAAGATACCGTATTGTATGCTGTTTATTCGGTGAAAGCCACATGCTATGTCAAATATGATGCGAACGGCGGAACAGGAGACGTTCCAGAATCATCGTCGGTGCCAGGGGGAACAGAGTACAAGGTGGAGTTCACCCCTCAGCCTTCCAAGGAGGACCATACCTTCAGAGGATGGAGCGAATCGCCTCTGGCCGAGGCACCTTCTTACACGGTTTCCGGTCAGAATGTTTTCACAATCGCCGGCGATGTCATACTGTATGCCGTCTACTCGAAGAATGTCGCCCAATGTTTCATATCATTCGATTCCAACGGCGGGTCGTCAGCACCCCCTGCATCCTACAAAACAGATTACGGAAGCAGGATCACCCTCCCCGGCTATGGTGGGATCAAAGGTGAGCTTGAGTTCAACGGATGGTCCTTCAGCGGTTCGACATATGCGGCAGGGTCGACGATACTGGTCACTCAGGATATGGATTTCAAAGCCGTATGGGCGGAGAAAGGCGAATCCCATATCACCCTCTATCTTTCGATAGCCATCGCGGCTCTGATACTTGTGATAGCGGCGATCTACGTCGTTACCATGAAGAAGAGGATGTGAGCCTAATCATTCATTCCTCATCTTCGATGTATTCGAGGATGTCTCCGGGTTGGCAGTCCAATGCCTTGCATATCCCATTCAGGGTGGAGAACCTTATGGCGCAGATCTTCCCGGTCTTGATGTTGGAGAGATTGACGTTGGATATCCCGACCTTCTCGGCAAGTTCGTTGAGGGACATCTTCCTATCCGCCATCATCCTATCGAGCCTCAGTATTATCGCCATGATATCACAGGGTGTGGTCTGATTCGGTCTGAAGGGCGGATCCGTAGCGGAACACTATTGTCAGGCAGTACATGATGACGCATATCAGGATGCAGAACAGGAACAAGCAGGCGGTAAGCACAGCATCGGACCTGTTCAGGTACTCGAAGATGGTCAGGATGACGGATGTGCCGAGGAAGAGCAGAGAGAGCTTCTTAAAACGGTCAGCGTTCTCCATGACGAACGGGCTTCTGCGGTCCATGGTGGTGACCATGACCCCGTGGATAAGCTTCAGTGCGATGGCCGCGATGATGAAAGCAACAACCATCTCCACTGTGCCTGCAGCCAGTGACAGATCGGATGCGCCGCACTTGATCAGGGCTGTGAACATCTCTCTGATGTCGGATGACGAGAAGGACCACACACCCAACACGGCGCATGCGGCCGCTAGGATAAGAAATACGATCGATCCCAGGAGCATCACCACGGATGCATACGAGCACACTCTCTCGAGCGTATGGAGGTCTCCTCTCATGGTCTCGGTGACCGAGGTCTATGATGATAAGGTTAACCGTTAAGAGTGAGAAGGTGCATGTCGATGCAGGAATGATTGCCGATGGCTGACAACCACTATCTCAAATGCCTCGTAAGGGCCATATTGGCCGGAATATGTATCGGAATCGGAGGTTGTGTCCTTTTGGGATGCATGTCCGTCAATGTGGAGCTGAAATGGATAGGATCCATCCTGTTCGCTGTCGGACTCATGACGATCTTCTTCTTCGGATTGGATCTTTACACCGGAAAGGTCGGTTATTCCTTCGATAACAAGCCCTGGACCTATGTGTTGGATCTGATTGTCATCATCATCGGAAACTTCATCGGATGCCTATTCGTCGGATTGGCTATGCCCATGTCCGAGCAGTTCCTCCCCGGATTCATAGACGGGAGGCTCGCTGCCCTGTCATCGCCCCTCACGATCCTTCTGAAAGGTGTGTTCTGCGGTATGCTGATGTTCATCGCGGCGGACATATACAAGAAGAAGCAGAGCTTCCTCGGAGCGTTCATCTGCGTACCTGTTTTCATCCTCTCGGGATTCGAGCACAGTATCGCAGACATGTTCTACTTCTGCTCTGCCGGATGCTTCACGCTGGAATCTCTCGCATTCATCCTGATTGTGATCGCGGGAAATGCGATAGGCGGAATCCTGATCCCGGTATGCGGGAAATGGATGTACGAGAAGCAGTGAGCTCACTCGTCATCTGAAGAACCGGAACGGACCTTTACGGCCATTCCCTTCTTCATCTGCCTCATCTCGAACGGGTTGAGGAACGCACGGCCGGTGGCGACCGCATTATCATCCTTATCGGTGACGATTACCTCCTCCATCGGGCGGATCTCCGGGTCGCATTCTGTGACGAACCTGGGGAATACATTCCTTCCCTCTGCGGCGAACGGCACGGCATCATCCGCGACCTGAACCCTCATGTGGGGTTTGGGGCAGGCTGCCAGGATTCTTTTGGCTCCTTCGAGCTTGAGCGTGTATAAACCGTCGCCTGCGCGCATTGAGAGCACATGCTCTCCGTCGGAGATGACGTTCCTGATCTTCTCGGTCTTCTTGCTCTTGACTAGGGTTATCTCTCCTCTGAAGAGCGCGTCCGCGGCTTCGATTCCGAACTGGTATCTGGCTACAGCCTTGGCTCTGAGCATGTCCGCATCGAACTCTTCCTTTCCATCGTCTGGAATCTTGTCGGGGGTGATGACTTCTTTTACGTTCATCATGCTGAGGAACTGGTATGTGATTCTCTCTGCCTCGGTTTCCGTCTCCATATCAAGGATTCCGGGGAACAATGACTGTGCGAGAGGGTACATCTCATCCAGCTCTGCAGGAACTGGTCCGAACGGCGATACGACTATGGGTGTGTAACCCGCCCTGCGTGCCTTGGCGAACTCTTCTGCATATGGCCTGCTGTACGGTTTGCCTTTGTTGTCCTCAAACAGGACTACCTTGTTCGTCGGGAGGACGTATCTAGTTCCGAGCCTGTCTAGGTATCTCTTGAATACAGGGCGGTTCCTGGATTCGGATCCTGTATAGAATATCGCTCCGTCACGGCTGATGGGGTCGTACAATTCCATCTGGTCCTGATAGTCCCTCAGCTTCCTGAGAGCTTCGAGAAGCGCAGGGTGGGCCCTGCATCTGATCTCCGCAAGCTCCCAGAGGCGTCCCTCACGGATATACCTCTTGACGAGTGCCAGTTCCTGGGTGATCTGGTAGAGGTTGTGCTCCGCGATGAGCTTGGTTTTCTTGGATTTCTCCATCTTCCTGAGCTCTTCGAGACTGTGTCCGCGGCATGCGGGGCAGTTGCAGTCCAGAGACTCCATGTCTGCCAGGCGGAAAGTTCCGTCCACGAACATCATCCTCTCGTCGCGTGCGAACTTGGCGTAAGATGCGGAATCGAAGAAATCGCACCCCATAAGTGCGGCGAATGCGAGGATCATTGGGTGCCCAGCACCGAATAGGTGGACGGGACGGTTGGGATTGAGACCTTTTTTGGACGACATGATGACATCCACGAGCTCGGCGTACCTGTACTGCTCCATGAGTGGTACGACTCCTCCGATGGGGTGGACGTCTATATCCATGTCAGCCATCCTTCTGGCGCAATTCTCTCTGAGGTCTTTGTAGATCGAACCCTGGGCGACTCCATTGATCATCATCTCGCCTTTCATGTCGCAGGCCTGCTGAGTCCTCTCGAGTGTAATCTCGATGGATTCCGCCGTCTGTTCCTTGGTCCAATAGGGTTCCGTGAAAATGTCGAGAACGGTTCCGATGTCAGTACCGATTGATTTCTGGAACTCAACGATCTCCTCGTTGGTGAGCTCCACCTCTCCGTACATATGGCTCTGGAATGTTCCGGAATCGGTCATGATGATCCCGGGGAAGTCCAGCATCTCGTGGAGTCCGACTGACTGAGCCTTCTCCTTGAGCTCGGGATTGTTCTTTATGATGTATGAGTTCGTGATGAGGGACTTGAAACCGAAAGTATCGTACAGCTCCCTGGCGGGAACAGTGTTGATCTTCGGGTTGATCACCGGGAACAGAGCCGGTGTCTCCATAGAGCGTCCTGAATTGGTTGTGAATTTTCCGATGCGGGCGAGCCCGTCCCTTCTGATGATCTCGAACATTGAGGACAGGGTAGGATGATGTCGGTTTAATTGTTTTGGACGACATCGATCTTGTTTTCAAGCTCATCGGCGTACACTTTCGCGATGGCGTTCTTCATGATGGTGTCGGGAACGTCCTCGATGTATTCCTTCTTCCAGTCTAGAATGGGGCGTCCGAAAGTCACTCTTCCTCCGGAACCGAGGTCGCAGCTCTCTTCCACCTCGAGGTGCTTGATAGTGAGTCCGTCGATGATTTCGGGAATTGTCCTTCCGTTGATGACGACTGTGTTCTCTCCGGAATCGATGATCTTCTCGGTGAACTTCACAGAAATATCGGCCATCTCCATCTCGAATACAAGGTCTTGTATGTATTGTTTCATGGCGGATGTGGTGGTTCTCCTGATGGTGGGGTCGGGGATGTCCGCATTCGTATGCCTGTATTCTATGTCGATCATAGCCATGGTGCACGGATGCAGATACTTGTTAAAGAAAGTGTGTACAGCTCTAGCCAACTATGATATGTGTTAAATCGGACGATGCAATCCAGCAGTCATGGAGTTCAGGCCGTCCGAGTACATGTTGAAGGTTCGCGAGGTTCATCCTCTTGTTTACCACATAACGAATTATGTTACCGTCAACGATTGTGCGAATGTCTGCATTTGTGCCGGAGGATCGCCGATAATGAGCGATTCCGCTTATGAAGCTAAGGAGATGGCCGTTGCGGCGGATGCCCTCGTACTGAATAACGGGACTGTCAACGAGATGACTCTAGAGTCTATGAAGATAGCAGGAGCGGTCGCCAGGAAGGCCGGAAAGCCGATCATTCTGGATCCAGTGGGCATCGGAGCTACGAAGTACCGCACGAAGATAGTGAAGAATCTCATATCATCTATTCGTCCGAGTATCATCAAGAGCAACATGGGGGAGATGTCAACTATTGTAGGTTGCAAAGGGACGGTTCGTGGCGTGGATTCGGTTTCTTCGTGCAAGGATCTGGCAGACCATATGATGGCGTTCGCAAAGGAAAACAGATGTATTCTGATGTCGACGGGTCCGACAGATTATGTGACGGACGGCCGTATTCTTTTTGAATTATCGAACGGAGTGCCGATGCTTGAAAACGTGTCCGGGACGGGATGTTCGGTAACAACCATGGTCGGAGTATATATCGGTGCATGCGGGCCATCAATCGAATCGGCGGCGGCGGCAATCTCGGCATTCAACATTGCTGCGGAAGATGCCGTGGAGCATTGTTCCGGTCCAGGGACATTCAAGCCTGCGTTGCTGGATTCACTGTATGCTTTGAAACCTGAGGATCTCGACGAGAAAATCATGATTAGAGCATTTTGAGTTCGCCTGTTATCCTGTCGATCTCACTGACAGGAGCTGGACCTATGCCGAGGCATGTCGTTGTGCCGGGAGCTATCTGAGTCCTTCCAGCATCCGTTATCATTGATGTTGTAAATCCCTGGCCGCGGGCGATTTTGAAGTATTCATTAAGCTCGTCCATGGAGTCTACTTTGAGAACTATCTTGGCTTGTCCGGAAGAATGCCATGCATCGAAGGATTTCTTGTCTTTCTTCTCGGCATACAGAGCGCACTCTACGGCTGCATGGGCGGCCTGGGCTGCGATCTTCCCTTTGCCCATCTTGAGGTCGTTTCTCACAAGGATCACAAGTTTGTATTCCTCTGCAGGCTTGAAGATTCCGAATGCCATACTGCGGAGACGTAGCTTCTGTGATAAAAAGAGTCCGTAGGGAATTTCGTTCTGAATCACGTTTTATCTTCACTAAATCCAGCCAGATCTAAGCATTTTTCAAATCGTATCATGTTGCGAAGTACATCTTTGGGGTTTTTTTGCAAAAACTGCCGTTATAATGTGGAGACCGGTTCAAGGTGGATGACACCTTGAACGGTCCAATCTTACTGCTTTCCTAGTGGCCTATGTAGTTTTTTGATGGAAGATAAATGAAGGTTGCTCTTCGTAGGTTTTCATTCGCTTGATCCGCTGGTTTCTGTATACAGCCAACGACTCTGGTTCGATGATGCTCTGTCAAACGAGCGAGAGGTAGTCTCTGATTCACAGTAGGATCTCTCGTCTTTGCGTCTTTTCGCATCAGATGAGTAAGGCTCGCACTCAAGGATACGGGACACAGTCTCGTTCAAGACTGCCCGATATGCATTCGGACCGTATCCGTCGAATCCGGGTACCAGCGTGTTCGTGACCGTCGTTGTTGCGGTCCACTCTTCGAGGGAGCGTATGTAGTCGATCTTGGTGATCGCCACTTGGTCAACGTAGCACCCGAGCTCATAGTCGAAGAACCTTGTGTATCTGGTTAGAGTCTCCTTCTCGGCTTTGTTCCCATGGTGCCTGGGGTAGTATATCCTGATGTGTCCGTTAGAGTCCATATGCATTTCCTCCGATGCTGAATGCGTTGTCGGCTTCCCACAGGGTATGGTTTCGTATGGTATCATGCAGTATTCATACGAGTGGCCTGATTGCTTCCAGTTATCTCAGCAATAACCTATATCCCGTATCATTATATTAACATTAAATTGTAATAAATGTAATATTTGTAATAATTGAAATAGTTTAAAAAGTTTATTTCTGCCAAGGGCAGCAGCAAGATCATTCCGAAGAAGGTTCTTGCTCCGGACAGAATACTTTCAGATTCATCATCCCGTCTGTAGTTAGGTCGTACTTTGTCCCCGTAGTGTCGGGATCTTTGTAGATCCACCCATACTCCTTCCATTTATCGATGAAGTTCCTCTGATATTGAACAGCCTCTTTTCTCTGAAGTATCTTGTACTGCGGATCAGTGATCCTCTTGCCGTTGGATGCCAGCTTGATCGCTATGGATGTCCCCTCGAAGCGGTCTTTCCCTTCCCCGGGCGATTTCCATAATCCCTGCCTGACCAATTCCTCGATAACTGCGGTGTTGGAGCGCTTGCTCATGTCGATGTCTGAAAATACTTTCAATGCACGGAGCAGCCTCATCGGCGGAGGGGTGAGGCTGAAGCTGGTCACCTCATACGGATCATGATAATCATAGAATTTTCCGACAATCTCGCCATCGTGCTTGATGCTTTCCATCATAGTCTCGTATTTTGTCATCGTTAGAGCTTCTGCTTTTCCCCCAACGGTGAAGATGTTCACATCACGGTGCATCATGGATGCTATGGCGGCAGCGGCGGAGAACTCCTTGGTACCGGATGAGAGGTTGACATATACTATCGCACCCTTGTTCTGTTCATCGGTGATAATGGAGTAGACGGTCTGCATCATCTCCTCGAAGTTGTATGTCCTCATCTCTGTGTGAGGCACAAGCTCGATTCCCATTTTCTCGATGTTTGACATCACAGTGTCGCGGACATCCTCGTAGAACTTCGTACGATATACCATGGGCTTGTTTTTCTGGTCCTTGACGGGCTTTACGAAACTGATCAGGTGCACCCTTTCTATGTTGTAGTATTTCAGAGGCTGAGTGACCATCGTTACCTCATCTGTTACACATGCTATCATGACCTTTTCGTTCTTGTGTGCAGACATTTTTGTTACCGTGATTGCAACGGCGTATCAGATTATTTTAATGTTATTACGAATTTATGTTAATACACAAAACTGACGCCGTATTTCTTCAGTCATCATCTGAAGGGGCAGATGGCACACATATAATGGAGTCCGGGGTTTCAATAGTGACAGACTCCCTTCCATCCTTCCAATGGAAGACATCCAGATCATATGTGCCGCCGTTATATTCAGCCAGGATTTTCTCGGAAGAGCGACTTATTACATTTATCGTCGTCTTTCCCTTGCGATATTCCTCTCCAGTTTCGAATTTCGATAATTTCTTTCCTCTTCCTTTCCATATGCTGTAGAAATAATCACATCCGAGATCGTTCAATGTCCTTCCGGTTCTCAGCAGGTCTTCTATCATAGGGTGTCCCATACTGTGGCGTCCAGGCATGCTGTCATCGATCTCGAACAGGAAATCGATCAGCTCGTATTCGCATTGTTCCTCGCCGTCGAAGAACTCTCTTGAGATTATTTTCCAATCTTTGATCACGTATGTTCCGTTATCGCCGTTGTCTGTGTCAAGCCTGTCGAACGTATCGATTCCAACGGAACATCCGTCGGCTCCGATGAAGTTGCAGATTACCTGGCAGAGCCTCGCCCATCCGTAATCATCGTCCTCCGGCTTCCTGTATCCATGCAGTCTGCAGTATTCCAGGAACGCTTCGACCGAATCCCTCCCGCCGTTCCAATGGATGTAGGTCCCTACTCTGTGGTCCTCTGTGGTAATCACTGCTCTGTTGCCCATTCATGGCACCTCCGCTTCTTTCATGAGTGTGCCCTGTCATCAGAGAGATAAAAGGATGGGTCGTTACAGGTAGTTTACATCTCGATGATTGCGATCTTCCGATGATACCATTTGAAACGTTGATTATTTCGATATCGCTGACGGTTTGTCATCATATATTAATATCAAAGGAACCTTCAATATTGTGAGGGGATGTTGGATGTGCTATAGCACGGCGTTCAAAATCCCTTCCGCGTAGCATATCGGTATGTGATGTCTGATGCTTGGAGAAATTCAGAATGTGAATGCAAAGAGAACGTTGGCTTTTTTTGCCGTTTTTATCATGGCTGTTTCCGCAGTGGCAGTCGTTTCCTCCATCGGATATGATGCAGAGGACGAGAAACCTGAGCTGAAACCATTCATCCTTAGCGGAACATACATCGGCAACGTCACATATAACGAGGATCAGACTTTGATAATCAACGGGGATCTCACAATAAAAGACGGAGGAACAATAACCGTGGATGGCGAGTTAATCGTCAACGAGGGCGTTACCGTCACCATCGAGGGATCCGGTTCGCAACTCATCATTCATGGGGATGCAACGATAAACGGGAACATAATCTCGAAGACCGGAAATAGTGGCAAAGAGGGATTGGTGATTTGCCCTCAGGATTATCACGATCTCGTATCCATCAAAGGATCGATCAAGACTGTCGGAGTCACATCCGGTTCTTCGATTCAACCTGTATCGATAGTGAACAATGCATGTGACAATGTTAAACCGGAATATCAGAACCAAAGGTCTCGTGTGGTAATTGACGGAGAGATGTTCATCGGCACCGGTGTACAGGTAACCATGACGAATGTGACAATATCCGAAGGAGCATCGTTCACGAACGGCGGGTTGATCGGAGGAAACGTGGATCTGTTCGGCAATATGAAAATCGATGGTTCGGTGCTTTCTACAGGATTCACGATTTCCATAGCTAGCACAAAGGCCACAATATCCGTAATTGAGCTGTCCGGCGATAATCCGATCACAATCACTGACAAATGTATGTATGTATACGATTACGGCGATCACAGATACTACATCGAGGATATTCCACTCAATTCGCCGTATACACGTCAGATTGCGGAGTCCTATGATGCGGATAATCTGAAATTTGGAAAGGTTGTTGCCAATAAGATTTCGATCAAATCCGTCAAAAACCTGAAGATTACTGAAACCGTATCGACTGGAATGGCTTATGATACCAATGAGTCGGAGAACAAGATGTATGCCGATACATGCATGAGCATCGGTCCGGTAAACGAAGCTGGTATGATCTGCTCATCGGATGACACGGGTGCGAAGAAAGCCATCATAACGATATCGAATGGAAAGACGATAGATCTGAGTGGCATGACTTTGATCGATGCCCGTATCGTTATCGAAAAGGATGCGTCTGTGGAGGTCTCTGGCGATTTGGTGGCCAAGGCCTCGACAGCCGGAGAGAATGCCACCATCACCGTATCTGGAAAGCTCTCCGTCAGCGGTTCGATGATCATGTCGCCCGAGGGCGTGAAGATCAACACCAGCGGATACATGACTTCAGCTATGTACACGACCGAGTCTGCTGAAAAAATTACGACATACCATTACACTACCCTCGAGGGCGCGATCAATGAGAATGCCAAGAAGATAAGCATCCTGGGAACACTGACGGTTAAAGACAGCATCATCATACCTTCAGGAATCAAGATCATAACGGATAGCAACGCGGACCATTTCGATTCGCTTTTCAATAAAAAATTCTCAGTCATCGTCAAGGAATCCGCCACATTCACCTTGGCTGATGGGTCGAGTTTCACATTCGGAGGGAATGTGGCCGTTCAGGGAACGTTCATAATAGAGAACATAAACTCGGGAATCAACCTGGATAGTTTCGAGGTATTTTCGGATATCAGATTCAAGACCGAGGCCTATCTTGAACACACCAATCTCGTATCCGCTATTGGAAAGGTCAAATCCGGAGACAATGTCAGCATTTTCAATCCTGTATCGGATTATGGGGCATTGGTAGACAGTGATGTGACCGTCCCGGAAGGAGTAACCCTGACAGTGCCTGAGAAAAAAGGAGATTATGTATACAAGATAGCCGTCATCAACGGATGCATCCTGGGGGTAGAAGGGACACTGGATGTGGAATCCGGGGCCATCATCCATCAGCTTGGAAATATTTCAGGAGCTCCGGGAAACGGTTGGAGCGACATCACTTCGGCACCGAAGGAGGGGAAGCTGATCGATTATTCCGTTCTAATGATCGGGGACAAAGGAACCATCAGGAGCGTATCCAAGATGGAATACGAGGTACGCTCCCAAGGAGAAATCGTAATCAAGGACTCGTACAGGGTTGCAGGAGCATATTATCAGGACGAGAAAGGGTTGTATTGCATCTCAAACATACCCTTTGCATTTTCCAAGATACTCGATGCCAAGGACCTGACGGTCAACATCTTCGGGACCGTATCGATAACAGACCAAACAGTTACCGGTGCAGATAAAAAGCGTTTCATAATCATATTCAAGACAGGGTCCGATGTCAGCATGAATGGGTTCAGAATCTCGTTGGGAAAGGTCATCGCAGAGGCTGGAACAACCATATCCGGGGACATCGGAACAACCAGAGGATCGATTGAGTTCGGAAAGACGCAGATTCCGTCGGACAGTCAGCACAGTGCTGTATTCGAGGACAAGTATGTTGGAGACGCTTTCAATATCTCAGTGAGCGGAACGTTCGTCTCGGAAGATGATGCATCCGTCAGCGGAACGGTGTATGTGTCCGGAAATTCGGACGAATATGATTTCCGCTACTGCGGAATCACTGATGCTAATGGCTACATTCCTGTATTTACAGTCAATGTTGGTTGTGAGATGTTCGTATACGATAAGGTATCTTTGATAACGGAGAATTCCGAACTCATCGTCAAAGGGGTACTTACGTTATACAACAACGGGCATCTGTCATCATACATCCTGTCTGTCCTAGGAACGCTCGATGTATCAAATAAGGACGGCAAGATATCTACTGCGGACATAACGAATCTGCTGGTCGGGGGAACGATGGACAGCTTCGAGGAGTTCGTCCCAGTGACCACCAACGGCGAGTCGGTCGTGATAGGCAATGGAGGGTTCGAAGGAATCCAGGCCCTATACCTGTTCGCGGGATCATCAATAATGGCAGAGGTTCTGGAGAGCTGGATCAATACGGCCCTTTATACCGAGTTCTACATCGATGAATCGCTCTGGATGACTGTGTATGTCGTAAAGTTCGGAATCGTGGAGATCGCAAAATCAAATGGCCAGCAAGAAGACTATCAGGTGGAGTACAAGCTCGTACCATCGCTGTACAACCGTCTTTTCAAATCATGGCAGACGTACAATTCCAAGACTAAGACATATGCCGACATCAAACCCATGATATCAACGACTGTTGGAGAGTATGAGAAGGTTTACGCATCTCTGAAGGATGATATCTACACGATCATGGTTGTGGCAAGTGCCGGGATAACGGATGTTTTCCTGGATGGAGTTATTATGGCCAAATCGACTGCGGAGAATACGTTCACAACGGATGTGCGTGCAGGCAGCCACACGTTCACATACAATTTGGCGTCAGGATATGAAGGAGAAGCATCCATCAAGGCAATCGATGGTAAATTGATCACCGGGGCGGGTCTGACCTTCGAAGTCAACGATGATGTGTATGATAAGGACAGGGATGTCATGGTCATACAGTTGTTCGGGGTGAAGAAGGCTACTCCGGAAGACCCCCAGCCGAAGTATGCTTCCAATCTGGCAAACTTCCTCCTGATGATCCTAATCGGGATAGTGGTGATCATCGCGATTATCGTGTTCGTAAGGATGAGGGCTGGATGATCAGAAGGGGCTTTGCCCCTTCATTTTCATGATGCGTATTCTAATCCTATGTGATGAAAAGGGTGAGGAGGTGGGCTCCAAGGCCCAACGCCGGCCGGTCTAAATTTCATTTTTGATGGAACCGAGGTTAATATCATCGTTCCGTAACAGAACCGGACTTATGTGCTCCCATCCTCAGTATGACATCATCCAGCTGGTAGAAAAACCTCAGCATGTAATGAGGTGGCATAGGGGCGTTACATTCATTCCATTGTAGATTATCGATTTGCCCGATTCTGTGCTGTATCCTGCTCCCAAGAGTCCGATTCCACCAGAATCGGCATCAGCAACCAGGTAGCTTTCCGAGCCCTTCTTCACATACAGTGGCGTATACCCAAGCTCTTTGGAATCCGTTACGATAATGGCTGCGGATACAGTCCTGTCTGGAAGCACTAGCAATCCTGTTTTGAAACCCGCGGCTTTCATAAGGGATGAGAACAGGATTGCACGATCCTCATCATCACCGCATCCTTTGAATACAGTCTCAGATGGGTATGCCCAGTAATCCTGCACACCATATAGGAAGCTGTCATATTCGTTTTTGAAGCAAGATGAGATGAATGAGAGGACGTAATCTGCATATTTCGAATCAGTATACTCATAGTTTTTGGAGAATGTGGATCTAAGTTTGGAGTTGAGGTTGCTTATTGTCGAATCATTGGTTATGAACGCGGTCATATCGGACGTCTTTTGCTTATTCATCCTGTCGTTCACATCGTATGCCAGGCATTCATCCACGGCTTCAGATGTCATCGTGATTTCCATCCTGTTTTCAATCCCTTCGTAGGTCCATACGCTTTCATAGGAAAGGCGTCCGTGATATGTTCCGTAACCCTCGTATATCTCAGTCAATCCTGAACCTGAGTAGCAGGATGCGGTTATGGTGAATCCCCCTACCCTGACCGAACCCCAGGTCACACTGCCCATCGACGTGTCTTTTGATTTCTCCTTGGTGACAGTCAGATAGAAGGGGTTCTTATCCCCAGATACGTTGTATTCATCAGTCTTCAGTACCCATACAATCTTGGAGAATTTTGACGTCATTGATTGGTTCAATTCGATTTTCAATTTGAGATCTGGTTCATAAAGCGGGGTTACCGACATAGCATCTGTGGCGAAGTCGCCGTCCAGAGCAATGTACCCGTTTGTCACATTGATTACGTATCCTTCCGGAACGGGTTCAGGCATATTGTCTATGACTGATATTAGCGCGAAGCAGGTTGTGAATACTGCCAAGAATACTATCACAGTGGTGGCGATTTTCGCCCCGGTACTCTTCATGTCGATGTTGGTGGCATCTTGAATCTTGTTGAGGATGGGGTTCAGATCATCTTTGTACGGTTTGAGGTTCTGACCGCATTTGGGGCAGATGTTGAAGTCCCCCGTGTACCCTTTGCCGCAGAAAGGGCAGAAAACGGCGGCGTCCTTCTTATCCTTCACGGGATCGCCGCCTTTTGTGTTTCAGTAAAGTCCTGTCTCTTCGCTGGAGATGCTGATTTCCTCTTCCTCTGTCAGGTCGATGATGAAGCGGTTCTCGTCATCGAGCTCAACCTCTTCGTCATTGGCAAGGATCTTGACATTCTTGTTCTCTGCGTACTGTAGTTCGATGATTGTTGCATCTGCATCTATCAGGATCTCTCCTGTGACGGCTTGATCGCCTATGTAGAACGTTCCGTCTCCGAGGTTCAATGTCTTTACGACCGTGGGCATGTTCTTTACCGAGATGTTCTTGAAATCAAGCTTCTCGCATACGTAGCTCGGGAATGGGATGGATGCCGTGTACGGTTCTCCGGACGAGATGCACGATCCTTCGTTGGCCTCCACCTTGATCATGTTGTTCAATGACACATACAGTCCGTTAGTGGATTTCATGTACTCTTCGGACGGTATGAATTTCAAGGTGCTCTGGGCGCTCTTCTCGAGTTCCGAGTCGGAGCTGTAGATCGAGAATGTGCAGTCCAGATCCAACAGGCACGATGCATCGTACAGTTGTTCGATGTGCATATCGGACGATATCGTGAGTGAGTACGATCCAGTGTCGCCCGTAGCCATCTTGAACGCCATACCATCGGATACGAATCCCATGTCTGCGTCGACGATAGGTTTGATGGAGACGGTAGATCCTGCTTCGACGCTGTATGGGAACTCAAGGAGCGTTCCGTCCTGAGAATACACATCCACCTGCAGAGAATCGTCAACTGTGAGGTTGCACATCTGTGAATCGTCGTGTATCAGGTTGGACGACCCAGCGATTATGACTGCAACGAACAGCAGCATGAAGACCATCGACGTGATGTATCTGACAGTTCTTTGTGATTTGACATTTTCCTTCTTGCTGCGGTTCAGCAGGGCAGTCTTGACAGAAGACGTCCTCTTCTTCGTTGTCGCCGAAGGCTCGAGATTCTCTATCGCAATTCCTTTTACGGGGTTCATGCTCAGAGAGGGATAGATTTCTTTGAACGATACGTTCTTGTTCTTAGGTGTGTCCTCGGAGCTTCTCACGAAGATACCGCTGGATGCCATCTCGAGTCCCTGGTGTGCCATTCCTTTGATGAATGTCATACCCTCGGCCATGCTTGATGACGGGTCCTCGCAGGATATCCCTATCGTGAGCGGATACACCGATACCACGTTGAGGGAGAGTCCGATGTTCTTCGCGATGTCGGACATCTTTCCGAAGTACGCATCGAAGTTGTTCGCGGACGATGATCCGCAGGACCTCATGTATTTGGCACCGAGGACCACCATCAGGTACTCGGAGTCGAAACCGAGTGATTTCATGTATGAGATTGAATAGAGGAGGAGTCCTTCCATGAACGATCCTGCTCTGTCTTTTATTGATTCCATTATGTCGAAGATCTCTTCAGTGTTGGTTGTCGGCGCGTGCGCCTTCTTCATGAGAATCGAGCATGCCAGACCGTAGTATGCCGATCCGGATTCTGCGTAGAACACGGATATTACGCCTTCCTCTACCATCCTGAGGAGGTTCGACGTGATGGTTGACCTCGGGAAGGCAACCTTGTTGACAATGTCTGTGATGCACAGGGGTCTCTCGTAGACCGCATCAACGATATCCATCTGGATGTCGCTGGTCATGATTCCGGCGGTTCCGTCTAGATCCACCATAAGGAACCTGTTCTCGTCCTTGTGGAGGAGGCTTGTGTTGATGTACGGTTCCTCGGTCTTCTCGCAGCGTTCGAAGACAGCTTTGAAAAGGTTCGGGTTTCCGTTGAATGTCTCGACCGATGAAGCCCTGTGGGAAATACCGGTCGCGCATTCGATAGCCTTCGATATGAAACTGGTGAACAGCACCGATTTGGACATGATGGTGCGGTCCCCGCTGAATACGATGGTCAGGGGGCTGAACGAATATACTGTGAAACTGACGCCTGTCAGGTAAGTGAAGCGTTCTCTGATCTCAGCTACCGCATCCTCCATGGATGCTCTTCTGAAGTTGAGTGAGGATGCGAGCGTCTCTGCGTACTTTTTCCTGATCGGGTCGATATCCAAGCCGATCTCCGATGAGTAGCAATCCCACATGTTGGCTACTGATGCGAATCCGCTGTATCCGAATGCCTTATCTGCGAAAGCATCGTATGACAGCGTCCTGCATTCTTCGCTCGAGTCCATGGAACCTGCAATCTTCACAGCATTCGCCGAGTAGTAGACCGTCTTCTTGTCGGTATCAGGTTTGAACCTTGTCACTATTCCGGACTCAGTCATCTTGTCGATGACGAAGTGGAGTGACGACGAACTCAGCCCCAGCTCGGATGAAAGGTCTGTCGGCCTCTTCATGCCGTTCTGGAGGCAGTTGAAGACAGCTATCTGGAGTGGGTCCGTGAGCGGCACCACTCCCTTGTCGGTCAAAAGGATGCAGAAATTGCGCAGATACTCGTCCTGTGATCCCATGCTCCCTAATACTACGTGCGCAATATAAAAGGTAACGATGGTATGTCAGTGATTGTATGAGCGTTACAGTCTGGCCTTGAGGACGAGGTCCCTCAGATCATGGGCGGCTTTCGTGACGTCATCTTTCGAGACTACCGCGGACACTACTGCGGCGCCATCGGCACCGGCTTTTATGACGTCCTTGATGTTGCCTTGATTGATACCGCCGATGGCAATTACGGGGATGTCAAGGTTCTGGCAAATCTCATAGAGTACATCAAGACCCAGGCTTTGTTTAGCATCCGTCTTTGTGGAGGTTGAGAATATGGATCCCACTCCAACATAATCTGCACCTTCCTTCTGTGCTTTGAGAGCTTCTTCGAGGTTTGTTACGGACGCTCCGATGATGGCCGCACCGCCTAGTATTTCCCTGGCTTCGGAGATAGGCATATCGCATTGTCCCAGATGTACGCCGTCGGCCTCCGATTCTTTGGCTATGGAGACATCGTCGTTAACGATGAAGAACGCGCTGTACTCCTCAGCTATGTCGCGGATCTCGAGGGCTTCTTTCAGCATCTCCTCGTGCGTCGCACCCTTCATTCTCAGCTGGACTGCATCGGCCCCTCCCTCGTAGGCCATCCTTGCAATATCTGGGTTGCTGCGTCCTTTTGAAAGCGATTGATCGGTGACGACATACAGGTCGAACATGATTATCGGAAGCGGGTGGTAATAGATAACCTGTTCCACCGTTCATACGTACATTATTATTTTATATGGGGGTTTTAATCAGTCGCATGGTAAAAATGACTGGCGAAAATAGAGCCAAAAAGGACAGGGACCCAATATTCACGGTGTGCCTTGTCATCTTCCTGATCGCAGCGGTTGCTGTAATCGGAGTGCAGATCCAGAAGTCATGCTTCCCGTCCGGGGATGTGATGGCATCAACTGGAGACGACGTGACTGTGAACTACATCGGAACATTCTATGACGAGTACGGCAAGGAAAACGCCGTGGTGTTCGACACTTCGTTCTCAGACATCGCGAACAATGATGGCATCGCCAAGTCTAACGATTTCACAAAGAGGGACTCCTACTCGCCCTTGGCTTTCAATGTCGGTGGCGGATCGGTCCTTGACGGATTCAACAACGCAGTCATCGGACACAAGGTCGGAGACACATTCAAGGTCAAGATCGATGCAATCAACGGATACGTGTCTACATCAGTCACAGGCGTCCTCAAGACAAGCAACAACGTCATGAGCTCATCAATATCGATGACCAAGACGGAGTTCGCAGCTGCGTACTCTGATGTCAACCTCGTAGAGGGACAGGCTGTCAAGTTCACATCCAACTACGGATGGAACGCATATGCGACCCTTGCCGACAACGGCGGAATCGTCATGGTGACATACAAGCCCATCGAGGGAGAGAGTTACAAAGTGTTCGATAACGGAACAACCAAGGTCAACTTCTATGTCTCCAAAGTCGGAACCGAAATCACATATAGCATCGGCATCGACAACCCCAAGGCTGTAGAGGGCGGAATCCAGATGATCAAGCTCGATCTCGGAGACAAGACCATCTACATCACCGGCATCGAGGGCGACTCCATCTACTACAAAGAGGGAGCCGAGAAAGAGAACCAGGACCTCTATTTCGAGATCACATTGGTTTCCATAAATTGAAACAGTCATTTACTCCCGGGGTGAGAACCCCCGGGGCACCATCTTTTATCAACTGTGTTCGGTAATTATCATGAC
>DAXB01000036.1 GCA_002506175.1 Methanomassiliicoccaceae archaeon UBA113
CCACTGCAATTCAGAAAGAACCAGTTATTCCCTTCCTCGATTTTCGATAATTCCAAATACGCTATCTCAGAATAAGCGCCATGGATCTAAGCGCGATCGTACCTTTCATAGCCGTTGCGGCCGGAGGAGCCATAGGCGCATTGATCAGGTTCTGTTTCTACAAGACCATCGATACCGAGTTCCCGTGGGCAACGTTCTTGGTCAACATCATAGGCTGCTGCCTCGCATCCTTCCTGATGTTCAAGTACGGCATGATGATGGATGGCGCCTGGAAAACGTTCCTGTTCGTTGGACTGTTCGGGGCATTCACTACAATGTCTACATTCTCCATCGATACGGTGAACCTTATGATAGCTGGATCCTACGCCGGAGCCGTCCTCAACATCATTCTGAACTGCTTCGTGTGCATATTGGGGGCCCTTGCCGGCCATTGGCTCGCCAATGCATGCTGACAACCACAACCATATATTCGAGAGCCTATCCCCATGGCGATGTCCAAGGAGATTATCGTCGTTCTGATTGACGGCTACATTGACGACCCCGCTGCACTGGGGGTCCCACCGTACATCTCCCCGATGATACGTTCCATCGCGGGTGCAGCTTTAGATGCTGGAGCGGACAGGGTCGAGTACATCTCCATAGACATGATCCGGAAAGGAAAGTCTATCCCCAACGCATCCGTCACCGTGGTTCTGTCAGGGAACACGGTTCCTGGAAAATACCTCAGGACGATGCCCATGTCCCTGAAAGAGCTTGCCGAGATCACACCTAAATTAAGAGGGTGGAAGCTGATAAGCGGTTCTGCCGCCGATTCCAAGGAAGCGAAAGCCTTCGATTTCATCATCAAGAAGGACATCGCCGCATCATTGTATGACGGGATGTCCGGAAAAGAGGTTGCGGAGAGGTTCAGGACATTGGATGAGTGGAACAGATGGATGGTGCTCGGCGCCGATATCGTCACACAGCATCAGGACTTCCCGGAACCGCTCATCGCGGAGATCGAATCATACCGCGGATGCCACCGCTACAAATCCGGAGGGTGCTCGTACTGCATCGAGCCTTTGAAAGGGAAACCGCTCATGAGGTCTCCGGATGACATTCTGGCGGAAGCCCAGAAACTCAGGAGCCTGGGCGTGAAGAACATCAGGATAGGCGGACAAACTTGTATCATATCATACGGTTCCGAGGATGATTCGGATGTCCCGAGACCGAACCCCGAAGCGGTAAGGGCCCTCTTCGAAGTACTGAAGGGGATGGGATTCGATACCATCCATGTGGACAATGCCAATCCTGCGGTCATATCAACATACCCCGAGGAATCCAAAGAGATACTGACCGTCCTGGCTGACTGCTGCACCGACGGCAACGTCCTTGCTTTGGGGATGGAATCCGCAGATCCGTTCGTCATCAAAGAGAACAACCTAAACAGCACATCCGATCAGATCATGGATGCCGTTAGGATGATCAACAGGATCGGCGGGGAAAGAGGACCCAAAGGACTGCCGAAGATCCTCCCAGGCATCAACATCATATGTGGCCTGGACGGAGAGACGGCCTCGACCTACGGCATGGATATGGACGTACTCAACCGGATCAAAGAAGAAGGGCTGATGATCCGCCGCATCAATATCCGTCAGGTCCTCCCGGTGAGAAGGGATTTCTGCGTGAAGGTCGACCAGAGGAGATTCAAGAAGTTCAAAGAAAGCGTCAGGGAGGACATCGACCGCGCCATGCTGGAGCGTATGGTCCCGTACGGAACCGTCCTGAGGGACGTGTACCTCGAGCTTAATGACGGGAACACCACGTTCGGCAGGCAGATCGGCTCATATCCGCTTCTCGTGGGGATACCGTACAAGCTTGAAACCGAACGGTTCCAGGATGTTTTCATCACTGAATGGGGATTCCGTTCGATCACGGGGATATCGTATCCATTCAGGATCAACTCCATGCCTATGTCCGCACTTGAATCGCTCCCCGGCATCGGGAAAAAAAGAGCCACTAAACTGGTCTTAGCCAGACCGTTCTCAGGATTGGAAGATTTCGCGAAGGTCGTGGAGGATCCGTCCGTAGTGGATAAACTCAAGGATGCCCTCGTTTTCGACTGATGTCTTTCATCTATGTGTAACATACGGCGTAAGTCAACAATTATCTATGTGGAAATAGGTCTTCCGACAGCATGGATACCAAACGCGCTGCAAGATACCCTTTCCTGAGGGAATCATCCGAATTCGCCGAGAAGAACTCGGCAGATTTGGAGCAGCTCATGACATCGGACCTGTATGCTCCAGCCAGGAACAGAGGCAGGGAGAGAGTTCTCCAGGCCCTGGAAGGTTCAGAGGTGTCAGCGGTGGAGTTGACCAACGATTACGACAGATTGATCGAAGTCATGTCATACCCATATGCGAGGATGATCGTGTCCCAGGTGGGCGACCGTTTCCTGACAAAGAGGTACGCCCTCTCAGAAGCGGTCCGTATGAACAAACTCCTGGTCAAAGAGGATAATTCCACGCTTTTGATCGTGTCTGAGGAACTCGGAGTGTCGTCTACTGCGGACCGTGACGGACTCATCCACATGAAGTTCCCTGATTATCTCATGCTCGCGAGCAGACTGAACAGTGTGGAATGGAAGCTGATCAACAGCGACATCCATCATGGAATCGTATATCTGCCGCAGGAAAAGTTCAGCCGTCTGATGCAGAACGCACTTCAGGACAAAATCGAGTCCGAACTGCCGTTGATGACCCCGGATGAGTTCAAGAACTGCATGACAGGAGATGTCACATGCGTCAACCTGGCCTTGATGGATGCCAAGATGAAGATGAGCCCGACAAACGGAGAGGGCATGAAAATCGATTATCTCCCTCCCTGTCTTGTCCGCATCCTGGAGATGTCGAGGAACGGAATGAACCTGCCACACAGCGCCAGATTCGCCATAGTGACGTTCCTTAAAGCTCTAGGGCTGGGATACGACGACATAATCAAGGTGTTCTCCGAATCACCTGATTTCGATGAATCGAAGTCGCAGTATCAGATTAAGCACATCATGGGGGACCTGAACGGCTCAGAAGGATACTCTCCTCCGGAATGCAAGACGATGAAGACCAACGGACTTTGCTATAATCCGGATACCCTGTGCGAGCAGGAATGGATGACTCATCCTTTGAAGTATTACAGGGCCAAATCAAGGAATTCTAAAAGAGGGGACCGCCCCGGGCCCAAAGGTCCCGAGGAGACTCACTGAGATTTCTCCATCTTGGTGAGGTTGTTCCAGGTTATGATGGTCCTCTGGACGGCAGTGATGTTTCCGACGACCGCGAACCAAAGCATCATGAGCTCAAGCCAGTTGATATCGAAGACCACGGATCCCAGATCGATATGGAACGATCCGTATCCGACCGCCATCATGATGACCTGTATAATAGGGAAGATCGTTGAAAGCACGACCCTGTCCGCACGTCCGAGGAGTCCCGAATAAAGACGGGGGGCTCCAATGGCCTGTGCCTGGGTCCCCATATATGAAGTGAGAAGGACACCTACCAATGCAAGCATCCCGAGATAAGGGTTGCACCAATATCCGCAGAATGCTATTCCTCCGATCATGAAGACGTCCGCATACCTATCGAACACATGATCAAGGTAGTCTCCCTTGACGCTGCATTTTCCCGCGAGCTTCGCGATCTTTCCATCAAGAGCATCGAAGTATCCGGAGACAATGACAAGGATTGCTCCGACGATGAGGAGCCATTCCCTTCCAGGTGCTCCGCTGATGTAGAATACGACACCGCACACAAGGGCGATGATGAGCCCGATCCATGATACGAGGTTCGGGTTGACATTGATGAATTTCTTAGCGACAGGCGCCAATGCGAAATCAGCCCTCGCTCTCTGTCCGTCTAGAACCATTTGTCCATCTCCTGAGACCAATCGGTCTTTCCTGGTAGATAATCATCGGTATCACCGTTAAGTATTTTTTCAATGGAATCTGCGGATTGACTAATAGTCTCGGACGAACAATCCACCTCATACACGGGAATGTCCGATTCTACCGCCTCGCAGAGGATCACATCCAGAACTTCGGATTGTACATTCTCGCAGACTTTGGATTCACTGTACCCTCTTGCCCTGAGCCTTTCCGCCAGGGTATCTGGATTGCATCTCAGGACCACTATCCCGCTGCTGTCCATGAAATGAGACAGGTGGCTGTCCAGGATGTAAAGACCCTCCGACTGCCTGAACTGCTCCAATGCATCGTTCAGATCGTCGAGGTCGACCTCGTGGGTATCCCTGGCTGCATCCAGTTCACCCATCAGGCCGTTGGATTTGATGAACTCCTTACCATCTATGACGTTGTACCCTCTGGAACGGAGCTCCGATGTCACCGAGGTCTTTCCGGCACCGGGTGTTCCGGTGACGGCGAAAAGCGTCATGCAATCTCCTTCAGATAAGGCTCGGCCCTCGCGATGACATCATCCCAGCCGGGGATGTTGGTGAGGGCTCCCGCCTTCTCGATGACGAACGAGGATACAGTCGCGCCTAAGACGAGCGCCTCAGGGATATCGTACCCCTTGTACAATGCCGTGTAGAATCCCGCCCTGTACGAATCCCCACATCCCGTAGCATCCACTATCCTCTCGGATTTGACAACAGGGATCGTGAACGTCTCTCCATTGTATCTAGCTATGCTCCCGTCGGCGGCACGTGTGCACACCACCAGACCAGCATCGGCGTCGAGGATGTCATCGATTCCAAGATATTTCTTCAATGATTCAGCCTCGAAATTATTGCAGAAGAGGAAATCCGACAGTCCAAGCGCTTCAGGGAAATTCTCCGAGTTCCAGATCCTATGGGATTCCTGTGCCGGATCGACCGCGATCCTAGTACTGCCGCGAATCTCCTGCATGACCTTGATGTAATAGGATGGCTGACCGGTGCAGAAGTGCGTATACTTCGATTTCTTGGCGTTAGAGGTCAATAGGATCCCGAGGTCATCGGCCATACCCTGCGGACCCTGATAGAACAGGACCTTCTGTACAAGCTCCGGGTCGTTGACGACCGTGGCCTGCGATGTCTCATACTTGTCTACACGGAGAAACTCGTCCATGATGAGCCCGGAATCCCTCATCTGCTGTTCGAATGCAGGAGAGAAATCATTTCCCACGAAAGCGCAGAGCGCGGTGGGACATCCGAGCTTCGCGGCCGAGACTGCGATGTTCGTTCCGGTTCCGCCCAGGGTCGTCAGCTTAGTAAGTATATCCTCTGTGGTGTTAGGAAGCGGATGCTTCCTCACCGTAAGGATCTGATCCACGGTGACATGCCCGTAAACGGAAAGGAACGGCCCGCTCATGTGCCTTCCTTCCATCCTGAGACGTAGTTAGACTGGCTTTCCGTAAGATGGTCGATGAGGATTCCGAGGGACTTCAGTTTGATCTGCGCGATTTCCTGATCGATGTGATCGGGGACACGGTACACCTTCGGCTGGAGGTCCTTGTAATTCTGCGACATGTAGACGATTCCCATAGCCTGGGTCGAGAAGGACATATCCATGATCTCCGCGGGGTGACCCTGTCCTGCGGCCAGGTTCATCAGCCTTCCCTCTCCGACGAGGTAAATTCTGCGTCCGTCCTTCATCTTGTACTCATCGATGAACTCGCGTACACGGGTGCATGATTCCGACAAAGCATACAGATGCTCTTTATTGATCTCGTTATCGAAGTGTCCGACATTTCCGAGAACGCATCCATCCTTCATGACCTGGAAGTCCTCGACTGTCAGTACATCCTTGCATCCTGTGACCGTGAAGACCATATCCGCGACCTTGACGGCATCGATCATCCTCATCACCTGGAAGCCGTCCATTCTGGCTTCGAGTGCGCGGATCGGATCGACCTCTGTGACGATGACCATTGCCCCGAGTCCCTTGGCCCTCATGGCGATTCCCTTTCCGCACCATCCATAACCGGCCACAACCAGCGTCTTTCCTGCTACGAGGAGGTTTGTCGCGTTCATCCAACCATCGAATGCCGACTGCCCCGTTCCGTACCTGTTATCGAAGAGGAACTTCATCTTCGCATCGTTCACATCGAGGACGGGGAACCTGAGGGTCCCATCCGCAGCCATCGCCTTGATGCGGGTGACTCCGGTCGTCGTCTCCTCATTCGCAGCTTTGATGTTTCCGAGGACATCGGTACGGGACGTGTGCACCATGGTGATGAGATCCGCACCATCGTCTATGATGAAATCCGGGCCCATATTGAGTACGGAATTGAGATTGTTGTAGTATTCCTCCTGCGATTCCCACTTCTTCGCATAAACATCGAGTCCGAACTCGTCGCGGAGAGCGGCTGCCACTGAATCATCTGTAGAAAGCGGATTGCAACTTGCAAGACGGATCTCCGCTCCTGCATCCGCCAGAGTAACCGCCAGCATTCCGGTCTTGGCCTCCGTGTGGAGAGCCATCGCAATCTTGCATCCTGCAAGAGGCTGCTCCTTGATGAAATTCCTTCTGATCTGTTTGAGGACGGGCATATGGGCCTCCACCCAGTGCAGCCTCAGGGATCCCTGTTTGATTAGGTCGTCCATTCTCATTCATCTCCAGCCGTGTCGAAACCTGCCATGAGCGTATCGCAGATGCATCTCACGGTTTCGCAGCGGTTATCTGCACTACTGTACTCTTTGATGGTTTTAATGATTGCCTCATCGTTCCCGCGCAACTCTCCGACGAAACGGATGATATTCTCCAAAGCACGGGTCATCTCATCCGAGATCGGCACGGTCGCCTTGCAGGATGTACGGGACAGAGGATTGAGGTCTATGGAGATAACAGTCTTTCCCATCGCGACCAAAGCCTCGGCACGGTCTCCGTCCTCGATAGGCACAACGATGACATCGCTGTCGAAGATTCCTTCTTTGGTGCACAGGGCACGGTCATGGTTCAGCCCCTCGATCCTGCAGTCCGGGTCCCTGCCGAGAACCTTTCCTGCTCCCTTCGATTCGAGATAGGCGATGATCTTCTCCATCCTTTCCGGAGTCCTGTGAAAGAGATTGACCTCTATCTTGGCGGGAACCGCTTTTGCCAATGCTATGAGATTGTCGGCATCCAATGCCGCCGCATTCCCATTGATGCATACCACTGGGTTCCTTGCCTGAAGCAGATATGCTGCTGCGACCTTCTCCGCCTGGATTGCTGGTTCGATGCTCTTCTCGCCCATCAGGTAATCGTACGCCTCTCCCCTTCCGTGGGAGATCAGTCCGGTGGGGGTCACCATACCCTCTTCCACCATGTGGGCCAGACGCTCCCTCGTCATGAGAGATTTGTATCTTGGGTGATCTTTCGGTATGTCCATGATATCAGTCTAGACCATCCCTTGTATTAATAACAAGAGTTGATGAAAAGTTTGTAGTTGAACCGTATGACCGTGACAGACGGACAGACGACGGGACACATAGATTTTAACCGTGTTCGATGGTAACCCCGACTATGGACATACGTGTGGTAGTGGTCGGTCCCAAATACGAAGGTAACATAGGCGCAATCGCCAGATCCATGGCGAACTTCGATGTGAAGGAGCTCTATCTCGTCAACCCATGCGAACTCGGGGATGATGCATACCGCAGATCGAAGCACGGAGCCGATATCCTCGATGACGTGAAGATCGTAGATACGTTCGAGGAAGCTGTCCAGGATTGCTTCCTCGTTGTCGGTACCAGCGGTGTAGTCACCAAAGGGGACAGCAACTACACGCGTGTTCCGGTGCCGCTCAGGGAGTTCGCCGAGCACTGCCGCGGATACACCGAGAAGATCGCCGTTGTATTCGGAAGGGAGGACATCGGACTGCTCCAGGACGAACTGAATTACTGCGATGTCCTCATCACAATCCCTGCTAGCGAAGAATACCCCATCATGAACCTCTCCCATGCTACTCATACCGTCCTGTATGAATTCTTCATGGCCATGGAAGACACCCCGAGAAGACCGGAACCGGCTGACAAGCATGAAAAGGAGCTTATGTACTCGTACTTCGGCGATCTGCTTGATGCCATAGAGTATCCTAAAGAGAGGAGAGGAGTCACTAGTGTCATGTTCAGAAGGATGATGGGGCGCGCGGTCCCCACCAAATACGAATACAACACGATCATGGGTGTTTTCGGCGATGCGGGAAGATTCCTGAAATACGGAAAACCCTGGGACAAGAAGAAGAAAGAATGATCATTCGTCTTTGATCGGAAGGAAAACTAGGACTTTGGAATCATCCTTGTCCTCCCTTCTGATAATCTCCGGCATCGAACCGGTAGATTTCACGAATTCCTCGCTGATGATCTCACATTCTCCCGATGTCATATGGGAACTCAACATTATCACCGATTTTTTCGAGAAATCCGCTTTGAGGATCATTGCCTCAAGAGCTGACATCACCGCATTGAGGGCTACCGTGTCAGTACTGTATGCAAAAGTATAGGCTTCATCCTCGAATATCGAGAAAAACGGACCTTCTATCGCCTTTGCCAATGCATTTACGGTGTACAATACGGTGTAATCCACCATCCTGACCACCTGATCCGCTGTCCTCTCGCTTTTGAATATGACCGGAGTCACGGCCATATCAATTATCAGCAAACGGTCTGTCAGCGCCTTTACCTCCGAAATAGAATCCAAAGCGCGCTGACGGCGGTCCTGTTCGATGAAAGGTATCCCGGCTATCGTCACTACCTTGCACCCGACCATCTTGGCGTTGCGTATCACGGTGCACATCTTGCTGTACCCGACATCCCCTCCTAGGATGCAGAACGGGATTATCACACGGAAATCCCTGAACCTTCCCCTCATCACGGCCTCGCCATCCTCCGAAGGGAAGGTGCTATGGGCATTCGATATGAATTCCACGGGCACATCGAGATCCAAAAGTGACTGCCTGACGGCCATGGTAGGGCCTCCGCCGCATGCGACAAGCAGTACATCTCCCGTGATATCACCGAAACGTCATAGATGCACAATCGTATAATGATAATGGAAAAGAAACCACAAGGGTGTGGTAAGTGGTTTGTGTTGGCTCTTAGATCAACTCGCGTTCATCCGAAGAGAGCGGAAAGACCTGCTGCTGCATCCTCTTCGCTGACTGCCTCAACCTCGGGCTCAGCTGCTGCTGCGGGTGCGGCGGCTGCTGCTGCGGGGGCTGCTGCTGCGG
>DAXB01000015.1 GCA_002506175.1 Methanomassiliicoccaceae archaeon UBA113
GTGAGAAGACCGAGAGGCGCTGATTTTAAACTATTATGGGGGCATCAGCCCCCTGTTACTTTTATTGTATTGCACAACCATCGGTTCGATGCACGAGGCAATCGCCCTTACATCTGGATGGATGTAAAATGGTTATACCCGACTGTTACGGCTTTATACAGATACGGGGATACTGGATGCATGAGATATGATATAGTGGTGCCGTTGTTCGCAGTAGCCGGCGCTGTAGTTGGAATATACGCTCTATTCAGCGTCTGGGCCTTTGACATAACGGGTATCAACCTCATGTCCAGTTCACTGGTGGGTTGGGAGAAGTACATTCCGATGATCGTTGTCGTTTTGTGCGTATTCTCTCTTATCGTATCCATCCTTTTCGTTCTATCATCCAGATGTTGGTACATGATCTATGTGGCTATGGTATTCGGCATAATCATTTTGATAATGACTTCGCTGTTCTCCATGTGGTCTGTCGAAGGTGTTCGTGCTTCGACTCAGGCCGGTTTGGGGATGTGGCTTTCCTACGGTTCCGGGGCGCTTATGATGCTCGGAGCCGCGATTCAGTATGCATACATGTGTACCAAGGCGAAGATGTACAGGTCAATCTGAAACGGTGTTTAAACTATGGCGGCGCGCAGGTATCTTGATGTATTCGAGACATACGATCGTTTCCTTGAGGGGGAGTCGGTCAGCGAGACCAAATGGGATCAGGAGATCATCCCCCACAATGCTGCGATGATGAAAGAGCGCTATGAACTGGATTTCGGGAAAAACATCATTCCGGAGGATCAGGACTTAGTCGACCGTCTTTTTGTTGCGGGAGTCGATATGCTCCTCACAACCGGATTCTATAACATCGATACCGGGACCGTTCTGAAAATAACCGAGGATGAGATCTACGAGGGTCTCAAAATGGCTCCTAAGAAGATTACACTTGGGGAGGGTAAGGATGCTGTTGATTGTGTATCGCGCAGGGGAAATGCCCCTTACAAGCCGATAATCGAGGGCGGACCTACTGGAGCTCCTATCTCGGAGGACATCTATACATCCTTGATCGAAGCATACGCCCAGGAACCTGTCGTGGATGCTATCGTCAGCGGTGTCTTGAATACCGAGAAGGGACATCCTTCAGTCAAGAATACGCCTTGGGAGATAAGGGCTACCATGGCGGAGCTCGGCTATTTCCACAATGCACTTTATCAGGCTGGAAGGCCGGGCTTAGCAGTGTAGGGTCCTCAGACCCCTTTGACCGCTCAGGGACGTATATCGGCCAATCTCCATGATGCGCTTGGAATGAAGCACTCCGATCTCCATGAGTGTTCGCAGCTGAATGAGATGAAGATCGATATGACGGGTCTGAATATGATCTCGGCTTGGCATCTAAGCGGAGATATCATTCTGCTGGAGCAGATGCCGATTGTCGGAGGGTATGCCGGCGGAATCGAGGAGACGGCAGTATGCGATGTAGCCACAACATTGGCGTCATTCGCGTTATTCAATGCAGACATTCATCTCGGCGGGCCGATTCATATCATTCAGGGAACAACAACAAACAGGTCGTCAATGCAGATAGCTGCACATACTGCATGTGCTATAGACACGAATACCGATCTGCTTCTGGGAAACCAGTATTATACATCTGCCGGACCGTGCACAAGGACATGTCTTCTGGAGGTTGCGGCGCAATCCATATGCGATACGGCATCCGGACGCGAGCTTCTCTCAGGCGTCGCCTCCTCGAGGGGGGTCATCCAGGACAACACGACGCCTATGGAGGCTAGGATGATGGGTGAAGCATCAATGGCCGCATGCGGAATGGATATCTCAGACGTTAATAACATACTGGAGGGCATTCTGAATACGTATGAGGGAACTAACCATCGTTCTGAGATCGGAAAGACCTTCCGTGAGTGCTACAACATAAACAGTCTTCAGCCTACGGACGAATACTTGGCTATATACGAGGATGCTCTATCCACATTGTCTGTCTGCGGAATCGATTTCTGAGACTGACAATATCTTCGATTTTATATCAAAAATGGTATGAATCAGTGTTCTTTATAAAAAGGCTTTATAATCGTTCAAAGTATTTTAGAACTATCGCGCGGCGTACTTTGTAGGGATGAAGAAGTGCGTTCATATTGCTGGAAAGTGGTAAATTGGCAAAGATAGACCTGTACGACAAATCGTACTACATCAACAGGGAGCTCTCATGGCTCGAATTCAACAAGAGATGTCTTGCAGAGGCAAACGATACAACCAATCCTCTTCTAGAGAGGGTGAAGTTCCTTGCCATCTGTTACAACAACCTCGATGAGTTCCTGATGATCCGTATGCCCGGAATCCTCAAGACATCTATTGATGCGGATATCATGGCATCGCCCGATTATGTCGAAGGCAATACTCTGCTCAGTCTTCTCTCCGGAGAGATAAAGAAGCTTTTCGATGAGTATGATAAGTGTTGGACCGCTATGCAGAAATCCCTTCGCAAAGAGGGTATAATATTCAAGAGGTTCGGGGACCTCTCCGTAGAGGAGAAGGATTGGGCGAAGTCATTCTATGTCAACAGGGTCCATGATGTTCTGACTCCTCTCGCGTTGGACATCTCGCATCCGTTCCCGTTCATTTCAAACAATTCCATAAACGTCGCATTCAGACTCAAGACAAAGTCCGAAGGAGTCTCGTATGCACGCGTCAAGGTTCCGATAAATATCCTGGGAAGGTTCATTCGCATCCCCTGCAAGGGAAAGAATGTGTTCATTCCCCTGGAGGAGATAGTGAAGGAGTACGGAGCGATGTTATTCCCGGGAATGAAGATGCTCGGGGCGTATTCATTCAGTATAATCAGGAATGCTGATGTCCAGGTGGCAATCGATGAAGCATGCGATCTGATGGCTGCTGTCGAGGAGAGTCTGGAAGGAAGGGGAATGGGATTCCCTGTCGCAATGGCTACAGAATCAGAGATGCCTGACAACATGGCTGATGTCTTCATGAAGAATCTCGGAATCAATCCAAAGCTTGTTTTCGATACCAAACAGGCATTGTCTCTTTCCAGTCTTTGGGAGATTTATGAACTCCCCAAGAACAAGTTGAAGGAACCGGCTTTGAAACCCACCGTGCCAATATGCTTCATGGATAACCATGATATGTTCACTTCAATCAAAAAGAAGGACCGCATCCTGTTCCACCCTTATGAGACGTTCGCAATCGTTCTCAGATTCATAGGTCTGGCGGCGGTAGATCCTAATGTCCAGTCGATCAAGATATGCTTGTACAGAATCGGAAACGATCCGGCAATATTCAACGCTTTGAAGACCGCCAGGGAGAACGGCAAGGACGTGTCGGTCATCATGGAGCTTCGTGCCAAGTTCGATGAGGATCGTAATATCCAATGGGCCAAGGACCTGGAGAAGCTGGGTGTCCACGTCGTATACGGTCCTGTCAACCTCAAGGTCCATTCCAAGCTCCTTCAGGTAGTCAGGCTCGAGGGGGAGAAGCTTGTATGGTACACGCACATCAGTTCCGGAAACTATAATGTGAGTTCGGCCAAGCAGTACTGCGACATCTCTTATTTCACGGCGAACCAAGAGATCGGACGCGATGTCAGCGAGGTCTTCAATGCTCTTACAGGATACTTCGGAGAGAGGAAGTTCAAACATCTGCTTGTTGCACCTAACAACCTCAAGGAACCGCTTCTCAAGAAGATTGAGGCGGAGATTGAAAGCCACAATAAACACGGAAACGGTCACATCATAATGAAGGCCAATGGGCTCATCGACCGTGACATCATCGCTGCTTTGTATAAGGCATCAATTGCCGGTGTGAAGGTGGATCTGAATATCAGAGGACTGTGTTGTCTCCGTCCCGGTAACAAGGACGTATCCAAGAACATCACCGTCATCAGCATAGTTGACAGGTTCCTCGAGCACTCCAGGATATATTACTTCGAGAACAACGGAAATCCCGAGATGTATCTCGGGTCGTCAGATCTCATGCCACGCAACCTGCTCATGAGGGTCGAGACATTGTATCCTGTTCTGGATAAGCTACTTTTGAAGCAGATCTATGACAATATCCTGATGGTTCACTTCAAGGATAACGTCAAAGCCAGGGTTCTTCAGGAAGACGGATCCTATATCCTAAAGGAGAAGCCGAAGAAGGAAGATGCGGTGCGCTCCCAGCAGTGGTTCATAGACCATAATGGATGTTGGCAGAATTGACAATCCAATAAACATTAACAGCACGGACATCTGTCCGTGCTTTCTTCATAAAAAGAGCCTCTAGTCACTTTCGAGTGGGCCAGCATGATTCGGTGATGATGTGATTCTTTAATTGTCCCGGATGCGATGCGGGATGCATGTTCGGAGATCTCCAGAAGATGTTCACCAGGTTCCTGCATCTGACTGATCCGTGGAAGGTCACATCCGTGACCGTCGACGACGCGGAGACCCGCGTCGACATCAGGGTGGTGTGCGACGGGAAACCCAGGGTATTGTGCCCGGACTGCGGATGCCAATGCCATGGTTACGACAAGAGGGAGCGGACCTGGCAGCATACCGACCTTTTCGATATGGAATGCCATCTCCATTGTGCTGTGGACAGGATGCAGTGTCCGAAATGCGGGAAGGTAATCATGGCCGATGTACCGTGGGCGGAGAAGGGCAGCGGTTTCACGCTGCTGTTCGAGGCCAGAGGCATCGCCTTGATGAAGGAGATGCCGGTGAATGCCGCGGAGAGGTACCTGAGGACGGACCACAGGAGACTGTGGAACATACTGGACAGGTATGTGGGCAGGTGCATGGACAGACAGGATCTGTCCGGATTGACCAGGTTCTACGTGGACGAGACCGCGTGCAAGCGCGGTCACAGGTACATCAGCATATTCGCCGATGACGATCACAACATAATATTCGTGACCGAAGGCAACGATTCTTCTACGGTCACGAGGTTCAAGCGGCATCTGGAGGCCCACGGGGGGAAGGCGGAGAACATCGAGTACATATGCTGCGATATGGGGAAGGGGTTCCAGTCAGGCATCGCCATGGAGTTCCCGGATGCCGTTGTGACGTACGACCGCTTCCATGTGATGGAGC
>DAXB01000004.1 GCA_002506175.1 Methanomassiliicoccaceae archaeon UBA113
AAATCCGTGCGGCGGCGCCATTCTTTTTTCAACTCTCGATTCGACCTCACTACCAGTGACGAGCATCATTTATCAACTGCCAGAAGCAAAAATGATGTGCCCGCTTCCGGACAGCATATTCTTCCTGAAGATTCCTGAAAGAATGCCACATCTTCCATACCCGTCAATCAACACGTTTTTAAGTAAAATGTAACTAATGGAGTCCCGATGGGCTCTTAGCTTAGCCAGGTAGAGCGCTCGGCTCATAACCGAGTGGCCACCGGTTCGAACCCGGTAGGGCCCACCACTTTTTCCATAATGCCTCTCCCTTTTCTACAAGAATCCCGATATGATGTCCGTTGTCTGCGATAACAACGCAGGAACGGAGGCGTTACGAACGGAGAAATGGATGAAAGGACATCTGATGGCATTCGCAGCCACAGCCATATGGTCCGGTTCGATCATCGTCACCAAGGACCTCGTCTCAGGCATCCCTCCTGGTCAGGGGATGTTGATCCGTTTCATCTTCGCATCTATAGCCCTATGGATAATCTGCCCGAAATGGAGATTCGACCTGAAGAAGGAGATTCCCATCATCGTTCTCTCAATCTTCGGCGGGGCATTCTACATGCTCATGTTCAACTACGGTGCGCTTTACACATACGCATCCAACGTCAGTATCATCAACTGCACGTCACCGATATTCTCCGCGCTCCTTCTATGGATAATCTTCAAGGAACGCATCAAGCAGAATCAAGCTATAGGCTACGCAATTGCATTCATAGGGATTGTGCTGGTGATTGTCAACGGATCTGCCAATCCGCAGATCAACCCTTTTGGAGACATCATAATCCTGATGTCGAGCCTGTTCTGGGCGATATACTGCATCATGATCCTCAAGTTCAATATGGAATGCGACGGAATCATGCTCACCCGCAAGATGATGGTATACTCCGCGATACTATCTATACCTCTGGTCATGATCGAAGGAGCACCATTCGATACAGAACTGTTGTTCACAGCCGACAACCTTGTGAGATTCGGATACCTCGGAGTGTTCGCAGGAGCTATTGCATACGTGTTCTGGAACAAAGGAATCGAGAACATCGGAGTCATCAAGACTCAATTCTATGTGTATGTCCAACCGGTCCTGACATTGATCATTGCGGTGATTCTCATGGGAGAGGACCTCACACTCATGGGAATAGCTGGATTCGTGATAGTGCTCCTAGGACTTATGGCAAGCAACATGCACCTCAACAAAAAAAGAATGCGTGGATGATACAGGGCGACTTGAATACGATTTTCGAATACAATCTTCGAAAACTCCCAAAACAACCCCTGTTTTCCACCACCCCCTTTATCAATATGAAAGAATATCGCTTATCTATGATTACAGGGGGTAACGCCGTGTCCGCTTAGCGTGCAACCAGTTTCTAGACAGGCGGAGCCTTCCCCGATCAATTCTGAATTACCTATTGCATTAGTATAAACTTTAAATGTTTACTATATAAATGATAATGTATTTTATCGCAAAAGTTAAATATTGATATGATGAGTTCCCTTCAGTACGTGCCGATAAGACACGAGAATGAGGAATCGCTGATGATCGATGAGATTATAGAGAAGGCTGAAAAAGGCCAGCCTGTGGACATCAATGAAATCTACGAACTGATGTCCATCACCAACACGGATGATCTGGAGAAGCTCTACTCTGCAGCCAGCAGGGTTCGCGACAAGACGTTCGGGAAGAACATCTTCACGTACGGATTCGTCTACTTCTCCACATACTGCAAGAACAACTGCACATTCTGTTACTTCAGGAACACCAACGGAATAGACAGGTACAGGAAATCCGTGGAAGAAATCGTCGAGCACTGCGGAAACCTCCAGGATGCCGGGATCAACCTCGCCGACCTCACCATGGGAGAAGACCCTCTCATGTACGCCAACAACAATGAGCAGCTCCTCAAGATCGTATCCGCCGTCCGCGATGAGATCGGAATTAACATCATGGTCTCCCCTGGAGCGATGCAGGAGAATATGTTCGCACCCCTGAGAGACGCGGGAGCAGATTGGTTCGCATGCTACCAAGAGACATACAACAGGCCCCTCTTCGAATCTAGGAGGATCAACCAGAGCTTCGATGACAGGAAGAACCAGAAGATCTGGGCCCGCCAGAACGGAATCCTCGCCGAAGACGGTATGATGATCGGAATCGGAGAATCCGTCATGGACCGTGCTCAGACGATCCAGGAGATGGTCAACCTCAACTGTGAACAGATCAGGGCCATGACATTTGTCCCCCAGTGCGGAACCCCGATGGAGAAGGACCCTCAGCGCGATTCCACCGAGGAACTGAAGGCCATCGCCGTCATGAGGCTCCTCAAGCACGATGCGATGATCCCTTGTACGCTCGATGTCGAGGGCGTAGCGGGACTCAAAACCAGAATCAACGCAGGTGCAAGCGTCATCACCTCCATCGTTCCCCCCAAGAAGCACTTCGCTGGGGTGGCACAGCCCGAGATGGATATCGACAACGGAAACCGTTCCGTTGAACACGTCTTCGAGGTGCTCGAGGAGACTGGCCACCACCGTGCTCCGACATCCGAGTTCCGCAAACTCGTTGCGGACCGCAAGTCGAAGCTTCCTTACAAAAACTGATTAACTCCTCCATAGGGGCCTTCGGGCCCCACACTTTTCTAATATCCCCATCAGCGGATTGCTACATAACGGGCCGAGCGTGTGCTGCCTTCAGCTTTCTCCACACGCCCTTCCTTCCTCAAGTTCTGGAGAACGTTGGTGGCCTTGACGGACAGCTGCTCATCGGTCAGACCCTTCCTGTCACGGAAACGGAGGATGTCAACGACGTCTGCACGAGTCACGGAACCCTTCTCCTTCAGTAAGATGAGGACTGCATCGGAATCCGACCCTTTCCCGAAACGAGATGACGGATCCTCGTATGAGAGATTTATGCAAGGGACGCCATCGTACACCGTGACAAGCCCCCTGGATATCAGAGACTGCATCCTCTTATCGGACACATACCTACCGGAATCCAATCTGTCCAAATCCAGTATGTCCTGGACCTCCATATCCTTGCGGAGATCCAACGCACGCGCAATCGCACCCTCCCTCCGGCCGGGGAACATCACGGATACGAAATCGTCCGTCAATGTGAAACGTGGGAGCGGGAAATGCCTGTGAATCTGATTCAAATAGAAATTGCGTATCCCGGAACCGTTGCTGGTGACCAGACCGATCTCAGACATTGCATTGATGAGGTAAATGTTCCTCTGAGTGAATGTTGTGTTCTGAGCCTTGACAAATGATTCGGGCATGACGTCGGGGAAAGAACCTCTGCTCGAAACGGTAACAGACTCGTTTTCCCTCTCTATGACGTCTATCGTCCCCCCGAAGGAATAATCCTGATGCTGAAGCGCATTGAACATGGCCTCGATCAGGGATGCCACACGGTAAGCGCTGACGAATGTCGGGCCGCCGTCCCCTTCTATCCTGCAAGTGGAATTACTGATCATCGATGCGATCTTCCTTATCGCCAGGATCATGGAGCCGTTCACCGTACGCGAATCGATGAGCGTCCCATCGACATCGTAGAGCCTCCATCTGACGCACACAGTCGAAGGTAGGACCTTCTCTGATGACTTTCCTAGAAGGATCATCGACGCTATTGTGACCTTGCCCCTCTTGAGCAGACCGACACGGGACAAGAACCCCTCATCGTTCATAGACCGGACCTCATCCGTACAACCAGGGTGCTCCGACTCATATGTGGCACGTATAGATCTAACCGCCTCTGGATCGAAACTCCTCAGATCCGCATCCGGCACGATGTTTCCGGTCCAGTCATCATATACACTCCTGCCGCTCATGATGAGTATAACGCAGTCCGTGTATAAATCTCATTTATTCTCATTTTGACTCCTCTGAAAAGCCTCTGGACCTATCGTTAACCCTATAATCTTTAAATAAAGGAGAAAAGGTCTGAATCCCATTGGTTGGGGAACGCTCCCCAAGAGGAATAACATGCCGGAATTACTCGGAAAGACAATCTACAACCTGCCGCAGATTGCGCAGGAGCTCACACAGTGCGTCCAGTGCGGATACTGCATCGACGTCTGTGAGGCACACAACCAGACACCTTGGGATTCAGTCACACCCAGGGGAAAGATCTACTACATCAAGCAACTCGACCTGAAAGCACTCGGAGTAGTCGACAAGATGCTCCAGAGGCCCGTCGAGATCAGCCCTGAGTTCGTCGATGCGATGTACAAATGCACCGGATGCGGAAACTGCGAGGTAGTATGCCACGCAAAGATCCGTCTCGTCGATCTCTGGGAGACGATGAGGAAATGGATTGTCGACGTCGGAGCAGGACCCATGCCAGCAGCGGTCGCAATGGGAAAGAGCATCCACGCCCACCACAACCCCTACAACGAGCCCGACACAAAGAGGGACGCATGGTGGCCTGCAGAGGTAGAGAGAGCTCTCCCCGCAGACGTCATCTTCTTCGCAGGATGCACTGGATCATACAGGATGCAGCACATCGCACAGGCCGGAGTCAGGGTTCTCGCCCGCGCCGGAGTCAAGATGAACTGCCTCGGACCCGACGAGTGGTGCTGTTCTTCGCCTCTCATAAGGACCGGAAACGAGAAGGAGTCCACCGACTGCGCAATGCACAACGTCGAGAAAGCAGACGGAATGGGAGCAAAAGACATGGTCATGACCTGCTCCGGATGCTACAAGACAGTCTCCTGCGACTTCGGAAGGTTCTACGCAAAGGCCGGACAGAACGTCTACCACTTCTCTCAGTACGTCGAGCAGCTCATCAGCGACAGGAAGCTGCCCCTCAACAACGAGTTCAACCACAAGGTCACATACCACGACCCCTGCCACCTCGGAAGGCACTCAGGAGTCTTCGACGCTCCCAGGAACGTCCTCAAGAAGATCAAGGGAGTCGACTTCGTCGAGATGGAGAAATCCAGGG
>DAXB01000029.1:0-14047 GCA_002506175.1 Methanomassiliicoccaceae archaeon UBA113
ATGATATTGTGGTGGTGACCTGTCCCGACTTCTCGTTGTAGTTGACGGAATCCGTGGGGGTGAACTTCCAATCCACCTTGTACGTGCCGTTGTCCTTCGCGGTCGGGATCTCCCCGTAGACCAATCCGTCGGACAGCTTGTAGGTGAAGGAACCGGAGGTCGTGGAGGTTCCGGCGGTCGCGAGGGACTGCTGGGACGCATTGTATGTGAGGGTCTTTCCTGCAGGTTCGGTATCGATGACCGGATCGGCCTTGGTGATACTGGCCTTGGTGAACGTGTATGTCGTGGAGGACAGCTGGTAGTTGTCCTTGGCGGTTCCGGCGAGGTAGAGGGTCAGGGTGACCGTCTTGTTCTCTCCGGCGTTGGCATCCTCATAATCTCCCGGTACGGCAGAAACGGATACTTCCTCGGTTCCGACATTTCCGGTGAACGCAAGTGCGCCCGTGAGAGTGCCTGCGGATTTCGTTCCGTCGTAGACCTTGGTCACCTTGACATCTCCGTCCCCCGTGATGGTTATGGTTGCCCCAGTGATCTCAAAAGCATCATTGACAGTCTTTTCCGCATCTTCCGTATCCGACCACTTCTTATTGGTTGAATCCTTGAGAGTCAGCGTGACCGGGTACTTTCCTACATTGATCCCTCCCTCATTGGTCGTGACGTAATAATCGGCGGTTTCGGACACATCCGCGGTCAGAGTTCCCCCCGTATACGTCTTGGATGAGATGGTGGGCCAGTCCACCGTCGCCTTGGTCACAAGACTCTCGGATGCGTTGGCTGTCGCTCCGTCCGAAGATAGCTTGTAATTTTTGCCCCAGGGTTCATCCAGTGCTATGTCTGTGGCGATTACGGTCTTGGTGCCGACGTTGGGCGAACTCAGGGCGAAAGTGGCGGATGCGGTCGGCTCTTCATCGCTGACTGCCCCGGTAAGTGTAATGGTCGCTCCCGACACCGTGGTAGTGCCGTCATACACTTTAGGGGATACACCGCTCAGGTCGATCGCCGGTTTGAGGGTAGCCTGTGTTATTTCGAATTTATTCAAATGAACGACATAATCCGATGATTTGTTTACATAATCCATTGTAGGGGAGATTCCCAACTCATCATAGTAGTAAACAGCGACGTCTGTATACTGTGGAACAATAATAAGTGTGATTTTTTCGGACCCTAATCCAGTCGAGCATTTAACTGAGTATGTATCGGTGCCCTTATACACGCTCGTCAGTTTATCTACGTTCAGTTGTGCTTTCTCAACTAAGAACGTGTCGACTATTAGGTCGGAGACTGCTGTGTACACGTTTCCACCTTCGGTATCCACCTTGATGGTGTATTCTGACGCCGACTTCACCTCTGTCACTTCATCCCCGTTCGAATTGTAGTAGTGAACGGTGTACGCACCCATGTCCTCGGCAGATATGCCCGATTTGAGGGCGACCGTAATGGTCTTAACCGTCGCATCATACTGCAGATTTTCCGGAAGTGTGACCACGAAATCGCTGGCCACGGGAGTCACGGTCGGATCGCCCAATCCCATAAGCGAACCCAAGGCGACATTGTCGCTGTTCTCATATGTAGTCTCCCCGTACGCCAGACACCCGATGTCTTCGGCGAAGGAGGAGACGGCTTCGGTTCCCGATTCCTGATCGGAGAAACCGACTCCTGCTATCATGACGAAGGATAGCACGAGCAATCCCATCATCAAAAATGACTTACTTACTTTTTTCAATTGACCACCTGTCTGAATAATATAACATGTATTACCTTTCAATATTAACCATTTTTGACCTATGACGGCCGCCCCTCATCCAGACGCCGATTCCAAGAAAAACAGCGAACTTTTCAGCACCTCCAACTTGCAGAAACGAGCAAAATGCTGTTGTAAACGATATGCAAACAGCCGATAACACGCTTGACAGAATCGTGCGGGAATCCCCTGTCCGAGAAGCCGACAGCACTAGAATAAAAAGGTTTGGTAAGAGGTTTATCGATCTTCAGTTCAGAGGTCAGCCAGTTTGATGAGCTTTTCCCATCTTCTGTCGACTTCGGCCTGCATCTGCTCGATGACGGGCTCCCACCTGTCCTGCAGGAGGTGCTTGTACCTTCCCTGGGCATTGATCCAGTCTGTGACCGGTTTCTTGGGGACCTTTCCGTCCGCGATCCTTGCACTGTCGGCTGTGAGCTCGTACTTGCCGTCGACGACCTCGAAGAGGGGCCATACGCATGTCTCTACGGCAAGCTTCGCCATGGCTATAGTCTGGTCGGACGGGAACCTCCATCCCCTGGGGCAGGGCGATATGGCGTTGATGAACGCGGGTCCGCCGCAGTTGAATGCCTTCTGGGATTTCTGGACCGTATCCCTCCAGTTGTGGGGGGACACCTGCGCGACATACGGGATGTTGTGGGCCACCATGATCTGGGTGAGGTCCTTGGAGTACTCCTTCTTTCCGGATGATACGGAACCGGGCCAGGATGTGGTTGTCTGAGCCCCGATGGTGGTGGCGGAGGACCTCTGGATTCCTGTGTTCATGTATGCCTCGTTGTTGAGACAGACATAGACCATCCTGTGTCCCCTCTCCATGGCTCCGGACAGTGCCTGGAGTCCGATATCGTATGTCGCTCCGTCTCCGGCGAAGTTGACGAAGTTGATGTTCTCGGTGATCTTTCCCTTCCTCTTGAGCGCGTTGAACGCCGACTCGAGTCCGGCGCATGTCGCAGCTCCGTTTCCGAAAGCGGTGTGAATGTACGGCGTATTCCACGAAGTGTACGGGAAGATGGTCGTTGATACTTCGAAGCATCCTGTGGAACAGGACACAGCGAGAGGGTCCTCGGACCCCATCATAACCTGCTTAGCGATGATGGACTCGGCGCATCCTGCACAGAGCCTGTGACCGCTGGCGAGCCTTACCGGAAGCTCGTTGAGATCCTTGAGTGCCAATGTTGTCATGCCTTCACCCCCAGATATGTTACCTTCTCGGCCTTTTCGGATTTGACATCCTCGATGGCCTTCTTGAATCCCGCGACGGTCGCGTCGGCTCCTCCGAGTCCGTAGATGACGTTGTACATCTTCGGGAGCTTTTCGAGATCCGATGCGGCTGCGACGACTTCGGGGAACATAGGTCCGTACGCACCGATGCTGAGGTGCTTGTCGAACACGACGACGGCCTTCTTTCCCTTCATGCATTTGGCGAGATCCGCTACGGGCCAGGGTCTGAAGACACGGGGCATGATCGCTCCGACCTTGATTCCGGCTTCGCGCATCTCGTCGATGGCCGCCTTCATGGTTCCGAAAGAGGAACCGAGGATGACTGCCACGATCTCGGCATCGTCGCAAAGGTACTCCTCGACAAGCTTGTACTGCCTGCCGGAGATCTTCGCGAACTCGTCGAACACGTCCTGTGCGACCTCTAGCGCCTTGTTCATGGCAAGTACGGACTGATACTTGTGAGGGTAGTAGAAATCGGGCCCATCCATGTTTCCGTGGGATACTGGGTGCTTGACATCGAGGAGCGGGTACAGCGGCTTGTGCTCTCCGACGAACTCCTTGATTACATGGGTATCGACCATTGTCATCCTCTCGACTGCGTGCGTGAGGACGAATCCGTCCAGGTTGACCATGACGGGGAGCTGGACATCGACGTGCTCCGCGATCCTTGGTGCTACTATGCTCATATCGTATGCTTCCTGGACATTCTCGGAGAAGAGCTGGATCCAGCCGCAGTCCCTTGCGGACATGCAGTCTCCGTGATCGTTGTTGATGTTGATGGGTCCGCTGACCGCCCTGTTGGCGACGGCCATGATGAGTGGTACCCTCATGGCTGCGGTGATGGGGAGCATCTCCCACATGTAGGCGAGTCCCTGGGATGCGGTAGCAGTGAACGTCCTGGCTCCCGCTGATGCGGAAGCGGTACAGAGGGTGAGCGCGGAGTGCTCCGACTCGACGCATACGAACTCCGTGGAGACCTCTCCGTTCGCGACGTACTCTGCGAACTTCTCGACGATGATGGTCTGAGGTGTGATGGGGTACGCCGCGCACACATCGGGATCGATCTGTTTCCATGCGAGAGCTACGGCGTTGTCTCCGTTGATTGCGATATCCTGTACCATCTTCATTCCTCCTTCATTATGATTGCATCCTTGGGACATACCTTGGAACAGATTCCGCACCCTTTGCAGTGCGTAAGCTTGATTCCGGACATGTGTCCGTCCCTGAAGACGATGCTGTTGTCGGGGCAGTAGATCCAGCAGGTCATGCAGTCGATGCATTTGTCCTGATCCACGACTGGCACTGAGCTTCTCCAGTCCCCTGTGCAGAACTGCTCGGAGTTTCCGGGCTTGATGATACGTCCTCCGATTACGAGGTCCTTGATGTTAGCCATTGCCATGTCACTGCACCTCCTGGTATCCTCTCTTCAAAGAGGAGAGGTTCTTGAGAATGACCTTGTCCGGGAGCTTGCCTGTGAACTTCGTAGTGATCTGGTCCTCGAGGACATCGTAATCCACGAGAGCCTTGCACTTAACGAGTGCCCCGAGCATGATCGTGTTGACCATGGGCTTTCCGATCTCTTCCATGGCGATCTTGATAGCGTCCAATGTATGGCATTCCAGATCTGTGCCGAGCGCGTCCTGAAGCTCCTTGGGGGATCCGGCGTAGTTCGCGATGATGATCGTGTCCTTCTTCGCGCCTTTCGTGACATCGACTTTACCGACTAATGTTCCGTCCATGATGATGACGATATCCGGTTCATATACCTGGCTGTGCACTCTGATTGGCTTCTCCGAGATCCTTGTGAACGCCCTGATGGGTGCTCCCATTCTCTCGGGACCGAACTCGGGGAAAGCCTTGACGTACTTTCCTGCTGAGATGGCGGTCTCGGCGAGGATCTCGTTGGCAGTGACGACTCCCTGTCCGCCTCTGCCATGCCAACAAATTTCGATATCCATTGGTACCACTGACTCCCTTATTATTGCACACGCATTTATAGTCTTGTGATTCCGACCATTATCATCCATCGTAGAATTCACACATAAAATCATTGATATTCAAAATTATTCATCGAATTATGAAAACAATAATACGTTTTTCGTAAAATCTCAAACATCGTAAGTAGTGAAAATGAAAAATAGTAAGTAAATCAAATGTCACAAATCAAATACTTACTATTTTTTGGTTCGGAGAGACCTAAACAATCGAAACCCTATAATTAGGGTATAGATTACTGATGACTATAAGGCGGTAAAAGGCGTCTCGGAACACATCGGAGGACCTCTTCCGAAATGGTTTCGAACGAACCGTACCGCATCCAAACTGCGTTAACAGCGGGGATTCCCAATGGATAAGAAAATTGTCGATGTAAACGAACTGCATGTCGAAGATGTCCCCTTCGTTGGAGGAAAAGGAGCCAACCTAGGAGAACTCACCAACGCCGGATTCCCTGTGCCTGAGGCATTCGTCCTCACCACAGTGGCCTATGACTATTTCCTCTCCAAGAGCAAGATATTCAAGAAGATCACCGCAGAACTGGAGAAGATCGACAGGACTTCCGATGACTCGCTGGTTGCCGCATCCGACAACATCAGAGCCCTCTTCGACGAATGCGAGATCCCTGCAGACCTGAAGAAGGAGATTGTATCGAAATACAAGATGCTCTTCCCCAAGGGAAAGATCGGATTCGTGGCTGTCAGGTCAAGCGCGACAGCAGAGGATCTCCCCGATGCCAGTTTCGCAGGACAGCAGGAGACATACCTCAACGTCAAAGACGAGGAAGACCTGTTCGACAAGATAAGGAAGTGCTGGTCATCCCTCTTCACAGCCAGGGCGATCGCATACCGCGAGAAACAGGGATACGCACACGAGGATGTCAAGCTCGCGGTCGTTGTCCAGAGGATGGTCAACTCGGAATTCTCGGGAATCATGTTCACTGTGGACCCCAACAGCGGTGCGAAGCAGATCGTCATCGAAGGAGGATACGGACTCGGAGAGGCCATCGTCGGCGGAGAGGTCACACCCGACACATACGTCGTCGACAAGCAGAAGATGGAGATCATCAAGAAGAGGATCTCCACACAGACCTGGAAATACATCCGCGGAAAGAACGGCGGAGTCGAGAAGAAGGACATGCCCAAGGACGTGACGAAGGTCCAGAAGATCAACGACGAGCGCGTCCTCGAGATTGCGGAGATCGGACGCCAGATCGAGATCCACTACAGCAAGCCCATGGATATGGAGTGGTGCGTCGAAGACGATAAAGCCTACATCGTCCAGGCAAGACCCATCACAGCCACCGGAGACTCCAAGACCAACGAGACCGTCGGAGACGACGTGTCCAGCGACGCCATCGTCGCGACCGGACTCGGAGCAAGCCCCGGACTCGCAACGGGAAAGGTCGTCATATACGACACGACGATGAGTCTCGACGTCATCAAGGAGGGCGACGTCCTCGTCACCAAGATGACCATGCCCGACATGGTCCCCGCTATGAGCAGGGCTGCCGGAATCATCACCGACGAGGGAGGAATGACCTGCCACGCCGCAATCATCTCAAGAGAACTCGGAACACCCTGCGTAGTCGGAACCGGAAACGCGACCGAGATCCTCAAGAACGGAATGGACGTCACCGTCGACGGAACCACAGGAAACGTCTACAAGGGAATCATCGGAAAGAAATCCGCATCTCCCGAATCCGCAGAGAGCACGGGCGCATGCGTCTGCGCAGAGTACGTACCGATCACTGGAACCAAGGTCATGGTCAACATGTCCATGCCCGCTAAGGCCGATGAGGTCTCCAAGCTCATGTGCGACGGAGTCGGACTCATGAGGATCGAGTTCCTCTTCACCAACTACGTCGGAGAACACCCCTGCGCATTCATCGCAGAGGGAAGGGCCGACGAGCTCATCGAGAAGCTCGCGGACGGAATCGCGAAGGTCGCCAGGGCATTCTACCCCAGGCCCGTGACCCTCAGGACATCCGACTTCAAGACCAACGAGTACCACGACATGAAGGGCGGAGCGGAGTACGAGCCCAACGAGGACAACCCCATGATCGGATGGAGAGGATGCTCCAGGTACGTCTCCGACAGCTACCGCGAGGCGTTCATGTGCGAGCTCAAGGCCATCAAGAAGGTCAGGGACGAGATGGGATTCAAGAACCTCAACATGATGCTCCCGTTCGTCAGGACCATCGATGAAGTCAAGGAGATCAACGGCATGATGGAGTCCGTCGGACTCAGGAGAGGCAAGGACTTCAAGCTCTACTTCATGGCAGAGGTCCCGGTCGTCGTCTTCATGGCGGACGAGTTCTGCAAGTACTGCGACGCGTTCTCTATAGGGTCCAACGACCTCACGCAGCTCACCATGGGATGCGACAGGGATTCGGATATCCTCGGACACATGGGGTACTTCGACGAGAGGAACGAGGGCGTCAAGAGAGCAATCGCACACCTCATCAAGGTCGCACACGAGAACGGGAAGTTCGTCAGCATCTGCGGACAGGGACCTTCCGTCTACCCCGAGTTCACCGAGTTCCTCGTCGAGCAGGGAATCGACTGCATCTCCCTCAACCCTGACACATTCAACAAGACCAAGAGGATCATCGCCTCTGCAGAGCAGAAGATCCTCCTCAGGGACATGAGGAACCTCAGGAACCAGATGTGAAAACGACGGGGGAGCGAATCCCCCGCATTCTTTCTTTTTATTATTCTGATAACATGTACAAGGTAAGAATCACTGCTGTGAGAAAGACCGAATACAGGGATCTCATGGAGATCTACGAGAATCCCATCCAACATACCTGCGACATATCCGTAGGACAGGCATTCATATCAGAGAACGGCGAAAGACCTGAGGGGCTGTGCGAGAGCGCATGGGGGTCCATGGAATACTTCGTCAAGGCTCTGGCCAACGGAGAACAGGACTTCTACGACGGCTGGATGAAGAACAAGAGATCCGCGATGATCTCATGCAACGACGGCTTCAGACCGGTCAGCTTCTACATCGAAGCGATCGAGTGATCATACCTTGTCTATCAGCTTCTTGGTGATGGCCTCGGTCTCCTCGCTCGGAAGGAGCATGGTGGTGACTTCCATGAACGGGTGCTTGGTACCCTCGATGATCTTGACATCATCCAAGGACCTCAATCCCCATCTCTCGGCAGTCTTCTCCAGTCCGAATTTCACGTCATAATCATTGGGTATCAGGACGATCGCCTTGTAGGTCTTCATGCCCATCTTCTTGGCGGCCATGATCCTGTGGTGTCCGTCGACGACGATGAACCCGTTGCGCCTCTCGACGACTATCAGAGGCTCTATCATACCTCTCTTAAGCTCGTACTGACGTCCGACCAGTTCGTCCATGTAGACCTCCTTCTGCGTTGGGATCACACGACTTACATCGATGTCCTTGTTGACGACCTTCATCTTGATTCCGTTCTGGTCCTCAAGGAACTTCTTCACGGACATGACCTTGTGAGGACGTGACTTCTCGATCTGCGAGCGGACGATATCCAGGTTGGATATGATCCCGATGAGCTTCTTGTCCTCGTCCACGACCGGGAGGTTCCTGAGTCCGTACCTGAAGAGGATACGGGTGGCGTCGCTGAGCAGCATCGAAGGTATGGCGCAGAATGTACCTCTTTTCATGACGCTGCGGATCCTCGCGTTGGGCGTGTCCACATAACGGAGAAGCTCCTTCGCGGTGATGAATCCCAGAAGATAGCCGTTCTCCGTAACAGGGAATCCGTGGAACTCCGAGTTAGTGATCTGATCGATGGTCTCCTTGACCGTCATGTTGGGATTGACGGTCATAACCTTGCGGACCATGTAATCTCCGACCGTGGGCTTGTCTTCTGTCATACATAGTAATCTGTCGGCGTGGTAATAATAATAACGTACTCCAGCGGCATTTCCTGATGATATCCTGCCGTTATCGATTACTTCACACCCATGAAATCCTCCGTTTCATAGACAACCTATAAAGACAGGTCTGTGGATTCGAAGTCAAGAGGAATAAAGATGACGGGCGCACCCCTTCTCACGGAAGAGTCGATCCAACAGCAGACCAAGCTGAAGGACACACTCGGCAAGATCAAGCATGTAATCATAGTCATGAGCGGAAAGGGAGGAGTCGGAAAGAGTACGGTCTCCTCCAACCTCGCGATGTCTCTCTCCATGATGGGATACCAGACAGGTATCATGGACATCGATATCACCGGACCCAACATCCCCAAGATGTTCGGAGTCGAGAACGAGCAGCTCATGGCAGACGAGAACAGGCTACTCGTGCCGATAGAGGTACCTCCATCCCTCAAGATCATGTCTATGGCATTCCTGCTCCCCAACAAGGACACACCTGTCATGTGGAGAGGACCTGTCAAGATGGGAGCCATCCAGCAGTTCATCGAGGATGTCAACTGGGGCAACCTCGACTATCTCGTGGTCGATATGCCTCCCGGAACCGGAGACGAAGCCCTGTCCATCGTGCAGCTCGTCCCCAAGGCAGACGGAATGGTCATCGTCACAACCCCTCAGGACGTCGCATTGCTCGACAGCAGGAAATCCCTGGTGTTCGGAGCCGAGACCAAGATCCCCATTATCGGAATCATCGAAAACATGAGCGGATTCGTCTGCCCCCACTGCGGAGAGGTCACCAACATCTTCAAATCCGGAGGGGGAGAGGCGACAGCCAAAGATCTGAACGTCCAGTTCCTCGGACGCATCCCGATCGAACCTGGAATCGTCGAGTGCGGAGACGGCGGAATGCCCGTTGTCGTCAAGTACCCCGATTCCGCATCCTCGAAGGCCTTCAAAGGAATCGTAGACAAGATTGTCAAAACGGTCGAGTGAGATGATAATAGTCGCAGTCTCCGAAGGGGAGACGTTGGACTCATACGTGGCCGAGGACTTCGGCCACGCGCCCTTCTTCCTCGTGGTCGATTCCGATACTTTGGATTACCATGTGATCGAGAATGAGTTCGCCGATTCACCCGAAGGAGCCGGAGTGGCCGTCGCCAAGGCCATAACTACTCTGAAGGCGGATGCGGTCCTCACCGGAGGAATCGGGATGCACGGCATTCAGATCCTCCAGCAGGCCGGGATAAAGGTTTCTTATGATGAGGAAGGGACGATCGAACAGTGCATCGTAGACTTCCTCAGAAGGTGCGCGAACAACCGCGCAGGATGATCAGTTCTCTTTTATGTCCTCTTCGTCTGGATCGTACTCGAGAACCTCATCATCCACTCTGGTTTTAGACTGACGAATTGCGCAGATTATGGAATCCCAGCAGACCCATGTCTCATCTCTGAAATGATTGTCCGATTTCACCGGGACGATCTTGTTGGTCTCCTCATCGAACTCCGATGCAACGGAGTAACGGAAGAGGATGTTGAGCCTGTTTCCGCCGTGTCCCATATATCTGGCAAACTTGTGAAGATCGTCGTATCTGTCTGTCCACATCATTGTATTCACCTTTCAAACCGATTTCCTATCGCCCCAGATTATCTTGTGGAGCTGCGGGAGCACCCTTGCATCGATACCGCTCGAAAGAACTTTTCCTACGAGCCACTCGAGCCTGTCGGTTCCTCCGACCGGCCCGAATATGATGTTCGTATATACAGGGTGCTCTTCTAGGAATCCGACGGCGAAATCGAAGTCCGTCTGATCCTTCACGATAAATTTGAGCTGATCTTTCTTAGACAGGTGCTCCAGATTTGAAACCAGCATCCTATCCGTCATACCCGAAGAAGGGCATTTTACGTCCATGCTGATGAGCATCAGAGGAGATACGGGAACATCCTTGAGGTCGACCGAACCGTTGGTCTCGAGAACAACCTGCTTCCCCGCAGCCATGAGCCTTCTGAGGAGATCCGGCATCTCTTCCTGAAGAAGGGGTTCGCCCCCGGTGACACAAACATGCTTGGCATCGCCCACCGCGACCATGATGTCAGAAACCGACATCTCGTTACCGCCGTCCATAGAGTACTGCGTATCGCACCATGAGCAACGCAGATTGCATCCTACCGTCCTGACGAAGACGGTGGGGACGCCCATCATCAGGCCCTCGCCCTGAATGGATCTGAAAATCTCACATATCTTCATAAGGGATCTCGTCCTTGAATCCTGCTTCCTTGAATCCTGCCAGCCTGAGCCTGCATGAATCACAGTGTCCGCACGCCTTCTCTCCGCCGTTGTAGCATGACCATGTGAGGTGGAGCGGCGCCCCCAGCCTCTTTCCCCTTCTGACGATGTCCGCCTTGGAATCCATACCTATGGGAGTGACGATCTGGATCGGATGTCCCTCCACACCGGCCTTCGTTCCCTTGGAGAGCATCTCTTGGAAAGACTGTATGAACTGCGGGGTACAATCCGGGTATCCCGAGTAATCCACTGCGTTGACTCCGATGTAGATCCTGTCCGCATCGATGGACTCGCACAGTCCTGCTGCGATGCTTAGGAAGACTATGTTCCTGGCCGGGACATAGGTCACCGGGATCTCGTCGCTGAGCTCTCCCTCGCGATCCATCGGGACATCTATGTCCTTCCTGGTAAGTGCGGAACGGAAAGAACTGAGGTTGAGGTCGATGATCACATGGTTCACATTGTAATGCTTGCAGACATTGGCTGCGGATTCGAGCTCCTTCGTGTGCCTCTGCCCGTACCTGAAGCTGATGGCGGTGGGTTCGCATCCATCGGCGATGGCTTGTGCGAGACATGTGGTCGAATCCAATCCCCCTGACAAGAGGACCACGGCTTTGGGCATCACAATACCTCTGTGTACCATGCCGTCTGTCCGCGCTCCTCATCGAGCCCGATGGAGACGGATCTGACGTTATCGGGGAACTCTATCTCCCTAACCATGCGGAGCGTCATCATCTTGCTCATCTCCTCAGCCGTGGTGGTCGGGACGTCAAGCAGGGTGACATCGCACCTGGGGAACACGTATCTCTTTCCGTCGCACAATGCTTCGACGGATTCGTCCGTGACATTGAGGCTGACATCCTTGGATTTGGTGGGAAGGAGGGTCTTGTGGTCGACCTCGTCTATCATCTCCTTCAGCTTCTTCTTCAATACGACGAAATCCATGATCATGCCCTCTGCCCCGATATCTCCCTCGAGTCTGAGGCGGACGATGTACGAGTGTCCGTGGAGCCTGGAACACTTCTCGTGCCTAGGTATGAAGTGGCATGCAGAGAACCTGATTCCCGCATAGCCTCCGTCTATCTCTAGATACATTCTCATTCCTCCGTTAATCTCATCGCCAATGCGATGGAATCAGTGTAATCTGTCTTCACCCTGGATGTGTCGATGAAGACCTTGTCTATGTTCACAATGGGTGCGCCCAGAGCCTTTGCCCCTCCGATGAAATGGAGGGTTCTGAATATTATGTTGCCCGTGATCCCTTCCGGAGCAATCAGGATGTCCGCCTTGTTCACGGCATCCTCTATGAGGATCTGGCAGTGATATGCATCATACCCTTCGTCCTGGAGGGTCTTGGAGATTTCGCGAGCGTTGGCGATGGACCTGTCAACGGCCTTGCATCTTCCGACATCCTCGCATCTTCCTCCGGACATCACAGCAATCTTCTCCCCCAGACCGACCCTCTTGGCCATCGCGACGGACTTCCTGGCAAGCTCTGCCCTCTGTCCGACGGTCCATCCCTCGTCTATACCGACCGGGGCCATAATAATCATCTTTCCGCTGAGCAGCTCAAGGAATACTATCCTCTCCAGAGCCGTTACTCCCAGTTTCTTCTTGAGGATGGGAAGCAAAACCGATGACGACATGTCACCGCGTATAGCCGCATCGATCCTGCCTTCCGCAAGATCGTCCGCGAGCTTCTCTGGATCGTCATAGATCCTCACATCATACTGCTTCATCGCCTCAACGCTTCTCTCCACGTTTCCCGCATCGGTGCCGCGCCCTATTCCGACACGCACCTTCGGCAAATCACTCGAGAGAAGAGATTCCGTGGTGAACATAATACCTCGATGGAATCCTACTTAATATAATTAGTACAGAAGGCTTACTGGCAGAATCTGTTTGGACAATTGGACGGTGTGATCTGATCAAACCTGTAATCGTCCCAGGTTCTGTCTCCGAGCACTATCTCAAGCTCCGGGACAGTGAGCATCGGATGATCATACCTTGCGGAATCATCCATCGCGACACGCGGGCAAGCGGTGTTGACATAGGCATCCACACGGTAAGCCATCAGGGACATCGGAGTTATCTCCTCCATGACAGCTTTGTAAGCCTTCTTGCCGTGGGATCTGATAAGATCGATCACCCTGTCAGCCTCTGCGGAACGGTTCTGTCCCACTTTACTGCATACGATCACCAAGAAACTGTCCGCATCCTTTGCGGTCTGTATAGCGGCGAACCTTCTTCTGAGGATCCTGTCCCTTGTCTCGGACATGTTCCTGAGCTCGGATGTCACCGGATTGAAAACGAATACCTCCTTCTTCACGCCGAAAGCTGCTGCGAGAGGATGGAAATCACCCTCGCCGATGAACAGAAACGCATCGACATCATCCAGAACGGCTTCTGCCGAGCTGCTGTTGCATCCGAGGACCTGACCCGGATAACATATCCTGTCATCTCCTTTGCCTATGAACGCCTTCCTGCCCGTACTCTCCAGAACCGATGCCATCTCCGGAATCAGGTCCAGATACTGGATGGTTGCCAGAAGGCCTATCCTCTCCGGAATGTCTTTGAGGCAACCGACGGAAGATGCGTCCAAACCTATCTCAGAGCGGGACTCGACGTACAGAACGTTATGATCGTCCCCCTGAGACGGAATCGGAGAATGGCCGAAATGAACCAACGCGTCAGCCAAACCGTGATAATCGAAAAGATCGCAGGCCCCATAACACGGGAAACCTATGATTAGAACTTTCACCCCCGTCCTCTCGGACAGGTAATCGGAGATTTCAGTCGCCCTGATCTTCAGACCTTCGGGCAACTGGAGAGCGACGGAGGAATATCCTCCGTCGCGGATCCACGCAACGATGTTATCCAATTCGAAATTGAACATCTCGAATCAGTTGACGAACTCTTTTC
>DAXB01000029.1:14258-34599 GCA_002506175.1 Methanomassiliicoccaceae archaeon UBA113
GAACGATGTGGGGGTATGCCCTGACGGTCATGTGGTAGTTGGAAACTCCTGCCTGTGAGGTGAGAACCTTGTTTGCTGCGATACGGCCTGCCTCGATTGAGGTGTGCCTGATCTGGACACGATTCTTCACTTTGAGTGTGAGTGTGACGGGGAACTCATCCCTGAGGTTTCCCATCTCATACTGGCTAACACGGCTTGCAGGAACTCCACCCATGTATTCGCGGCGGGTGTATGCCTGTCCTTTGATCTCTCTGTACATCGATGCGGGCTTTCTTACCATTTGCACCACCAAATTGTGATTGTGACGAGGGCTAGCAACCCTGACGCTGTATATAACGCCTAGGTCGTTTCCCTATACTCTGTCTCGGACGATTGACAACGCCCATATAAACCTTATGTTCGGGTAAATGGGTATTAACTGTCGAAAACTCGACGATTTATAAAGAAAAATAAGAAGGGGGTTTTCCCCTTGGTTTTCAGTTCAGCTGTCGAGCTTCTTCAGGTACATGAAGCAAGCTACGATGAGAACGAGGAAGATCAGGAGAACGACGACAGTCCAGACGACTGTAGGGTCCGAGAACCACTCCTCGAGCCATGTCTTGTTCGACACCATCGGTGCAACGGTGAGCACAGGCTCCGCGCCATCGGTTCCGATGAATCCGACGGGCAGGAATGCTGCCGCCATCGCGACGAGGGCGAGAATCGATTTTTTGAACATACGACTGAAAACCTGTTTCAGATATTAATAAACGCTGGACCAGAAAAGCCGTTGCAGGCATCCGTTCGGTTAATTAACGCGTATGACCGAGAAAGTTATAGTATCGGTCCTCGATAAGGAGGGCGATGCACTCTTTCGGATTCAAGGTCGTTTCTTCGGACCCTGATGATACTTCAGGGACCCCTATCGCCGTTGCCGGCAACGTTATGGTCGATGTTCAGAAACTTCTGACAGACATCGGATGCATGGATGTCAGACTGGAAATGAGGATCCAGAACAGGATCCCCGAAGAACTCAGAGAGAAATTCAAGCTCAAAACCGGCGGTTCGGACGGAACGCTGGAATCCGGCCCGTCCAAAGGGAACGAGGCAGCCTTGGAATCTGCCATGAACACCCTGATGGCCACATTGGGATTCCTCGGGAAAGGAGCAATAGGCTCATGGATGGAGGACACGTTCCCCGACATCGAATCCAGGAAGGCGGTAGCGCAGGATCTCATCGATCTCACACGCCACCTCGAAGGATACAGGCTCGAGTACAGTTCCCGGGCTTATACGAGAACATTCGTCGGCATAGACATACCCAAGATGTCCGAATACACCGAACGCACGGACGAGATATCAGCTGCGCTAGGAATCATCACGAGAGATTCTGTAAAGAAGAATCGCTGGAACATCTCCAGCGACGGGAGGCTCATCCCGATAACATTCGACAAGAACATAGATCCATCCGACATCCCCCGGTTCGCATCCGCGGGCCCGCTCATAGTCATAGGCCTTATCACAAGGGACGACGCGGGAGATATCGTATCCGTCGACAAAGTGAGCGGGTGCTACGAATTCCCCGAGGTGAAGTTCCACAGGATGATGTCGGCAGATGGAGACAGAAGCCTCCTCAACCCGATAACCGCTGTTCCCGGATATGACTGCGGACAGAGGCTATGGACCCTTGACTGCGAGGCGATAGGCATACATGCCAGCAAGCCTTCTTGGGACGAGTGCGTGAAATCATTCCATGATTACGCCATCTTCCTGTTCGACACATATGCTGGCGACGATGCGGACTTCGAAGGAGAGGAATCGGACCTCCGCGAGTACCTCCTATCATTACTGCCCGCGTGAACGCGCTACTTTATTATAGTGGGCTCATTGTCGGTCACATAGAGCGCATATGTCTAGACGTCGCATCCCGAACGGAACAGTATCCGAGATCGGCGCCCACCGCATCGACACTCTAATGGACCTGTCCGCACAGGCCGCCAAGGACGGCAGGGACGACAGATCCAGGAGATACGTGGAGATTGCCAGGAGCGTCGGAATGAAGGCGCGCGTCAAGATGCCGAAGGACAGGAAATACTGCAAGAACTGCCACGTGGCCTTGGTGCCGGGAATCAGTTGCAGAGTACGTCTGTCCAACCACAAGGTCTGCATCACATGTGACAAATGCGGCGAAGTACGGCGCTATCCGTACATCAAGGAGCAAAAATCATGACGGAGAAGGATGCCAGGAAAGAACTCATCAGGCGCGCCAACGAGATCAACCCGACCGTACACGTGGGAAAGGACGGTCTCGACCAGGGACTCTACGATGAGATTGTCAACCAGCTCAAGAAGAACCGTCTGATCAAGGTCAAGGTCCTGTCAAACTCCGACGACGGAGCCAAATCCGTTGCAGAAGAGATCGAGGAGAATACCGGAGCGGTCGTCGTCGACGTCCGCGGCGGGGTTATGATCCTCACGGACAAGAGGACATGGACATCACTCTCCCAAAAGAAATTCTGAGGTATTTTGATGCTAGATGTAAACGTGATCAGAGCGAATCCTGACATGATCAGGACAATGATCAGGAACAGGAACAGAGACGAGAAGATCCTCGACAGATTCCTCGAGGCGGACTCCGAGTGGAGATCCCTCACAGAAGAGAACAACAACCTCAGAAAGATCAGGAACGACGTATCCCTTGAGATCTCCAAGATGCCCAAGGGAGAGGAGAAGGACGCCAAGATCGCGGAGATGCGCGAGGTCGGAGACAAGATTAAGGCGAACGATGCCAAGATGGCGGAGCTCGACGACATCAGGACCGACTGCGTCCTCAACATCCCGAACATCCCCCACGAGTCAGTCCCCCTCGGAAAGGACGACACCGAGAACGTCGTCGTGTACGAGGCTGGCGAAAAGAAGAAGTTCGACTTCAAGCCCAAGGAGCACTGGGAACTCGCGGAGGACCTCGACATCATCGATTTCGACAGAGGAACGAAGGTCGCCGGAAGCGGATTCTACGTCATGAAGGGTGACGGAGCAAGGCTCGAGCGCGCACTCGTCAACTACTTCCTCGACATGCACCAGGACCAGGGCTACACCGAGCTCGTCGTACCTGCCGTCATCAACAAGGCGGCGGTCATCGGAACCGGACAGTACCCCAACCTCAAGGACGACATGTACTACCTCGAGAGGGACGACATGTATCTCAACCCCACAGCCGAGGTCCCCATCACGAACCTCCTGCAGGACGAGATCCTCGAGAAGAGTCAGCTCCCGATCTACCTGACGGCCAACCTCACATCCTATAGGAGAGAGGTCGGAAAGCACGCAGACACCAAGGGAATCATCCGTGTCCACGAGTTCAGGAAGACCGAGATGGTCAACTTCGTCGAACCCAGCAAATCATACGAGAGGCTCGAGGAGCTCAGGAAGAACGCGGAGGACATCATCAACGGACTCCAGCTCCCTTACAGGGTCCTGCTCCTGTGCACAGGTGACATGAGCTTCTCATGCTCAAAGTGCTACGATCTCGAGCTCTACGCACCCGGAAAAGATGCGTGGCTCGAGGCATCCTCATGTTCCAACTTCACAGACTTCCAGGCAAGGAGGGCCAAGATCAAGTACAGGCCCGAGCCACACCTGAAGAGCGAGTTCGTCCACACACTCAACGGTTCCGGTCTCGCACTCCCCAGGACAGTAGTGGCTGTCATGGAGAACTACCAGAACAAGGACGGAACAATTACCATCCCCGAGGTCCTCAGACCTTACATGAGGGGACAGGAAGTCATCGATCACAAGCACTGAAAACAATTACCCGGGCAAAGCCCGGGATTTTTTAATCAAATCAGTTTCTTTCCATCGGAGAAAGCCTTTCCGACCTTCTCGCCCAGGACTACATAATCCTTGTTGAATCCGTCATATGCGATCGGCCTGAGCTTCTTCAAATCGATATTTCCGTCCGTCAGCACGGAATCGTCGACGCTCAGATTCACAATCTCCCCGATGCATTCGCAGTTCTTCTCGTTGTAGCTGATCAACCTGCACTCGAGACACATGGGAAGCTCCTCGATCATGGGTGCATCCACCTTATCGCTCTTCACCGCATGGAATCCCGCTTTCGCGAACTTGTCCGAAACATCGTTACCGGATACTAGCCCTATGTAATCGCAGGGGACGACCGTATCGGCAGTACCGATACTGACCGTGAAAGCCTTACGTGACAAGATGTTCTTGACGGTCTTATGTTCCGGAGACAGACAGATCGATACTTCTGTATCCTCATGGATGCCTCCCCAAGCTGCGTTCATCGCGTTTGCGGAACCGTCATCATTGTATGTTCCGATGATCAGCACAGGCTCCGGATAAATGCAGGGCTTTGCCCCGAAATCTTTTCTCATGAGACACGGAATGCATCGGAAGTTCAAATACGCATTCCGTGGAGACTCTCGATCAATGACCCGGTATCGATGCTACCCGTCCTTTCAAGTATCCTATTTCCGATGTCCTTCTCACCATCCCTGAGGGCGGAGGACGACACACCGTAACAGATGGAGACGTACGCTTCCATGTATGCCGCGAATAGGTCGCAGGTCTTCAGGTCGTACCCGTCACGCCTTCCGAACTCCGGATGATCGATGACACTGAACGGATCGTAAACCATGAACCTGAACTCCTCGTGCCATTCCGGTTTCAGGAGCGGCATGATTATCGACTCCACCTGATCCCTCTCGTAGGCATCGAGGATCGATGCAAGACCAGAGACGCTGACCTTAATCGGCGTGATGACATCCTTCGTTAGAACCTCCGGGAGGTCGTGAAACAGACCGGTGTAGTAATCGTTGTAGATCTGCCTGTCCGATGCACCGGAATCCAGATCATGAAGGTACATGGCATTTGCCACCAGAAGGGAATGCCCGAGAACCGTTGTCTTAGGTATGCGCGGGGTCCTTGCCCAACGCTGCTGGAACCTCAGCTGTCCGACAAGATCGATGAAGTTCAGGGAATCGCTTGTGGATGACATTATCTCGCGAACACCTGCGAGATCGGTATGCTGGTTGATCTGCTCATCTATCTCCGTCCTGGTCTTCTCGATGCCGTAGAGGGACTTGTTGGAATCGTAGATGAGATTGAACTCCCACATAGTGGCAAGATAATGGGCCGCACGGATCACGTCATCCTCGCGGGTCTTCGTCCCATCTTTCAGGAAGTCGATAAACCTCCCCCTGAATGCGGAATCCGAATCCGGGACGAGCCTGTCGAATTCCGAAACTACATATTCGTTCACCTGGTCGCGCCTCTCCTCGATCATCCTATAGAACACCTGAGGCTTGAGGTCGGTGAGAACCGAACGCTGAATGAATGAGAACATCTGATGCTCTATCAGCCTGGTCCAGTCGATGGCGTTTCCGGCACGCTCCTCGAACTTGCCCAACATCCAGGAGATTGCTGCCTTGTGACCCTGTTTATCCATCTCCGTAAGGTCTATGGGCCGGATGTGATCGTTCCACCTGTGCATGTTGGCAGAATCGAAGAACAAGTAGAGTATGTGAGAGTTGAGCGCTGACATCAACTGAGCTCCTCGATGACGGCCGCATCCGCATCAGGCACGTATGTTCCGCCCAGATCAATGATGAATGGCTCCGTCTGCTGATCACAGGTTTCCGCCTCGAACAGGGCCATCGCAGCCTTGTGCTCCGTGCGGACCAGGATATATCCTCCGATAAGGCTTGCAATACCGAGGATGAATGTAATTATGAAAACAGGAGACGGTATGAAGGCATAGAGTATGAATGATGCCAACATCACCAATGCGCCTGTGACCCCTGCCATCGCGAATCTGTCAACCCTGTCCATACAGACCTCCATCCATTACGATGTTATAGATTCTGCGATGGGTGCACCACATCTCCTCGCAACGGAAAAAAAGGGATGAATGGGAAGCTACTATTACCTACCCGTCCCTTTAAGACAGATATTATATACTTCACTTTAATTGCAAGACTCATGGCAAAGAAAAACGACAGCGGATTCCAGTCTTCCGCAGGACTGATGAGGTACTTCGACGTCGAGAACGAGAAAGGACTCAAGATCAGCCCCTACGCAGTCATCGGAATCGCCATCGCAACGATCGTCATCGTCATGATCGCTTCAGCATTCTTCTCCGTCTGAAGCACATACAGCGGTTCTTATTACAACTCCAGTCATTTGACTGGAGATTTTTCTTTTAAATCCCGTTGGAATCCTATCGATTCTTCATAGTAGTTGCAATTATGTTTCGAAGGACACTTCGAAAAACAGGCTGCTGACAAAAAAAGATAGAGTACGGTCCAAATGGACCGCACCCTAGTAGTTTGATGTTTTTCGGAGCGCAGAATCGGAGAGAAAACTCAGATCTGATCCTCCGGAACGATCGTGTATTCCTGCTCGTACTTCTTCCTGAACAGCTTGGACAGGATGGGCGGTGCGATGATGGTGGTCATCACAGACATCAGAACGACTACGGCATACAGGTTCTCCGACAGTACACCGCTTGAAAGACCTATGGATGCGATGATGATTCCGACCTCTCCCCTGGGCATCATTCCGACCCCGATGATGTTGAATGACTGTTTGTCCACGGTCTTGTCCCCGATCTTTGCTCCCACTCCGCATCCTATGTATTTGGTGACCAAAGCAAGTACGATGACTATTGCTGCCAGGACGAGGACGCTCAGATCCGTCAGTGAATTGATGTTGACCTGAAGACCGACATTCACGAAGAAGAATGAAATCAGGAAGGTCGTGATTGCCTCGACCTTGTGATCGAGCTCCCACTCCCAAGCATAGTTGGCGAACATCATTCCTGCAAGGAACGCTCCGATGATGGCCGCGAGCCCTATGAACTCCGCGATGGCCGCCATGGAAAGACATACAATGATTGCGAAAATCAGCTTATTGAATGTATACGGAACCTTTCCGGCCTTAATTCTGGCCTGCTTCTTCTCATCAAAGTATGTATACACCTTTGGCACCACGTATTTCGCTATGAGGATGGCTCCGATGACGAAAATGACCGCCTTGATTACGACTATCAGGACCTCTACGACATCGATTCCTCCGCCTGATGCAGAGATACCTTTGACTATCGCCAGAACCACCATTCCAAGGACGTCGTCTATGACCGCCGCGGCGATGATGATACGGGACTCCTTGGTATCCATCAGCTGCATATCCTTGATGATACGAGCCGTGATACCGACGGATGTGGCAACCATGGCCGCTCCGAGGAACATTGCGTTGTTGAAATCATAGGTCCCGAGAGCCAATATCAATGCGACACCCGCAACGAACGGCAAAATAACTCCGAGCAAAGCTGTCAGGAACGCGGGCTTTCCGGAACCTAACAAATCACTCACCTTGGTCTCCAAACCCACTGTGAACAGCAGGAACATTACTCCCAACTCAGACAGAGTGTAGATGACCTTGTATACATCACTACTGTCAGTTCCGGCTATCGGATCCTCAATCACTATTCCGAGGAAATCATGAAGGAAAGCACCGCCCGCGATATTAGCGATGATGATACCAACGATAATCTCTCCGATCAGACCGGGTAGTCCGCACTTCGTGACTATGATGGCTCCGAAACGCGCCAAAGCGAATAAAACCGCCATTGTCACAAGGACCTGCAACAGTAGTTCCATGCTCTTCTGTATCTTTACATAATATAATAAAGTAAGGTGGGGGATGGGGTAAAAGGTTTGATAATTACAGATTTAGAATGAAAATCCTATCAATCCGTAATCTGAACTGCGATTTTCGAAATCGAATGTCACTTTTCCGCAATCCGACTCCTTATCTGGAACAACGGTTCCCTTGACCTGCTCCTTCGACTGGAATGGAATCGCTTCCATTCCGTCATCCTGGATCTGCTCGCAGGGCGTATCGGCCGGACATTCGTCGTAAGACTCCAATTCCGGCAGGGTCAGCTTCATGACCCCTGATACCTCGTCCTCGATGCAGACCGATCGGTTCACGGTGTATGAGGATGCATCCTCTTCCTTTGCAACCATCTGGAGCTTTCCGTCTTTGAACACGAAACGAGGGGACCTGGATGTTGCCTTGTTCTCCCTCACGGGTGTGAGAGACTCCTTCGAATAGGAATCATCCTTCATCGGGTCGCACTCCAGAGGTGCTGCACAGGAGGAGGTGACGGCTGACTCGGCGGTCATCGAGTTGATGTAACAATCTGCCGACTGAATCATCTCGGTGGAATCCACAGTCTCGGTCTCGAGAGGTTCTACCTCGATCCTTCCGAGGTTCGGGAGCACTGCTACCACGGGTGCCTCTGCAATAGGCATCTCCTCGACAACAACCGCATCCTCTTCGGATATCTCCTCGACAACCGGCCTGATTATGATCGTATCCATGTAATCGTCAGAATAATCCGATGCGCTGCACTCCTCGACAACCCCGTCCTTGTACATTCCGATAGTGACAGGCACGTCCACAGAACCTCCGCGCAGGACATTGGCAAACAGAAACTCGCTGTCGACTTCAGGTTCGGTTTCGGCTGCAGGCTCGTTCAGCTGTGCCACTTTCTCGGTCGCTCCGACGAATACTCCCGGCTCCGCCACCGTTATTATGAGGTTGTCTTCGCTGAATGATGCCTTCTCAGACACTCTTGCGACATACACCTGGTTGGAATCGTCGATGTTGTACACCTCGTATCCGCGGCTGTCGAGATTGGTGACTCCTTTGGAGGACAATTTGTCCGTCGGCATCTTCTCAGCTACGTTCTTCGCATAATTTGCAACCTGGTCGACACCTTTCTTCATCCTGTCCGCGATATCTGCCGCTGTGATCTTTGTTGTGAGCTTCTCTGCCAATTCTGTAGAGGGTATCTTAGAAACGATTTTCCCTGTTATATCCGAAGTGGATATCTTGGCCGTTTTCAAACGGTCAATCTGGCCTTTAAAGCCCATGCTAATTCTGTGTGAGTTAAAACTCATAGTGCTCCATCCCATCCATAACGTAGATGTTCCTGGTTTATAAAGGTCTCTCCTTAACTATTATAGATTTATGTTTAAAACATAGTAAGTAAATGCGTTCGAAATAACAGATTTTACTTACTATTAATTGGAAAAACACCTTTTTCATTCGCACAAACAGAGGCGATATTCCAGAACGATCTTGTCCTACTACTACAGATTACCATACAAATAATGATTGTTTGATGTATTGCAGCCCTATCGTGACGACGATTTATTCCATCGGAACATCGTCAATTAAACGTATTTAATTGTACAATCAGCTCTAATATCATAATAATTATGAACATTATTATACATTAATGTTCAAAATATTCATATAGTGTATTTTTAAACACCATACTTGATAATATGACATTCGAAGACGGCAAATTCGGAGAGTTCGGCGGACAGTATGTTCCCGAAGCACTGATGAACGCGGTGCTTGAACTGCAGGAGGCATATGAAAAATACAGTAGAGATCCGGACTTCCTGAAGGAGCTCGAAGAATTCGGCCGCAAATACACCGGGAGACCATCCCTCCTTTACTACGCCGAGAGGATGACAAAGGATCTGGGTGGCGCGAAGGTCTACATCAAGAGAGAAGACCTGAACCACACTGGTTCGCATAAGATCAACAATGTAATCGGCCAATGCCTGCTAGCCAAACGGATGGGGAAGAAACGCGTGATAGCCGAGACCGGCGCTGGACAGCACGGCGTGGCAACGGCGACGATGGCCGCATACCTGGGCTTGGAATGCGAGATATTCATGGGTGCGAAGGATGTGGAGAGGCAGGCCCTTAACGTGTACAGGATGGAGCTCCTCGGAGCAAAAGTCCACCCCGTCCATTCCGGATCGGCTGTGCTCAAGGATGCAGTCAACGAGACGCTCAGGGAATGGTCCACCCGTATGTCGGATACATTCTATGTGATCGGATCTGTCGTAGGGCCACACCCGTTCCCAACGATGGTATGCGATTTTCAAAGCGTGATCGGAAGAGAAGTGAAGAAACAGATGCTGGAAGCGGAAGGCTGTCTGCCCGATTACCTCATAGCTTGCGTAGGAGGAGGATCCAACGCGATGGGGTTGTTCCATGACTTCGTCAATGATGAGGGCGTACACCTCGTAGGGTGCGAAGCAGGCGGAGAGGGCGTTGAGACTGGACATCATGCCGCTACCATGGCTAAGGGCAGCACAGGAGTGTTCCACGGGATGAAATCCCTGTTCTGTCAGGACAAATACGGACAGATCGACGAGGTATATTCCATCTCAGCAGGACTGGACTATCCCGGCATCGGACCGCAGCACGCATACCTCAGGGCGATCGATCGCGCCGAATATGTACCGATAACGGATGACGAAGCCGTCAATGCGTTCGAGTACCTCTCGAGAACCGAGGGGATCATCCCCGCAATTGAGAGCTCGCACGCTGTTGCTTACGCGATAAAACTGGCTCCGACCCTTGACAAGGATAAGATTATAGTGATCAATCTCTCAGGAAGAGGAGACAAGGATGTAGCTGCCATCGCCCGTTATAGGGGGGTTGAGATCGATGAATGATTCGCTCCGTCTCACCGCGCATATCATCGCAGGATATCCCGACCTGGAGACGACATCCGCCATAATCAGAGGGATTGGTGCCGCCGGCGCCGACATGATCATACTGGAGATCCCGTTCTCCGACCCCATAGCCGGGGGCCCCGAGATACAAGGGATATGCTCCACAGCACTTTCATCCGGTGTCACCACCGATACGATATTCGACATGGTGGAGAAACTCAGAAAAGACTGCGACATCAAGATTGCGATGATGACGTACTACAATCCGATATTCGTATACGGATCTGACAGATTCATGAAACGCTGCATCGATGCGGGCATCCATCACATCATAGTCCCCGACATCCCCCTGGAAGAGAAAGGGGAATTGGAACCCATCTGCAAGGATAACGGCGTCAAGATGATATCCATGATCGCCGCAACCACAAGAGACAGGATGGAAAAGATTCTGGACGGCGCTGATGACATCGTTTACATAATGAGGCCCAACGACGCATCGGGATACCCGGACGATTACATCCAGGATACGAAGGAGATGTGCAGGATCGCACATTCCAAAGGACTCAGATGCATCATGGACTCTGGAAGAGGGGAGGCTTCGACCGTACTGTCTTACGCGGACGGAGCCGTCGACGGCGAGGACATCATGACAATAGTCCTCAGAAACGGCAGAGACTGTGTCCAGTTCGTATCGGACTACGTCCGCGGGGTCAAGGGAAGGATTTGAATCCGTCCCGACAGGCTTTCAGTTCAACAAAATAAAAATAGGGGCGGGAAACCGCCCCCGAATTGTTTTCAGCGGTGTGCGAAGACCAGGCTGGCCTTCTTTCCGTCGACCTTGTCGATCCTAGCGAATCCGACCCTCTCGAGCTGGACCATGGGTCCTGCCTCATTGAGGATGGACGACTCGATCATTCCCTTCTGAATCGTTCCGTCGGGCATGAGGAGCTCCGCCTCGACCCCATCGGCTCCGACCCACTGGACGGCACGCACTCCGTTCTTGAGGACCGATACGTCGTTTCCGTCATACTTGGCCGGAATTCCGTAGGAGATGTTGCACAGATCCTTGAGCCTGATCCTCTTGGACTCCTCGAAGGTCTTGGAATCGTCAGCTGCAAGGAATATTGTTTTGGAATCCTTGAGGCTGAACTGCCTAGATCCCCTCTCGGGATGATCGGGGTGCTTGGGTGCGGACCCCTCGATGACATCGACTCCAGCGATATCATACTTGACAGGACTGTTGACGAAGAAGTACCTGTTGGAATTGGGATCGATGACATCACGGTTCATCTGGAAGAGCGCATCCCATGAGAACTGCACATCCACAGGTTTGAGTCCTGCCTCGATCCAGTATCTCTTGATGGCTTCGGGCGTAATTCCGCGCCTCTGCAGGGCCCTGACAGTTCCGGTCCTGACATCGTCCCATCCGGAGTACTCGCCCTCGTTGATGCTCTTCTTGATGAGAGAGGTCTTGAGAACCGTATCGGGGATGTTGACGAGTCCGTTGTGGTAGTATTTGGGTTTCTTCCATCCGAAATAGTCAAAGACATACTCCTGCCTGAACGTGTTGTTGAGGTGATCCTTTCCTCTGATGACATGGGTCATGCCCATAAGGTAATCATCGATTGCTGTTGACAGGTTCATCATCGGATATGCGATGTACTTGTTGCCTTTCCTAGGGTGGCATGCACGGGAGACAAGCCTAAGACCGACGAAATCCCTGATGGCTGGGTTGGGGTGGTGCAGGTCGGTTTTCACAACAACGACTGCCTCTCCGTCTCCGTATTCTCCTGCCAAGAACTTGTCGTACCTCTCCATCTGAGTCTCCACAGGGAGGTCACGACAGGGACATGCCTGCATATTCTCCTTGAGTTCCCTCCAGTGGTCCCCGTTGCATGTGCATACATAAGCGTGACCCTGCTCAAGGAGTTGCTTCGTATAATCGTAATAGATCTCGAACCTATCAGACTGGATGTATGTGCGGTCGCACTTGACGCCCATCCATGCAAGATCCTCTACGATCATGTCGTACGCATCGGGCTCCAGCTTCTCGGGGTTCGTATCCTCGAACCTGAGGACGAGCTCTCCGCCGTACCTGTCCACATACTCCTTGTTGAGGACAGATACGCGAGTGTGTCCGATGTGAAGCGGTCCAGAAGGTCCGGGCGCAATACGCATAACAACCTTTCCATCGACATCCTCAAGGTCCGGGAGCCTGTATTCGCGCTCCTTCTTCTCCTTGACAAGCAGGGAGGAATCAATCTCTTCGAGTGCCTTCTTCTGAGCCTCGGGCTCCATCCTGTTTACTTCTTCCACGAGCTGTTCGATAAGGGGTGTGATCTCCCCCGCCTTTGCTCTGTACTCGGGGCATTCACCCAGGATTTTTCCGACAACCGCCTTCGGGTTGGCCTTGCCTTTGAAGAACACTGCGTTCTGCAACGCATACTTTTTGATCGTTTCCTCGATCTGATCGGTCATACTCTGTACATGCGCGTGTAAAATATATATTCTTCCGACCAGAGGTCGGAAGAAAGAAAAAATCAGTTTCTAAGCATGGAGCGTGAATGCTCACATGAATTAATCTTTATACCCAACAGACTCTCGATATTCATCTTCGCCGTCGTGCCTTTGGGTATTCCGGGAACAGCTGTGATGACACCGATCCCCAGATCCTCTCTCATCTCTCTCATGAGCCCCTCATTCGTGAGTTCGAACGGATCCACTTCGAGTTTCTTTGCGACATACTCCTTGGCCTTTCCGATCTTCATGTTCTTCGAAAGCTCCATCCTGCTGACGAGATCTCCTGCCGTGCGTATCCCTCCCATTCCTGAACAGAGGCTGTGCGCCACCGCCATGGCATTCGGGTCTCCTACTCCGATCTATACTCCGTCGATGTGGGCCAACTCGATAAGGATCTTTCCGGCTCTTCCGACTGTGTCCGTCGGCACTACCTCGCAGATCGGGATTCCTCCCACACCCATTCCAAGGTTCGCGTGAACGGGGATATTGGCCTCCGATGTGCACTTCTTGATTATAGTCGTAGCGCGTGCTACATTCCATGGGAATGATTTCGAGCTGTTTGTGTTGACCACTGCTCCAAAAACATTGGCTCCCGACAATTCCGCCATCTTGGCCTGCTCGGCAGGATACATTCCGGCGACCCTGTAGCCCTTGTACTCCATCAATCCGTGGAGTCCGAGGATGCTCTCCGAGGACATCCCTATTATGATGTTAGCGTTCGGATCCTGTTTCCTGTACGTCTCGGCCCCTCTGAGGGTTGCCACGAATTCCGCATCACCGGCTGAACCGGTAGTATCAAAATCGAATCCCTCCAGACCGATCTTGGTGAACTGGCCGGTTATGTATTCCATGTCCCCTACGAGCTGCTCCGCAGCCAATTCCGACTGCTCCATGGAATCCTCCATGTTGGATACTCTCATCAGATCGTTCGGATTACGGAACTGGCCGTCTGGAGCATAGTACAGCCCCATGTTCGGCATGGCTCCGTACATGAAAGGTGGGATGACGGTTTCCACTATCTGCTCGTACGTCACCATCTCCTCGTAAACGACAGTCTTCAGAGGCTTGAAGCTGTAATCCATCCAACCCAGTTCAAGGGTATCGAATGCAAATGCCCTTTCATACATCTGGACCGCTGCGGCACGAGATATGCTCGTGATTCCGACCCCGCATCCTCCGCTGTCCTGCGAGAACTTGAATTCTCCCCCATCTTTGGTGACTATGACCTGCTCACCGGGTTCGACACCCACTATGTTGCTCGGGTCGCATATGATGTCGCACATACGCTCAATATCATCCTGTGTGAGATCGGGAGCATCAGCTGCATCGGCACCGTCCGCCATACCAGCAAGTATCTCATCCATGACCTGTTCCCTGGTAAGATGCAACCTGCGTCCGTCGCCCCTTCTGGTCAATATGTCGGTCAACAAACCACCAAAAAAGAGTACCCGCCTCTATGTATAAAATCATAGAGAGGAACCCAGTCGAAAACTCACAGCCCTACGTCCGAAATACTTGCGTAGGGAAGATTCTGCCTCAGGGATTCTATATCCCTCTTGCAGAAGGTCTTGTTGGAATATTCCTTCGATACCAACAGCACCTCGCGGTACTGTGTGATCAACTTGAAAACGAACTTACCGCTCTGCGCATAGGATATCTCGTACACCGCATTACCCTGTGCGAGCCTGGGTTTCTTCAACGTCACATCGCATATCGAAGAATCCGCGCAACGCATCATCTTATCGACAGTCGCTCTGCACTCGTTCTGATTCGTGAACATGGCAGAACGTATGGCCAACTTCCCGGACTCATAGATCGAGAACACATATCCCAGCTGACCTCCCTCGGTGGAAGGCGCGATGATGACCACCGTATCCTTGGCGTTCTGCCTGGGCGTATTGCTCTCATGAACGATTGGCTGTTCCTTCGATATACGCTCCCTGGGAACAGACGATGCATCCACCCCCGGGTCTATGATATCCACATAGTTGCCGTAAACCTGACTTGGATCCATGCTGGAACCGAATGATGGATTTGAATTCCTGAGGAACTTCACTATGACATCCCTCATTATCGTTATCTCGTCCTCCGAGATCCCTTCGAAGCTCTGGCTCATCTCCTTACTGAGTCCTTTAAGGATATGGTCCTCGAGTTCCCTCCCGAGATCCGTCAAATAGATCCTGTAATTACGCGGACCTACTGTATCCTTATCGGTCGTCACCATCTCGAGGTATGACAGATGCTGAACCGAACGGAACACGTTCCCCTGGTCCATGTCCAGGAAATTCGCCAGCTGCGTGGTTGTGGGTGAATCGAGAAGATCGATGGCGATAAGATGCATGCAGTGGGTTCCGGACAGCCCGTATGCCGTGACCTGGCTGGACATGTATCCCCTTATGATACCGCCTAACCTATCGAATAGAATGGGGGCGAATATCTCCCACTTGTCTCCGTCCATTGTCAATCACCCCCCTGTACGTTCCAGATTGTACTTAACTATTAACTACGTAAAAACGACGATAAAGTATTGACGGGTTGGGGGACGGGTTTCCCCGCCCCTCCCGTTTTAGAGTTTGTCAACCTTACGGCTGAATTCACATCGCTTCCATCTCAGCATCCTCTGCCTCTGCGACGGCATCGCCCTTCTTGGCGAGTCCATCCTTGAGCATGAGAGCTGCGACGAAGAGCAGGACGATGATGACGAGGATCTTGAGGTACTGGAGAGGCATGCTCGTGATGATGAACATCGCGACGAATGCTCCGATCAGTCCGATCGTACTGAAGATGACTGCGATCTTCCTGTCATATGTCGGCTTGGGTGCGTTGTAACTGTCCTGCAGGTAACGGATTGCAGACACAGGGATGAGAACTGCACAGGATCCCATCATGATGGGGAATGCGGTGTGCGGGTCCATTCCGAGGAGTGATACGCAGGCCATGATGGGTGCGTAGCATCCGATTCCGAGAGACATGAGTGCTCCCAGGACGAGACAGATGATTGTGATGAGGATGAGCTTCCATCCGCTGAGTCCGAGCTCGGTTCCCTCGAAGGAGGTGAGTCCCATGAGTCCGAGGATGAGGACTGCTGCGACAACGATGAGTGCGCATCCCATTGCGATACGGATCTTGTTGAGGTTGAGCCTGGAGATGAAGTATGCTCCGATGTATGCTCCTACTGCACATGCTCCAATACAGCATGCGAGTGTGACGACATCGACTTCAACGTTTGTGATGAAGAAGACTCCTGCGATCATCTGGTAGACGACACATGAGACCTGGAGGGTTCCAGGGATGTATTTGTCACGGCAGATCTTTGTCAGTTTGAATGTGGCAGTGAAGGGACCGTATGATCCGATTCCGATAACATCGAAGAATAACCAGATGTTACCGAACAGCGTTGCGATAGCTGTCTTCCTCATTCCTCCGGCTTTCCACTCCTTCTTGAAGTCTTCCTTATGGTGAAGACAGTCACGGATGAAGAAACCGATGGCAATGAGCGAAACAACCACGATGATTGCATTAAGTGCCATTGCTATTGTGTCCATTTTTTTTCCCCTATTTGGTATTTTAAGAAGAGGGCCGTTTCCGGCCCTCTGTTTCACTAGCTAGTTTTGTAATCGTCAGTTCCTGAGGACCTGCTGCCTGAAGTGCTCACAGCTGCTGATCTCGATACCGAGAACCTTCTCGATGTTCATCTTGGCAGGCATTCCCTTGGGTGTGTTGGGCTGTCCGGTAACGACTCCCATTCCGAGCTGCTCACGGATGTCCCTAACGTAGTTCTCCTCGGTGAGCTGGAACGGATCGATCTCGAGCTTGTCTGCGACGTACTTCTTTGCGTCTGCGATCTTCATGCTCTTTGCGAACTGCATCCTGCACACAAGGTCTCCGGTTGTCCTCATTCCTCCCATTCCGGAACAGAGTCCGTGGGCGACTGCCATGGAGGCGAGGTCACCGGCTCCAACCTAGATACCGTCGATGTTGGCGATATCAATTAGGATTTTCGCTGCCCTTCCAGTGATGTCAACGGGGGGAAGCTCGCACATCGGAATTCCTCCGACTCCCATTCCCATGTTTGCGTGGACAGGGATCTTTGCGGTCTTCACACACTCTTTGGTGATGACTGCAGAACGTGCGACGTTCCATGCGAAACTCTTGGAGGTGTTGGTGTTGACGACGGCTCCGAAGATGTTGGCTCCGGCCTTCTCGACAACCTTGACCTGCTCGTGGGGGTACATTCCTCCGAGGATCTTTCCGTCGTACTCCATCTGTCCGTGTATTCCGAGAACGTTCTCAGCGGACATTCCGCACTCGATGTATGCATTGGGGTTCATCTTCCTGTAGTCCTCGATTCCCTTCAGGGTTGCGTAGAACTCTGCGTCTCCTGCGGAGGCGACTGTGTCGAAGTTGTATCCCTCGCATCCGACCTTCTCGATCTCCTGGCATGTGTAGTGGATGTCCTTGATGAGCTGCTCTGCGGCTGCTTCGGAGGATGCCATGGACTCCTCGATCTTGAACTCCCTCATCAGGTCTGTGGGGTTCGGGTGGGGTCCGTCAGGTGCGTAATAGAGTCCGAGGTTGGGCATGGCTCCCATGATGAGAGGAATAGTGGTCATCAGGGCCATCTGCTCGTAGTTGGCGGTCTCGCAGTTGATGATGGATTTGACAGGCTTGACACTGTAGTCCATCCATGCGAGCTCCATGGAATCGAATCCGAATGCTCTCTCGTAAACGAGGATTCCCTCGAGACGTCCCATGCAGGGCATTGCGTTTCCGGATCCTCCGTTGTCCTGGTTGAACTTGATTGCTCCAGCATCCTTGGAGAGGACGACTTCCTTTCCTGCCTCGATGCTGGTGATCTTACTCTGGTCGCAAACGACCTCGCAGATGTGGTCGAGCTCATCCTGGGAAAGCTCGGGGACGCATGCTGCGTCGACTCCGTCGGACATTCCCGCGACGATATCGGACATGATCTGCTCTTTGGTCAACCTGACCCTTCTTCCGTCTCCCATTCTAGTTACGTAATCTACAACCATCTTATTCACCTGGTTAAAAAAATCACTCTGTGACGGCTTTTGCCTTCTCGGTTGTCTCGGAAGCGGACTCTCCGTAGATGTCTGCTCCGATCTTGTCGCAGTATGCCTGTGTGACAGGTGCTCCACCGATCATGACCTTTGCCTTGTCACGAATTCCCTCAGTCTTCATCATCTCGATGACGGTCTTCATTCCGGTCATTGTTGTGGTCATGAGTGCAGACATTCCGCAGAAGTTGCATCCTCCCTTGACCTCCTCGATGAATTTTCCGAGAGGCACATCCCTTCCGAGATCGTGGATCTCGAATCCAGCGCACTGAAGCATGGTGGAACAGATGGATTTTCCGATGTCGTGGACATCTCCCTCGACTGTTCCCATAACAACGAGTCCCCTTGCTGCGACTGATCCGTCCTTTGAGAGTTTGGGTCCAAGGATCTCCATTGCCTTGTTCATTCCAGCTGCTGCTGAAAGAACGTGGGGGAGGAAGATTCTTCCCCTCTCGAAAAGAACTCCGACTTCGGACATGGCTCCGGCCATGGTGTCGATAATTGCTGTGGGTGCCATTCCGGCTGCGTCAGCTGCGTTGACTGCATCTATGATTCCGGGAACCTTACATGCAACCATTGCGTCATACAATGCTTTCTCATTTGCGTCCATTTGATACTCCTCCGTTTCTAACTTTGTTGAGTACAAGAACAACTGTTTTTGTTAGTATTTAATTGTATCTATTTTTTCCATTTCTTTCCTCATTGGCAATCCACTTTATTATCGGCACTGATTTATTAAAAAAACATCATTTTTTTCATTTTATTGTTTTTTTACATCTTTTTATTACCAAAAAATGACCAATTTTTAAACTTGTAAATAAAAGAAATCGATTAATTTGATGGATGATTATACATCCATCATATTTACGATTTGAAATTATTTTTTTGTTAAAAATGTTTATTGTTTAAACAAGAATAAATAGTAAGGAGAATCATTTTTCATCCAAACATGATGTTGATGCCGCGTCCCGACAAAGACGGATCATCAAACTGATAACAAAAAGGATATGGGTGGAATAAGAGCAGTCTTCCACGTGTGTTCTTTACTCTATATTATAATAGAGAATATCAAGACGTGATGATGAACGGATCTTCATCTGTTACCTAGCGGCCATGAAGAATGATGCATAACCTGTTCGGAACGAAGAACAGGATGAACACTATTCGGAGCCACCACAGGGCAAGGGTGGGCAATAAGAAGCATGAATGATGATCGATCTCCTGGCGGCTGGGAGATTGTTCGATGGGTGTAGTTCCAAAATGATGAGCGATCGTTCTGGGACAAACGCGTTTAACTACGTCTCTCAAACGAATAACCCGTGCAATGAAAACGTCGAGATAGCGATCGAAGAGAAATGTGTGGACATTCGCGGCAAATCATCAGCATCTTCACGAAAAAACTGAAGAAATCTATCAACAGGATAAGTGTTAGGCAGACTCTCCAAATCACACAATTTGCCAATCACAAACTTGCATGATGCACAGCATCGTCAAAAAAGATCCGACAATACGTTTTCATCGATTTTGTCCACCCCCCTGTGGTAATTAGCTTATGCTTATTCTGCGCCGTCCGGACCGTGAGAAAACAATTCTATCGCTGTTTAAAATAATATACATACATTAGTCAAAAACAAAAAGTTCCACTTTATTCAATATATATACATATCGATTTTTTTTCAATTCAACGGATTGTGAATCAAAAGGCCGAATATATCGTACTGCCTCGACAGTCGTTACGATTTTTGTATTATTGAGAGATTACATTCTTTTTATTGATTTTTTAATGTATTTTTCTGATTATCTTTTATTGTTTTTTATATTGTACAAAAAATATAGTTGGATGTATATTCATCCAACAAAACTCAAAAAAATTGTAATATATTCTTAAAATTTTATTTGTTCGAACAATAATAAATACTACAATTGTCGTAGAAAACATTACCGTTAGAATATGATGAACGAACCGAAAACACACGGTTCAATGGGGGTGAGTGAATTGACTGAAAGAAAAAGTGAACTGATTCTTCATGCATATCAACCTTTTAGCAATATTCTCCCCGGACTAAAACAGTCATTTTCTAAGAAAACCAGCTGCAAGACGGAGGAGACTTTCTATGGAAACTGAGAACGTACAATCTAAATTTGATAAGGTTCTGGGAAAATGGGATGTCATCTTCATGGCATTCGGAGCCA
>DAXB01000021.1 GCA_002506175.1 Methanomassiliicoccaceae archaeon UBA113
CCCCGCACACGCAGGGCAAACCGCGCTGTCAAAGAGGTCAGGGAGAACGTCGCAAGGCACATGAAGGCAGATCTCGAGCAGGTTTGGCTCGACGCATCCGTCAACGACAAGCTCTGGGCGAACGGAATCCGCAACCCTCCGAACAAGATCACCGTCAAGGCAGCCAAGTTCGACGACGGACTTGTTGAAGTCTCACTCGCAGAGTGAAGGTGATATGATGATGAGATTCTCGCGCTATGCAGGAAACCCAAATATCGGTGTGTTCGCAGTTTCAAACGAGAGTGTCTCACTCATCGCAGCAGATGCCGATCCGCTCTTCGTGAAAGATGTGGAAGAGGCATTGGAGGTTGAAACCCATTTGACGACAGTGGCCGGATCATTCGTGGTCGGGTCACTTGTCGTCATGAATTCAAACGGTGCAGTGGTATCAGGCCTCTCCGAGGAGAGGGAGATCTCGGATATCGAGAAGCTGCTGCCTGTTTTCGCATTGGACGATGCGCTCAATGCCGCGGGAAACAATATCCTAGCTAACGACAACGGCGCATTGGTCAATCCAGATTATTCTAAGAAGGTCATCAAAGCCATCTCCGAGGCCCTCGGTGTGGAATGCGTCCCTGCAACAGTCGCTGGAATCAAAACTGTTGGATCTGTCTGCAGGGCCACCAACAAGGGATGCATCTGTCACGCTGATGCTTCCGAGGATGATTTGGCTCTTATCAAGGATATTCTAAAGGTGGAGGCCCAGAGAACCTCTGTCAACCACGGTTCCCGTATGGTCGGAGCAGGAGTGCTCGCAAATTCGAAGGGAGCACTCGTAGGGGATATAACCACTCCTATAGAGATGGGAAAAATCGAGGACGGATTGAACCTCTATTGATTCCGCCGTTTTTTGAATACTCGGCTACCGATTCGACCGATAATCCTATGGTCGCAGATTCAATTATCAAATACCCAGCATTCTCTGGTATCGGACATTTCGGAAGCTGTGACGTCTATCTCGTTGCCTACGAAATCCACTGCATCGTTGGGTATGATGTTGAGGAAGTTATCCAGAGGTCCGAGGCGGAAAGAGAGTCCGCCAACGAGGTAGTGCATTGGAACTACTATCCTTGGATTGACCAATTCTATGAATGTCTTAATGTCTGAGAGGTCCATCGTGTAGACCTCGCCAACGGGGATGAATAGGAAATCGACCCCTTTGATCTGCTCGATGATATCTTCGGGCGGTATGCAACCAAGGTCACCTACATGGCAGATCGAAACATCATCCATGATGAACTTGTAGATGGTATTGAAGCCTCTCTCGGAGCCTTCGGAGTAATCGTGGAAGGAGGGGAATCCTGTGACGGTTATGCCTTTGGCATCGAATGTACCATTGCGACCGAGGAAATCAACATGTTCTCCTTTGATGACACGGGGTTTGTTGTGATCATAGTGTTCATGGGTGATCAGTACGACATCCGCGGAAGCGACCGGAGGTTTGATACCTAAAGAGCGGCCATCGTGCGGATCAATAACTATCGTTGTGGAACCGTTCGAGAATTCGAAGCATGCATGGCCGTGCCACCTAATGAGCATAGAATCTCCGAATGTAAGACTGATACTTAAATCGATGTTGTATGAGCAAATTTAGCTTAAAATACTAACAGAAACATTCAGGGTCATGAAACACACTCTGGTTTTAGCCGTAGACAGGGATGATGATTTCGGTGCCAAAGGACATGTGAAGAGTCCGGTCATAGGTATCGATAATTGCCTGAAAGCAGCGAATGCCCTGGGTGTGGCAGACCCGGAAGATTCCGACTTGAATGCTTTGTATGCCGCCATAAGTACGTGCAGGGAGCTGATTGAGGATGGAATCGATGCCGAGGTTGCCCTAATCTGCGGATACGAGAAGGTTGGATACAAATCCGATCTGGCATTGGTCTCGCAGTTGGAGGTTGTCTTGGATGAGATTGCCCCGGACAATGTCGTTCTCATAGGAGACGGTGCAGAGGATGAGACCGTGTACCCCATCATCGCATCCCGTGCACATGTTGATTCTGTCAGGAAGGTCTATGTCAAGCAGGCGCCAAACATCGAAGGATCATTCTATATCCTGAAGAGCATGATCTCCGAGCCAAACAAGAGGAAGAGATTCATAGCCCCTCTGGGTTTTGCATTGGTACTCATATCGATGTTCTTCATAATCCCGGATTTGATGATATATGCGTCATCAGGGGAATCATCAGCCATCTCCAGTGTTTCAAAGGATGCAATCATCTTGGTGATCGGTCTTCTGTTGCTGATGTATGCATATAATTTCATCGACAGATGGTCTACTTTCACCGATAATCTCAGGAACAGGATCGTCGGAAAGACAACAAGGCTCGCGATGACGGCGTTGGCAATCGGAATTATCGTTCTGGGTCTTATCCTGACTTATTATCAGCTCATGGACACATATTTCAATACAATGTTCGCCGCAAGCGCTTATGGGGTCGCAGTCATGCTGTGGCCCACGATTCTGGCGATCATAGCTTTCATCATCGGTAGGATATTGGATGATTATCAGAATGAGACTGTGATCCGTTTCACCGATGTGTTTGATATCATAAACATCGCGTGCATCGGGTTGGTCATACAGGGAATCCTCGACCTGATCCTCGGTTACACTATGTTGGGATACAACGGGTCGTTCGGTGCGGTTGAGATTCTCATAGGTATCGTCCTAACCATAGCATTCAGCTACACAAGGGGACAGATCCGTCCCAAAGAGTCCGCCTGATAATATGGACTTCAGCCAATGGGAGCCGATATACAAGCAGATCCTCTCGGATTTCGGCTTCGATCGTGCAGAGGATGAGCTGACGGTGCGTGTCCTGAAAGCGGTTACGATGAGTTCCGATCTCCGTTCGGGAGAGGAAGTCGCCGAGGGCCTCGGTAATACGGTGACAGTTGTCGGAAACGCTCCGTGTCTCGATGAGGATCTCCGTGAGTTTGGAGTATCCGGCAAAGTACTTTGCTCTGGCTCTGCCGTGGGGAGGATTATGCGGGCAGGGATCGTCCCCGAGATGGTATTCACTGATTTGGATGGTGAGATAGACCCTCAGCTGGAGGCCAGTTCTAAAGGGGCTGTCACATTCATACATGCTCATGGCGACAACCGGGACCTGGTGTCTTCGTATGCAGGTTGCTTCGAGGGTCCTGTAGTGCTGACGACTCAGTCAGTTCCCGAGCTCACAGTTTTTGATTACGGCGGTTTTACTGACGGTGACCGCGCTTACTGTTTTGCCAGGCATTTCGGTGCCGCTGAGATTAAACTTATCGGATTCGATTACGAGAGGCCCATGCCCAAGGAAGGTTCCGACCCCGAATTAAAGCTGCGTAAACTGGCGTGGGCCAAAAGGATAATCGAGTCCTGTTGAGCGTTCCGTTCTCTTATTTTTATATTATAAGGGTATTCGTGAGATAGAGGTGCCCTTATGGATATGACATATGTCGTGATGTTGATTCTCTGTATCGTTTACATCCCCATTTGGGTTTGGGTGTGGAGATGCCCCGAGAAAGCCGAGAAATGGCACCTTGTGAAGTACGGGCCTTGCATAATGATCAAGACCCATCTCGGAATCAAAACCATGAACCGTGTCGCCAAATACACAAGATTCTGGCGCGTATGCGGTTTCATATCCAAGCTGGTTTCCGCCATCCTGTTCTTCATCATGGTCTACGTCCTCATCGTCGGTGTTCTTTCGTTACCTGGAAGGATAGGGTCCGGAATCGGTATCCAATACGCACTGGCAATCCCTGGATTCAACCCGATATTGCCCTTGTCTTACGGAATAGTCGCGTTGTTCTTCGCGATGGTTGTCCACGAGATGGGTCACGGGATACAGTCCCGTTCTAACGGTCTGGATGTGGAATCCACCGGGCTTCTTTACGGGGTCATCCCCCTTGGGGCGTTCTGTGAACCTAACGAGGAGCAGCTCAATAAAGCGGAACGCAGGGTACAGATGGATGTATTCGCTGCGGGAATCACAGTTAACACATTCTTCGCGATCATTGCCTTCGTACTGATGGCGCTCATCATCTCGTTCGTCTCCGTGGCTGATTTCGGTCAGGAGAGTGCAAGGGATCTCCCCGGAGTCTACTATGTAGATGAGTCGTCACCCGCTTTCGACAGCGGAATACCCACATCTGCGATAGTAACCGGAATAATGTTCGATTATGAGACCGAATATCATTCTGTGACGGTAGACAAGGGTGCAGGGATTTCTCTCGTTTCAGATATAGAGATATCGCCGTTGAACACCTATTATCTGCGTTACGATCTGAAGGATGGCACACAAACCACATCCATCCCAATCCAGATGGGTGCATTCATCAAAAGGGTTGTCAACGGCAGCCCTGCAAGCGAAGCTCAGATCGATGTCGCCAGCTTCCTATACTCGATCAAGATCGAACGCAACGGAGAGGTTACGGAGTACATGATCTCCAACTGGAATGACTTCAAGAGAACCATGGCCCTAACGCTTCCCGGAGACACCGCCACTATTTCCACGGTTGATTACTGTGTAAACGGATCTCCAGAAATATATGTCCACAATCCAGTGACGCTCACAGCTTCCGGTTCCATTGGATACCTGGGGCTGGCTGTTACGGATTCCGGATTTACTTTCACAACGCCTTCCGTGATGCTTGAGAAGTGTGTCGATCCCTTCTACGGATGTACCGACCCGCTTTCATACATTCAGGGCTTATTGTCATACCTTTCAGGACCTTTCAACGGTCTTGACCCGATCTCGAATGCCATCATATGGTGGTATGATGCACCGTTGGGAGAGAATACCTGGATACTTGTGAAGACACTATACTGGATATTCTGGTTGGACATCCTTCTTGCGATATCGAATGCACTTCCCGCGCGTCCGTTCGACGGTGGATTCCTCTTCGAGGGCGGCGTCAACTGGCTACTGGAAGTCGTAGGGATTAAAGATACAGAGAAACGTGACAAGCTCTCGCAGAGCATCTCCAGCTGTGTATCGACAGTAGTGCTTGCGATGTTCTTCCTGATGCTACTGGCGTTTGTGATTTGAAATTGAGAAGAGGTGAGAGAAATGATTGATATCTATGAGATGCAGAACGGCAAAGTTGTAAAGACCGATGAGCTGAAGGATGATGTCTGGATAAATCTAACCAATCCGAACACGGAGGAGATTGATCTGGTCCATAAATTCCTGGATATCGAAAGAGAAGCAATCACCGCCGCTCTGGATGACGAGGAGGGTTCAAGAGCCGAGACATCCTCGAAGTACACAATCATCCTTGTCGATGCCCCTACGAGGGAATGGAGGAGCGGACATGAGGAGTTCACCACCTATCCTATCTCCATCACGATCACTCAGAAAGCCATCCTTACAGTCTGTCTGCAGCCGCTGTTCGCCATAACGAACATCCTTTCGGCCATGAACAAGAACATCAACACTGTCGATGTTACCAACAGGAACCGTTTCATGCTCCAGATCCTGTTCAGAATCGCAATCAACTACCAGTCTGACCTGAAGTACATTGAGGTCAAACGCAATGCGATCGAGGAGTCTATACGCAAGGCTACAAAAAGGGAGGATCTCTTCGAGCTGCATGAACTCGAATCGAACTTGGTTTACTTCAAGACGAGTCTTTCCGTGAACGCATCCATCATCGACAGGATAAGCAAGCAGCCCCGTATAATCGCCACTCCGGAGGATAAGGAGCTGGTCGACGACGTCTACATCGAGACTCAGCAGGCTCTTGAGATGACAAACACGTACTCGCAGATCATCAAGGGTACCAGGCAGTTGGTGGAGGCCGATCTCAACAATTCTCTGGCGAACGTCATGAAGTTCTTGACATCGATCACTCTCATCATTTCGATCCCTACCATGATCGCAAGCTTCTACGGAATGAATGTAAGCCTGCCGGGATCGGATAACCCGTTCACTTGGACCATCCTGCTTGCAGCGATGATCATCCTCTGCATAGTGTCTATAAGGATACTTAGGAGGAAGGGACTCTGGCGCTGATATCATGTCAAGGATATCGGATCTAGCTGAAGCCATAAGGGCATTCCCAGGTGTGACCAGGAAGAATGCGATTCACCAAATCACGGATGTGTTCCCGACATCCTCTTTTCCGAACGTGATCGCTGCCGCCGGGGAGGATGCCGCCGTCCTGGAATGCGGGACAGAGTGTATTCTTTTCGCGACAGATGGGATAATGGAGAGATTATTGGAGTCCGATCCTTATCTGGCAGGATACTTCGCAGTGCTGGTCAATGTCAACGATATCGCTGCCATGGGAGGGCGTACGCTCGGAATGGTTGATGTTATGTCCATGAGGGAACCGGAACTGAGCGAACACCTGATCAAAGGCATACAGGACGCAATCGCGGATTTCAATGTTCCCATTGTCGGCGGCCATACACATCCCGATTGCTCTTACAATGCGATAGATATAGCTATTGTGGGTTCCGTTAAGAAAGATGCGGTCCTGCTGAGTTCATCGGCCATGGATGGCGATGATATAGTCTTCGTCATGGATCTCGACGGTCATTATCCCGAATCAGTTCCGTTAGCATATGTCACCACCATCGGTAAGGACAGAAGAATAGTGCAGGGCCAGCTCGAGGCTGTCGCTGTTATCGCCGAGAAGCATTTGGCCCATTCGTGCAAGGACATCAGCAATCCAGGCCATTTAGGCACTCTCGGTATGCTTCTTGAAACATCATCTAAAGGAGGATACGTCGATATAGACAGCATACCGATACCTGACGGGGTCGATGAAGTCCTGTGGGCCAAAACCTATCAGGGCTGCGGTTTCGTTTTCACCTGCGACCCTTCTTGTTCACGTGCGATAATAGAATTGTTCGAGGATGTTGGGTGCAGAGGTGCTGTGGTCGGTAAGGTTGATTCGTCCCGCAAGCTCGTCATCAAGGATTCAGACGATTCCTATGTTCTTTTCGATTTCTCAAAAGACATAATAACGGGAATCAAGAAATGAAGAAGTGCCTGGCCACAGCGGTTGATTCCGTATCCGAAGACAAGTTGACCGCCTCCCTTCTCCACCCTGCTTTCCCGCAAACGTCAGTAGCACGAAGTAAGGCTGCTCCCGTCAGGACCTGACCCGGTTTCCCCGATTGATGTAAGAACAACGACCCTCCGGCCGTCTTCACTACAAACTCCGACTCTACAGGACAAGATTTCATAGTTGATTGGCGGGCTTGAATTCATCAGCGGAACCGTCCGCTGCTGTCACCCCCGCATATTGACGATTTCGGGTATAGGACACGCCAAGCGCCCCGGTCAAGCCAGACGAAACCTTATTCTAAATGCTCATTAAAATAACTTTTTGTCGAATGTTATGCGACAGAGAAGAATATTTACCATACCCCGAGTGTATCTTTGGCCTTTTCAGGATATAACAGAGGTATGCAACAGGTTCTACAGTCGCCGTCCCTGCATACATCGCCGGTAATCTTGCAAGTGTTGTATGAATCGAGGAACATGATCTGTGTACTGGACATGGTATCAGCATATGAGGTTCTCATCCGAGAAGGTAATCTTTGGCTTTGCAGTATAGATCGTATTTCTCATTCTCATGATCCGTCATTGGGCGGCTCCACCTGGTCTTGTCCATATTATGGGCAAGGTCCGCTAGTTTTACTTTCGTAGCTATCTGGTTTGTCTTGATAGGGCGGATGTAATCCATGTAAGGGACGCCTTTTTCATGGGTCAGGAGTTTGAGAGGTTCGATGACGTTCTCAGGAATCCCCTGTGATCTGAGGTCATCGAATGTCATCTTAGTGTCTTCTACTACGTCGTGGAGAAGCGCTACGGCTGTCGATACCTCATCATCCATCTGCTCAGCGACATGATAGGGGTGGAAGACATACGGCACGCCGTTCTTATCCATCACATCTTTGTGAGCCTCATAGCAGATGCGCGATGCCAGACGTGTTAGCGGGGTATAGATCATAGGTGAACAACAGGATGCATCTATAATGATTCATCGAACGACCGAAACCAACTCCATTAAGGAATTCGAAAGATTATAGGTCGTTTTCATTGATTATTCGGAAAAACAGGATTCACTATAAATATGAGTTAATCATACACTTGAAGTGTGCTAAGTGTTAGCACACAACATTGGTGAAACAAATGTCGTTCTTCGGACTTACAGACCCCTGGATAATTGCAGCATACGTCGGATGTATTCTTTGCGTTGTATTCTGCATCTGGTATAGCCTTAAGACCAGGAACGACCCGGAGGAGGAAGAGGAAGATGACTGAAGGCGTAGATCTCACAATATTCATTGCGATGACCGCCGTATTCATCGTCATCACTCTGCTACTTGGCTGGTACGGATACAAGAATACGGCAAACAACCAGGAGTTCCTTCTAGGACGTAACAAGACCGGTCCGGTCATCATCGCCCTGTCTTACGGGGCCACATTCCTCAGCGCTTCCGCTGTCATAGGTTTCGGCGGACAGTCGGCGGTCCATGGAATGACCTTGTTATGGTTATGTTTCCTGAATCTGTTCCTCGGATTGATCGTGGCCTTCCTTGTGTTCGGAGGAAGGACCAGAAGGATAGGGAGAAGGCTAGGTGCCTCAACATTCGCCGATTTCCTTGGTAAAGTCTACAAATCAAAGGGAATCAGGGTTTTCACAGCAGCCCTCATCCTTGTGATGATGCCCATTTATGCTGCGGCAGTTCTCAAAGGAGGTGTAAACTCCCTTGCTGTAATCACAGGCTTGACCGAGTACTACAATTACATTCTGATAGGTTTGTCACTCATCGTTGCGGTATATGTGGTATACGGAGGAATCATCGCCGTCATGTACAACGATGCTTTCCAGGCAGCCATCATGTTCATCGGAATGGCTGTGATTCTGATAGTGACTTATTGTTACTTCGGAGGCGTCACAGCTGGTAACTCGGCTCTGGAGAACCTGTGGGATGCTTCGGCGTTCGACTTAAAGTCTCTGGGTGTGGCTGAAGGATTCAACGGATGGACATCGGTTGCCGATTTCGGAACCAAAGAATGGATGACGGTTGTCACGACGTTCCTCATGGGAGTCGGAATCGGTGCACTTACACAGCCCCAGCTCGTCGTAAGGTACATGTCAGCGAAGAGCGACCGTGATCTGAACAAATCGCTTATCATCGGTTCTATATTCATGCTGGTGATCGTTGGATCGGCTTACACTGTAGGGTCTCTGACCAATGTGTACTTCATTGACAACTACGGACTCACATCCTACCAATACATAACCAGTATCGGATTGGGCACGGATTTCATCATTCCCGAGTACATCCTGGAAATCTTCAAATCGGTGACCTTCGGAGATTTGTTCATATCTCTGTTCCTGCTCTCCCTGATCTGCGCTTCCATATCGACAATCAGTGCTCTGATGCACACAATCGGTGTTGCCGGCGGATACGATCTCTACTCGGTATACAGAAACAGGAAGTACAAGGCCAAGGGGGATTCACAGTCCATCAATCTTAACAGGCTGTTCATCGTCGTGTTCATGATCCTGGTCGTAGTGTACTGCTACCTGATGCCCAAGGATATCATTGCCAAGGCAACATCGGTGTTCATGGGAATAACTGCCGCTGCATTGCTTCCTGCTTACTTCCACAGCCTCTACTCGAAGAAGCCCAGCAGAGTGGCAGCAATAGCTAGTATCGCCGTCGGTTCGATATCTTACCTGTTCTGTGCGTTGTTCATCAATGCTGGAACCTGTGTGTTCCTGCCGATCTGCCAGGCTATAACCGGAAGCAATGTCCTGTTCCCCGGAACTGCAATAGCCGCTCTAGATCCACTCATCATAGCGTTGCCATTATCCATTATTGCGATGATAATAGTATTGTTGTGTAAACGTAATGATAACGAAATGTGAACACTACATATACTAAGACTACATACAGCCTCAAGTTAGCATGTCTGAGTTCGATACGGCATTATTCGAGGAAAAGCACCTGATATCCATCATGATGTTCCTATTCATGAACGGTCCCACTAGGAAGATAGACATTTACTCGAACGTCTCGAACAACCCGCACATTCCAACGAAACTGGATAAGCTGGAAGAGGCAGGGCTTTTAACTCAAGTTTCGGATCGGAATAGAAGGTCTATCATAGTCGACCTCACTGACAAAGGCAGAGAGGTTGCAACCTTCTTCATGGGTGTAAACAGGGTGCTTTCCTCCTGAGAGGCTCTAAGTTAAAGTACCCTCTACCTTTACCCATAGTCATGCAATGGGCTTTGGAACTGGAAGATGTCTCCGTCGTTCGTGATGGGAACAGGATCCTCGACGGCATAACTCTCAGTATTGCCCAGGGAGAGAATGTGGCTGTCATCGGATCCAACGGTTCCGGTAAGACCACTTTGATAAAGCTATTGCGTGGAGATATCCATCCATATTATGACGAAGAGAGGCCCTCGGCCATGAGGATTTTCGGTCAGGAGAGGTGGAATCTCTTCGATATCCGCAGCAGGATGGGGGTTGTCTCCATGGACCTTCAGAACATGTTCCGTTCCGATACCAAGGTGTTCGAAGTGATATGCTCCGGATTCTTCAACAGCCTCGACGTTTTCCGTAATGTCACCCTCACGGATGAGATGAAGATGAAGGCGTATGAGATGGCTGTGATGATGGGCATAGAGGATCTTCTCGGAAGGGAGATAGGGCCGTTATCGCTGGGTGAGATGAGACGCACGCTCATTGCTAGGGCCCTCGTCACCGACCCGTCGCTTCTGGTCCTGGATGAACCGATGACAGGGTTAGACGTAGTGATGAAATCTAAGTTCAGGAAGATGTTCGACATATTGATACAGAGGGGTGTCAGCATCGTGATGATAACGCATGACCTCTCCGACATCCCATCATCCGTCAGGCGCATTGTTGCGATAAAGGACGGAAGGATACAGATAGACGGTGCCAAGGAGGATGTCCTGACGGATTCTGCAATCTCCGAAGTCTATGGTGAATCTATAAAAGTTGAGAATCATAACGGAACATATCTTATGCATCTTTCGGACGGAGATTATCAATGAGAGTGGTTTGCTGCGAGTGCGGTTCAGAGATTCCAGAAGGTGCGGATTTCTGTTACAAATGCGGTGCAAGGCTCGATCACGCCCTTAAGATGGATGATGACGGCAACAGCATCATCAGCAACAGGTGCTTCAACTGCGGTGAGAACATATCCCTCGGGGATCAGTTCTGTCAGAATTGCGGGAAGCCCGTGAACGATTCGCGCATTCAGCTTAAGCGCGTTAAGCCCTCTAGGATCGGGATATTCGCTATTCTTTTGGCGTTCCTTGCCGGCCTCATGGATGTTTTCGGTCTGGGGCAGCTGGTGCTAAAGAGATGGTCCAAAGCAGTATCGTTCCTGATAATATCCGGTGTGTTGTATTATCTTCAACCATCATTCATGGGGACGGATTCTGGAATATTCGCACTATTGATTATCCGTTTTTTCGTATTCTTCCTTCAGATAACAGATGTATTCAAAGCCGTATACAGGGAGGGGGCCTGATGGATTGGACCGAGAAGTATCGTCCCCAGTCTTTGGATGATGTCGTTGGCAATCCGGGAGCTGTGAACTCGCTGAGGATGTGGGCGGATTCTTGGAGCAAAGGTATTCCGGAGATGAGGGCGGTCGTTCTCATTGGAACCCCGGGTATCGGGAAGACCACATCGGCAGAAGCTTTGGCAAAGGACATGGGCTGGGATATAATCGAGATGAATGCCTCCGATCAGCGCAACGCTGAGGCGATCGAGAACATAGCCATCCTTGGTTCGAAGTTCAAGACATTCTCCGAGGATGGAACATTCCAGGACACAAAGCGCGGCATGAAGACGCTCATCCTTCTCGATGAAGCCGATAACTTCTTCGGTAATGCCGACCGCGGTGCAATCCCAGTGATCACTAAGCTTATCAAAGAAACAAAGCAGCCTGTGATACTGATAGTCAATGATTTCTACGGTCTTACCCGTAAATGCTCTGCGGCTAAGACAGATACGCTCCAGATCAAGTTCTCCAAGGCGAAGACGGTGACCATGGTCAAGGCACTGTCCAAGATAGCCGAGAACGAAGGTGTCGATGTGGATGTCGATGCGCTTACCGTAATAGCTGAGAAGGCTAACGGAGATATGCGTGCGGCCGTTAGGAACCTTGAATCCCTTTGCCTGGGTCAGACCCGTGTCACCGCCGAGATGGCATCTCAGCTGTCCGAACGTGACAAGCGCAGCGATATGTTCGCATTGATGGCGGCAATATTCAGATCATCGGACCCGATGGCGGCCCGCAAGCTCATGATGGAGATCGACACGGATCCGCAGGAGGTTGAACTATGGGTGGATGAGAATATCCCGTATGAGTACCCGGATACCGGCGATATGGTACGCGGTTTCGAGAAGCTCTCTCGTGCGGATCTATTCCTTGGAAGGGTTCACAGAAGGCAATACTACGGTTTTTGGTCGTATGCAAGCGATCTTATGACTGCGGGTGTCGGTTCGGCACGTATGTCCAACAAGCACTCACACGATTACATCCGGAACGCGGCCTATCTAGGTAAGATGTCTCGCAGCAAATCCGTGCGCGCAACTCGTAAATCGGTCGTGCTTAAGCTTGCCGTTTATCTGCATACCTCATCTAAACGCGTTGACCTTGATATACTTCAATATGTCAAGTACTTGGCAGCCAATGACGAGGGGATCAGGGTCAAGATAACTAGAGAATTGGAGTTGGAACCCGAAGAGCTCGGATTCCTTATCGATAAGAAGCCTGACTCGAAGGATGTCAAGTCGGTTTTCGCAATAATCGAAGCGCCCGCATCCGAGGATGTTCCGGTCAAGAAGACCAAGGCGGTTGTAAAGAAGGCGAAGGAACCTGTTAATCAGACAGATCCGGAACCCGTTAAGGAGAAGCCAAAACCGGCGGATGATTCCAAGCCAAAGAATCAGGCAAGCCTGTTCGATTTCTGAGGAATGAAGATGGATCAGCAGTACAAGGACCTACTCATAAAGCAGCAATACCGCATATACAACGATCATGCGGCTGTAAAGCTATGCCATTGGATGAAGGAGAGCATGCTGCATGAGCGTCATTGCTACAAGCAGGATTTCTACGGGATAGAGAGCCATAGGTGCCTTCAGATGACCCCGGCCATCAACGAATGCAGTCACTTGTGTTCATTCTGCTGGAGGGTCCAGGGAAGCGATTTCGAGGTCAAGGAGTGGGCCGAGCCGAAGGAGATGCTGGATGCGCTCATCAACGAGCAGAGGAAGCTGATCCAGGGATTCAAAGGCGATCCAAGATGCGACAGGAAAAGGTTCGAAGAAGCTATGAATCCCAATCAGGTTGCAATATCTCTTGCAGGTGAGCCTATAACTTACCCGTATCTTTCAGAATTCCTCAAGGAATGCCATTCCAGAGGCATGTCTACATTCCTGGTGACAAACGGAACATATCCCGAGAGGATGGCTTCTTTGGAGACGTTGCCCATGAAGACTTATGTGACGGTTGCGGCACCCAATGAGGAGGTATACAGAAAGGTGTGCCGTCCTAAAATAAAGGATGGTTGGCAGAAGATCATGCAGACACTCGAGCTTATGCCCTCCTTGGATACAAGTACTGTTATCCGTCACACCTTGGTCAAAGGCCATAATCTTGGATGGGTGGACGAGTATGCAGCTTTGGATAAGATAGCCGAACCTGAGCTGATAGAGCCGAAAGGATACGTTTTCGTTGGGGGCTCAAGGATGCGTCTCTCAATGGATTGCATGCCTTCATTCCAGGAGATTACCGATTTCGCCAATGAGCTCGGTACCAGAGTCGGAATGGAGATAATCCGTCAGAGGGAAGATAGCCGCGTGGTCCTTCTCGGACATCCGGGCCAGGAGCTCGATGTCCGCAAGGTCCACGGGCAGAAGTTGAGTGACTGAAGTTTTCATCTGATCAGCATATAGGCGATCAGGATTAAGTGAAGCACCAGGAACACATAGACGAGCTTGAACTTCGGTTTACGAGTCTTGTGCTTGAAAATCTGCATTCCTGCAGCAGCTCCGAACGGTCCGAAAAAGGCGAGAGCGATAAGAGTAGCCTCGGGGGTCCTCCATTTGTCGTTCTTCGCCTTGTACTTATCCCAACCGTATGAGATGAACGCCACGATGTTTATTATAACCAAAACAGCGAGGATTATCATCGCATTCTGCATGATATCACTCAGAGTGTGGCGATGAACGCATCGACTTCGGGAGCGAAACTGTCTCCCTCTCCCTTCTTGGGAAGACAGACAGGGTTCTCGATACCCATGATCTCAGCGATTGCCTGCGCCTGTTCCAAGGATTTATCGCTCAGATCGTTGACTGTTACATAGAGCATAAGCTTCTTGTTCTTCAGGACGTCTTTGTTTGCCCCGATGAAATCAAGGACGGGCTGATCCGGCTTTCCGGATTTGTTTGCAGTCCCGAACAATATCGTGTCGTATGCTTCGAGGTTTAGTCTGCTGAGATCCTTCAGGTTGAAAATATCGGTCTTCGCCTGTTTTGAGATGTATTTGGCGAGGGGCATGTTGGTCTTGAGTAATCCTGTTGTGTAAATGAGTGCTATAGTCATCCCATCATCCTCCTAGGAATCCGTCCTAGTGCGGACTGACACAAATACGGCTGACACATGTCAGCAACGTTTGCATCCCATGATTGAATGTATCGCAGAATGTGATTTTAAACTTGTCATATTGGGAGAACGAAGGTTATGCATTTATCCGAACATCTTCATTCATACTGCATGAGGATTGCTGTAACGTACGATGACGGCGAGGTTTTCCAGCACTTCGGCGATACCGAGAACTTCAAGTTCTATGATGTCGAAGGCAAGGAAGTGGTATCTTCCGAGATAGTTTCAGCTGAAGGCTATGATCATCTGAAGTTGGTGGACTTCCTGAAGGAAAATGATGTCAACACCCTCATTTGTGGACACATCTGTGGAAAACCGAGGTACATGCTCGCCGAAGCTCGCATCGCAGTGTATCCCGGAGTAATCGTTGATGCGGATACCGCTGTCGATGCCTATCTGAATGGTGTTCTGATGTACGATAACGGATGTTATGATCGGGATGAGACCTGCGGACATTGCAATCATCGGTGATACCATGCCATACGATGTCATCATGATAGGGAAGGAAAGGACGGATTACCTGTTATCCAGAGCTTCAAACTTCAACTATTACAGCTCCAAGGCGGATATTAACGGCATATGCATAGCACTTTACACCGAGAGTAAGGATCACATCGACATGTGGAACGACAATTTCTATCACATGTCCGAGGGAGTCCGTTCCCACGCCAGGATATTCTGCATCACAGATGATACAGTGGATCTTCATGCAGAATATGAGGAATCATCTTACACGATGTTCCTGTTCAACTTCGATTATTATGGGTGGGTCAAGAGCGTAGCACTAGGGATTGCCGGAAACATCCTGGAGGATTGCCATGGAGTGTTCTCCGTCCACGGTGCGGCCATCGACTTAGATGGGGCCGCGGTGACACTAATCGCACCCTCGAAGACAGGTAAGACCACTCAGTCATGGGGCCTTCTAAGGATGCCCAATTCCCATCTCATCTCCGATGACTGGTATTTCGTCCAGTTCGGACAGGGTAGGCCGAGGATACACGGTTCCGAGCGGAATTGCTACATAGATGCCGATATCGCAGACGTTTGGGAGGAATATATGCCTCTGGTCGCTGAGGTACGCTTCGATGACAGGGGAAGGGGCATAGGCAACGTCAGGTGGATAAGGGGCGAAGGCGCGGTCATACCGGAAAGCTCCGTACACATAATCATCCTCCTCAAGAGAGACCGTGATGACAGCTCAGTAGTAAGCGAGATCGGTGCTGAAGAGGCCTTGAGATATTTGGAAGATAATGATTTCTGCAATCCCCATCAGCTCATCCGCGATGCGAGGAGGATGCACCTCAGGTCTGAGTTCTTCCGTGATCTGCTGTCCCAATGCAGGATCTTCATGGTAAACACTGTCTGTTCCGCGGAGGAGTCTCAGGAGAATATACGTTCAGCCATCAGGTCTGTCATCTGAATCTGAACGGTAATGGACTATCTATCGTCATGGAATCCTGTTCTACGATACAATCATAGACAAGAACTCCGACGCCTCTGCGGTATGCCTTCTCCAATTCAACGCCAAACTCCTCGTGCGTGGAGTAATTCGGTGAGAATTCCTTCATGCCCTTCATCTGTACAATGAATGCGATATATGTTTCGAAACCCTCATCTATGGCTTCTTCCAGACCCTTTATGTGTTTCAAACCTCTTTCAGTAGGAGCATCTGGGAACCTGCATTTGCCATCGAATTCAAGAGTTACGCCCTTTACTTCTACGAATATCTTCCTTTCACCTGATACTATAAAGAAGTCGAAGCGAGAATCTCCGTGTGTGTGCTCGGGATATACAGTGGGATCATCACCAAAAAGACCGCATTTGGGGATGAACTCGCCGAATGCCTGGTTTGGGGACTGTGAGTCGATATTGATAAGGATATCCCCTTTGTAGGCGGCTATAAGATCGTATCTGGTCTTCCTTGTCGGATTATCCGATACGGACAGAACAACAACTGTTTCTGGTATGAGGATCTCTTTACAGCGTCCTGTGTTCTTCACATGCACCGTCTCAATCCTGCCATCGATCCTAACATGTGCTATGAAACGGTTCGGACGGTCAATGAACGTCCCTAGGACCACTCTTCTGTACCTCATCGTATCTATTTCCTGTAATGTCAGAATAGATATATTCCTTCATCATAGCAAAAGTATGGACTTCTTCACATTGGACGACATCCCTCCGGACGAGATCTACGTCCTGGATACGGAGACTACGGGTCTCAACGGAGCACCAAAGGATCTCGTAGTCGATGTGGGCATAACAAAAGTCTCCCTCCGCAGGGGGACCGTGGAGGACGTCTATTCTTCAGTCCTCGGATACGATGTGGACCAATGGGATGAATACCACAGGACTGCATGGATATTCGAGAACACCGACATGTCCCTGGATATGGTTAGGGAGGCTCCTCCGGCCATGAAGGTCATTGAAGATGTCCGCCGCATCCTCAAAGGGAAATACGTCACATCATACAACGTGGCCTACGATATGAAGAAGTTCCTGTACCAGGAGCCCTGGAACCTTAGGGGAACCTTCATCGAGGTCTTCGATATCATGCTTGCTGCAAAGGATGTCTGCAAGCTCCCAAGCCAGTATTACGGGAGGGAGTACAGGTACCCCAAGTTGGATTATGCATATTCCACCATCGTCGAGGGGGACCCGGCCAATATCAACGGTACGCAGAACCATAGGGCGCTATCCGATGCTCAGATGGCCTCATATCTCATGATACAGATGTTCAGGGATAAGACCTACAGGCCTTGACCGGGAAGCCATCATGATAATCTGTGCCAGTCGCAGGACGGACATACCTGCGTTCCATTCAGAATGGTTCATGAACAGGATCCGTGCCGGATATGCTCTTGTACGTAACCCCATGTGCAGGAATCTTGTTGAAAGGGTCAGTCTTGAAAAGAGGGATGTTGATTGCATCTTCTTCATGTCCAAGAACCCCGTCCCGATGGAGAACAATCTTGATGAGATCGATTCTATGGGATTCGATTACACGTTCCAGGTCACTATCACCCCATATGGGAAGGATATTGAGCCCAATGTACCGATGAAAGCGGATGTAAGCGACTGCTGCAGACGTATATCCGAACGTATTGGAAGGGGCAGGATGCTCTGGAGGTACGATCCTGTCATGTTCAATGAAAACATAGATCTCGAATATCACAGGCGTAGGTTTGATACGTTATGCAGGGAAGCTTCGGCATGGACCGACAGATGTGTCTTCAGTTTTCTCGATATGTATCGTAAGCTGGAATGCTCCGATATCAAACAATACCGCCCTGCATCGGCCTCAGAGATGGACCAATTCATGAGGATGGCGGTCAAGACGGCTGAGGAATACGGAATAGATCTCTCGTACTGCTGCTCAAAGACTGAATACACCCATTATGGGATTAGTTCAGACGGTTGTTTCGGACCAAAACATCTCAAAATGTTGGATATACCCTATGAAATACCTCAGAAACCGATACGCGAGTGCTGCGGATGCGTGAAGAGCATCGACATAGGTCAATATGACACATGTATGAATGACTGCGTCTATTGCTACGCTAACAGGCCGGTCTCAGACAGATCCGAGAGAATCTACAATCCAGACTCCGAGATGCTTTCGGGTTCTGTCGGTCCGGATGATCTCGTCAGAATGATCGGGGGCAGTCGTATTTCAAAGATAACCGACTATTGAGTGCAAACAAATAACAACCGAAATACGGATTCACTTATCATGGGGTGCAGCGGAGGTTCATGTTCAACATGCACAGAATGCGACGGAGACGATTGCGATCTTCCGCCGGGAATGCTATCAAGATACAGTCTGGATCAATCGACGGCCGCAGGAGCTTTAGTTTGGCTTGAAATCGAAAGTGAAGACAATGGGAAGCCGTCAGTTTCCCAATGTTCTTTTGATGTGTTATCGATGATATGTTCGTCCAACGAAGGACGTACTTTCGCAGTATTATTCGGCGGTCCAGATCTAAAGGAATTGTACTCCCATATTTTCGGTCTCGGAGTAGGGACAATCTATCATGTAAGGGATAAGGGATGCGATATATTCAATCCAGATATCTATTCAAAGATCATTTGCGATATATCCGAACGCATAGTGCCTGCCGCCATCATTCTTCCCGGTTCCGAACATGGAAACCAACTGGGATGCAGGATATCGGCTTTAACCACCGGGGAGTTCCGCAGGAATTGCACCGCAGTGAGAATGAGTGGAAATGTGCTGGAAACGGAACCAATTATTATTGAAGATTCCCTGATGTGCAGTCGCATGAGATTCCCGCGTGTGGCTTCTTTGATGGCTGCTGAATCATTTCATCGCGTTCTGAAAAAAGGAGAGGGGACAGTCATATACTGGCAATCACGTTGACAATTATTTCATTAGATCCATAAAGAAACCTTGAATCCAACAGACCATCTTGAATGCGGTTTGGCGTATTATTGATAGTTCATCAGGTCAATTATTTAATCACTACAGCCTATTGTCAGCTTAATGAGAGTCGTCGATAACAAGAAGGTCTGCACGTTTATTGTTGCAGCAATCATCATTCTTGTCATATTGGCGGGGACTTACGCGTTCTCCGATCAGAAGGATTCCAAAGATATCCCTTCGAGTTTCGACATGCGCAATTCCTATACTGTCACACCTGTCAAGAATCAAGGAACTGTCGGAACCTGCTGGGCTTTCAGTATATCGGGGGCGCTGGAATCCGAGATCCTTCTTGCGAACGGACAGACGGACACAGTATACATCTCTCCATTGTATGTCGTTGAGAAGTATTTCGACACACAATCATACGATCCATATCTCGACAAAGATCAGATCGTATATGCATTCAACAAATACCCAGAACAAACCGGCGGTTCAACTTATAATATGGTCTATACGATGGTTTCCGACAGAACCGTCATTGCTGCGGAGATCGTGGCACCTTACGTAGAAGTTGAGGAGAATTACGATACGTCGGATATAGACCATGTCGACCCCTACCTTATGATAACGGGGCTGGAATACCTCGATAATCTGGTCGATGTTGAGATAATCAAGAGGAACCTTTTGAATGGCGAGGCTGGCGTGTTCTGTTACAAAGCTATCACAAACATGAAAGCAATTGACGGAACCACTACTGAGAATTCAGGAGCTCTTGAGGACGTTTTATGCAATCATGCCGTGACTTTGATTGGTTGGGATGACAATTATCCGAAAGAAAAATTCAATCTTACGCCTAAGAACGACGGGGCCTGGTTGGTAAAGAACAGTTGGGGTACCAGTGATACAGATAACGGTTACCAGTGGGTTTCATATGAAAGTACGATAGACAGCATCATGTTCTACACGAACATCTGCATCCAGGATGGGTCGAAGATATTGTACTCTTACGATAACGGATGCAGTTTCATGGGGGATCTGGTTTTCAGGGACGGCGTATCTATGAGCAACGTTTTCACTGCGGAATGCGACCAGACGTTGGACGGAGCATCTTTCATGGCAATGGAAGGCACTTTCGATCCTAGAGGCGAGAAATATGTCATGAAAGTCTATCTCTTGGATAACGATTCGGCGGATCCAACCGATGGGAAGCTTCTGTACTCCAGTTCCGGAACCGTAACCTGCAACGGATTGCACCATGTAGGTTTCGATGACTGTGGCGGTATAAGAATGAACGAAGGTGACAGATTTTCCATAGTCATCGATCTAATGAACGAGGGACAATCGGTTATCGTGCCTTTGGACGTCAACGAGGAAATGAACTCTTTCCTGTATTCTTATTCCGTCTCTCACACAGGTGAGAGCTGGATCAACGATGGAAGCGGCTGGGAAGATATCAGTGCCTCCGGAGGAACCAACATCAGAATCAAGGCATATGCCACATCCGATGTCCGTACTGTCGCTGAGATTGTTTCCGATAGCGGAAAGGTAATGGGGTCCTTCCAGTCGATAGAAGATGCGTTGGATTCCTACAAATCCGGATCAATAGTGCTCAAATGTGATACTGCTGTTGAAGGGCCCATCGTCCTGGACAAGGAGGTCAGTCTGAATCTCAATGGTTTCAAATTGGCTATAACATGTGCTGACGGGTATCCGGCCATATCTTCCGATTCGCCCCTTCAGATCAAGAACGGTGTTGTTTCAGTATCAGGATACATGGGGATATCCGTCTGCTCGGATCTGGTCTTGAATAACGTGTTGGTTAAAGGTCTCAAGGACGAAACGGAAATCACTTTCCTTGCTCTTTCTGCCGAAGGACGGGAATCAACGATTCATGTGAGCCTCAAATCGTTCTATACTTGTGCTGATTACGGCTATAACGGTTCAGAAAGCAATATCGGATCGATGGTGATTTCCAATTCGAATGTTAACATATCCGATTCTTATGCGGGTGCATCCGTCTTCACAGATTGTACGGGGGTTGTGAAGGGATCCAGATTCTTGGCTTTGGCTGAGGTAAACAGTATAATTTCATACATCGGAGCAATGGTGGATGCAGACAATCGCCCCGAACTTGCTGATTTTACGATATCCAGTTTCCTCTATGGCACTGTGACTGTAGGCAAACCTATAGCATCAGATAGCAACGGAAAGCTTTATTCGAATATGTGGGCAGCACTCAGAGAAGGCGTAGGAACCGTAACTCTCATCGAAGATGCAGAACACACTGTGTTTTCATCAGTCTTCAAATTGGAAGTTCCGTCGGACAGCGAGATCGAATGTCTGGATCTGGCCGGACACTCATTGACTACATACAGACATCCCTACGGAATCTATGTTTCAAAAGACATTGCAATCATGAACACAGGCGGACCCGCATCCATAAAGGCCTTCTATCACGCTCCTAAAGCGGCCATATATGTCAACAATGTAACACTGACATACATGGGAACCAACATCGAATTGATCTCCGGAGGGGTGCCAATAGAATTGGGCCCCGATTCAATGCTGATATCCGATTCGCAGATTGCATACAGTCACCTCATAGAGGAACTTTCTGAAACGTTGTTGCTGACTATCGTCAATGATGAGGATGCCTATCATTATGATGTTTCCGGAACATCTAAGGACGGAAGGACCGTCTATTCCGGAAGGATCGAGTCCGACAATGTCACATCAACTATAATCGGAACCGATAAATCATCGGGACTCGAGACTGTTTCGGTGCACAAGTATCTCGAAGGGGATTACACGGTTACCGAGTATTTCAGAGATGGCAACACGAGTTACAGGGTCGGATATGACAAGAAGGTCATCAGTTCCGAAGGTTATGAGCTCGCCAGGATCACGATGACGTATGAAAACGGGGATGCAAAGTGCAAGATTGTGGGACCCCAGCTGTCCAATCACATCGATATGGATGTATGGGAGAAGGTCATCGCGGTCATCGACGACATTAGGGGTATCACCCATGATGAGGGGATGGAGACTTCCATCATCATTCAGGCGATCCATTCCAGCAAGTACATCCCGCTATCTTTCTTGAGGCAATCTGCCAATATTTCGCAGATTATTATCAATTCCATCGTTAATATCGATGATTTTGAGTACAAGTGTACTCTAAACATCATGTGCGATAATTGCTTAACCGTAACCTTACCCGTTGATGCTATACCAGACTGTGATATGCTCTACATGTGCGTTGAATATGCGGATGCGGACAACTCCGGTAGGGAAACCACCGACATTTTGGGAAACGATTATGCCCTCAGATTCAATCTGTATGGAGACGGCAAGCTGATCGATGGTCTTCTCGGTGCGATATGCCTTGAAGGTCATTATTTCGGAGGGGACGGCTGCAGGCTGATTCTTGCCGATGGAACAATCGTATCTGCGGATTGGAAGGTTAACGGCTCTGACTTCGAGGTATTGGTGGACGGAACCTCCATAGTGTGGTTTACCAATGCCTCTGAATGACCTAGGGTCAGGGGCAGGCGGGACCGTTTCAACAATCCTGTCTGCGAAATATTCCTCAAAGATAATTCATTTAGAGACGACGTCGCCTTTCGTGTACTCCTTCTCGAGTTTCTTCAGATATTTCTTCTCGAACCATGTTACGATGCGATCCATAGCATTGTGCTTCGTAACGAATAGGATGGTGAAGAACGCAATAGCAATGGCGGGGAGAACAATCATAAGCATCTCGGCCGTAGGCAGGATCATACCGATCATGACGTATATCATGGGGAAGAAGGAATACATAAGGACGACAAGCAGGAGGACGAATGCTACCAGGATTACGGGCAGCTTCCTCTTGTTGAGTCTACCGTCAGGGGATAGGAACTTGTAACGGGGGCATACGATGAGCAGCTGGAGAGCGCCGGCGACCGATGCGAAGAGCACCATGCAGTTCCTGGCTACTATTTCAGAATAGTTAATCGTAGCTCCATCGATTCTCCATACTAGGAAGTTCTTGACGATCTCATCCTTGGACATGTGGAAGAAATCGGTCAGGCCGTCAAGATAGCTGAGATCCAGTACTATGAATCCAGATGATGTTAGCATCCAAGACAGGGCGTAGATGACAGCACCGATTATTCCTATGGTAAGGGCAGATGGGATGACGAAACGCAGAACGTTAGGCAGGATCAACTCTTTGTTCTCGTCGGGCTGGGCGAAAAGGGTCATGAAGAACGCAATCACCGTAACGGATACGAATGCGTAAAAAAGATTCTGGATAGGGAGCATGGGTAGCATTCCGATTGTGAAGAATACTGCGATGAACATGATCGCCAGTGCGAAGTTCCTAGCCAGGTATATCTTGAGGATGTCTCTGATACCGGATACTGTTCTGCGACCTTCGATGAGAGCTTTTGGAAGGGCTGAGAAATTGTCGTTCACCAGGATCATGTCTGCAACGCCTCTGGCGGCTCCAGAACCCGATTCGAGGGATACTCCGACCTGCGCTGATTTCAGCGATTTGACATCATTAACGCCGTCACCGATCATCGCAACATAACGGTGGTTCCTCTTCAGAACCTCGACGACCTTCTCTTTGTGCTCCGGTTTCATCCTTCCGAATATATTGGTCTTAAGGATGACGTCGTCAATTTGGTCTTCTGGAATGTTCTCAAGCTCCGGTCCCGAGATTATCCTTCTCTCTCCCGGTATATCAGCTATCTTAAACAGCGAATCCACTGTCACCGGATCGTCTCCCGATATGACTTTGAGATCCATCCCATTGTCCATGAAGACCTGGATGGTATCGCGGCAATCTGGCCTTACTTCGTCTTTTATGGATATCACGGAGACAGGTTTGAGCTGGTGAATCACCGGCTGATCGTTTTCGAACAGCGGTAGATCGTCTGAAGCGCAAATTACTAGGGTTCTGAGCCCCTTGGAGGATTCAGTCTGGATGATCTCATCGATGTTTTCGGGGTTGTCCATATGCTCCCGGATCACGTTCCAGGCCCCGGAATACAGGGTGTAGATGTTTCCGGAGCATCTGATCTTGACTGCGCTATACTTCCTGGCAGAGGAGAACTGGATCTCTTCAATTAGTTCAGCTTCTATTGGTCCGAATCTGTTGGCAAGCGTATCCATTGTCTTATTGCGGCTGCCGGTGGTATTGGCGAACATCCTGATGATATCTTCAGCCTCTTTATCTGGGATGAAATGTACGGCTGACTCGTAGACGAGTTTATTCGTAGTAATGGTGCCGGTTTTATCCATGCAGACGGTATCTACGTGGCTAATTGACTCGACGGAGTTGAATCTCTGAAGAAGCACACCTGTATCGCTCATCCTGATGGCTGCGATCATGTATGTGAGCGTGATAAGTAGGAAAAGGGCCACAGGTACGATATCCAGGCATATCACGAATATCTCCAGTACGCTGGAGACATCATCGCCGCTGAAGAAATTCACCCCTTTGAGGATTTCGATAACCACAGAGATGGCCAATAGGATGAATGCGAGACCCATCAGAATGCTGGTGATTGATTGGGTCTCCATCTGCAGAGGGGTCTTTTTAGATGTGAATTTCTTAGCATCGGCAAGCATTTTGGATGCCAGGGAATCATTACCGAAAGCGGTGACTGTGTAGTGTCCTTCTCCAGTGACGCAGATAGTGCCTGAATAGACTGAATCTCCGGCATTCTTACGGACGGTGCTGGATTCTCCGGTGAGGACGGATTCATCCATTTCCACAGAGGTGCATTTGTCGAATATTCCATCCACAAGGGCCTGTTCTCCTGCATGCAGAATGATGAGGTCGTCCTTCACGATGTCTTTCTGATCGATCTGAATTTCGTTTCCGTCGCGTACGACAGTGACCTTCGGGCGTGTAAGAAGGGATATCCTATCCAGACGTCTTTTGGCACGCATCTCCTGAATCGTGGAGATGATGATGTTCACCAGGATGATTCCGGTGGCCGAAAGTGCGCTGAGGAGATTACCGAGTATGAGGAGAGCCGCTCCGAGGATGAACAGGATGATATTCAGTGGCGTGAAGACGTTCTTGACGATGATGTCAGTATACGTCCTGCTGGTGTTGACATGGCAATCATTCACCAGCCCCTGTTTCTTGCGTTCGTTTACTTCCTCGGTGGTTAGCCCGTTCATACCAGGCAGACATTATCACACTTTATCAACGTTGCTAAGGAACGCGCGTGTGCGATGAATTATTTCCTCCATTGGTACCGGATCGATTGCTTTGGAATAACCCATTGAGACATAGTCGATGATTATACTGACAGGTTTCTTATAATACTGCGATGCAGCATAAGCGTATATGCTGAGTTGTAATGCATATTCCTGTTCGAATAGTTCTGAGACATCTGTCTTGTAATCGTGTACTTCCACGCGGTCCTCTCCTACAAGCAGGAGATCGATTCTTCCTCTGAGGATGGTGTTCAGTTCCGTTATCGGAAGAGCGCAGTCCACTTCCGTCTTCAGGAGATCAGCCCATTTGGATTCATCGATGATTCTTCTTATCATGTCGAGCTCCGGATATGAGTCTGTGACTTTTTTGCCATTGGCAATAAGTTCGGCCAAACGGTGGATTTCCTCTCCATATTCCATACCTTTTCCATTAGCTGAAGAGGATTCATCGAAACTCATCAAGTCATGGACACCAATGGATTTGGGTCTGACAATATAATTCCCGATTACAGGTTTATCGCAAAGTTTCTCTTCATATTCACTACTATCCAAGTCTATCGGAACAATCCTGACAAAATTATCGCCTGAAAGTTCTGTCATAAATCTGGATGGTTTATTGCCACAAATGATCGTCTCATATTGTTTCGCTCTGGAAAGGGCCACGAACATGAGGCGTCTTTCTTCATCATAGTTCCTAGGGACTGCCGCTTTGACAAGTGCAGTCTTCCAGGACTTGCATATCTTCGTGTAATCTCTGAATGTTCCGATTTCCAGACTGCAGCGTATTCCGGTAGTCTCATCGAATGAGAATACATTCGAATCGCCTTTGGTGCTGGGCATGACAGATATATCGATGTATGGGGCTATGACAACAGGGAATTCGAGACCCTTGGATTTGTGCATGGTCATTATACTGACCGCCTTTCCGTCAATGACATTCTCAACAGTGTAAGAGGCCTCGTTTTTGATATCGTTCTCGATAAGGGTAATGACATCTGAGATCGTCATCAGGGAATCTCTGTAAATCTTGGAAACTACTGTGATGATCGATTGAGTGATGTCGTTGTCCAAGTGATAGAACGAGAACAGACAGGTTAGGAGATCTGTTATCCTGCGTCTCTTAAGGTACAGGGTGGCTCTCTGATCCTTGAGGATCTGAGGGACATCGTCATAATTCTTGGATGCTGCTACTACCTGCTCTGGGGTATATCCCATATCGGCCATTATTGGTACGAATCCCCATTGATCGCGCTCATTATTGATGAATTTGAGCCATGCAAGGGTAAGTTTTCCCTCGCGTGTGGACATGATCTGTACTTCTCCATGGAGGTATGCAGGTATGCCAGCTTCCTCGCAGGCGTCTCTGATCAAACGGCAGTGTGATGTCTTACGGCAGATTACGGCAATATCTCCGAATCCAAGTTTCCTCGATGTCCCTTCTTCGATGACAGAGTATTGATCGTTCTTGACGTAATCTTTGATTGCATCTATTACTGCGTCAACTTCCGCATCAGCAGATTCTGTCTTGACGAATCTGATGGCTGTATCTCTGTCGGTAATGTCAGTTCTCCCCATTTTGATTCTGACTAAAGCCTCATCCAAGGCTTTTGAATCGACGATCTCATCTGTCGTTCCCGGAATATAGATTGAATCGTAAGCTTTGTCAATTATAAGCTGAGAGGAACGGTAGTTGACTTCCAGGGATATTTTCTTAGTCTCTGGGATGCTGTACGGTATTCTCTTGTAATCGTCATTCAGGAACTTTCTGAGATCTACCAGTTTCTGCTCGAAATTGAGTATATTGTCTATTGAAACGTATCTGAAGCCGTAGATTCCTTGCTTCCAATCACCGACAACGCATAGATTAGGTTGTTTGAGAATCATGAGACAGATCATAAGCTGAGAAGCGTTGGTATCTTGGAATTCATCAACCATAAGATAACGGTAGGAGTTCCTTTCCCGGACAGAATGGTTGGCATATAGGACCGTGAATGCGAACATGGCGTTCAGACCGAATGTCAGACGGTTGTCAGAGATACTGCGGCGTATGTAATCATAATACACGTCATGAATGAAATTAAAGAGTGCAGTTCTGTCTTCTTTCAATACTTCCTGGAGAGCTTCTTCGGGCACTCTTTTGTCCTCTATGGAAGGACATTCGAATACATTCTGCTCATCCATCTTATTGATGACATTAGCAAGAATCGACATCGCACTGCCGGATACATTCTTGGATGCCAACAGACCTGGGAGAGATTCAACATCGCCTTCCAGATCTCTTCTGTATCCGTTTCCGAACCACCCTTTCTTTAGGGGTATGAGGCCTCTGGACATCAGTTTATCAATCAATCCCAGGAGCGAATCCGCATTTTGCGATGCGATGACGGCGATATCCCCGTAATCTGAACCTTTGTCATACATGAACTGGTCCAGGTATTTCATGAAGTAGTCGTTGTTGAGGGTCTCATTCTGTTCCAAATAAGCTGCGCGAGTGAGTTTCTCATCAATTCCGAAGAAAGAACTGACCATGTCGGGTGAGTCTAGAACTACCGACATGCAGAATGAATCGAATGTCTTGGCTTGAACAAGCTTTGCATCTTTCTCCATTCCAAGTTCTGACATCCTTCCCTTGATGCGTTGCTCCATTTCATTGGCCGCATTGTTAGTGAAAGTCAGGGCCAGCACGTCAGTGGGGTTGACATCAGGTTTGGTCACGATGTTGATGTAGCGGTCAACGATGGTGTGAGTCTTACCTGTTCCAGGTCCCGCATCTACTACGATCATACCATCGGTGGTATCTGCGATCTGCTGTTGTTTCTCGTTGAGATTACTCATCGTAATCACCTCCGAGTTCGATAACTTCCCTGGTGCATACAGAGTAGAATGCGCAGTCTTTGCATTTAACTCTCGGAGTAGGTGGGAATTCGGTTTTGCTCTGTACAAGCATCTGTTTATGCATATCCGATATTCCGTTCATAATTTCGTCAAGTGTCGTTTCAGGAATCAATAGCGAATAGTCTGTTATTACCATTCCAAAAGAGGTAAGTTTTGTTATTTTCTTAACGGCACTTTCGGCGTATCCCCTGTTTGTCTTATTGTCTTTGAGCTGGGCGGCATCTAGTACATTGGTGATAAGTGCGTAGTCCTGACTCCAATTATCAGCATCATCTGAAGCCATATCTTCGATGACAGATAGGATTTCAGGGACATGTTCTTTGAATTTCTGGCTCAGATTATCTTGGAGCGTCTTTAGTACATCTCTCTCGGAAACAATGATGTCCTTGATTGATTTGTCCAGAAGTTTTACCTTCCTAACACTTCTCCTTATGTCATAATCAGCTTCGGATGAGGAAACATCGTTATCCATTGCATAGAAAAGGTTGAATTCCCCTTGGGATCCGTTCAGTTCCCTGGCAATAGCAAGATATATAGCAGGTTGGAATTCAGGATATCTTACGTTCTTGTCAAACGACATCCCCTTTGCAACCTCTTTGATCGAGTGAGGGCTGCCAAGTTTGTAGTCTGTAATGATTCCGTTGTAAAGAAGATCCATCGGCCCGGTGACATAATATCTGGGGCAATCACGGAACTGTTCGCAATAGGAACTTGTCTTGGTCTTACCCTCTGACATCATTATCTCATTCGGGTATTTTTTGGAAGCAATATCGATGTCTAACGGGACATCCCTGATTTCAAGAGAATCTATGTATTTGGTGATGGCATACATAGCCTTGCGTATCTTGTCGTTGTCAATGTGTTCCATCAACGGAGACGACAAGCCTGAATACTTGTCAGAAATCAGTTCGGCATAGTAACCTATGCCTTTTGATCTGACATCATCAGGGTAGCATACATAGTATTCTGCGAATGTGTGTATCAGTTTACCGAATTCGTTTGTTTTTTCATCCGGTATTTTAAGCGATTTCCCGAACAGGAACTGTCTAGGGCATGAATAGTATTGATTGAAGCCTGATTTAGAGAAATATTTGTTGAAGTCGTATTCTGTAGAGAAATACTGTGCTTCCGGAGTAGAACTTTCAGGATCAGAATGCCAGCGGCCTTTCTGGATATTCTGGCATAAGCATTCGAAGGTCTTAACAGGCCTCTTCATAATCAGGTCAAAAAGCATGGATGGCCTTGCTTTTTGGCCGTTCTTAGTTGAGTTAACCAGATAAAGTCTCTCGGAGCCTTGCTGGATGAGGGCTTTGAGTTTGTCAACGTTGTGTTCGGTCTCCTCCTCTACATCTATGTAAGATTTCCCGACTACTGGCTTGTTCCAGTCCTGTTCCATGCCTAGGAAGATCACAACAGGTCTGTCGATGTAAACCGAGTTGTTGCAGTCGACCAGCAGCACACCTTTCTTCTCGTTCTCGGGGATCTGCTCGTTGTGCTTCAGGTCGTTCACGTTGTCCACAGCGTACTTTATGTCGTTGAGTAGAAGTCTTGTAACCTTCTTATCGGATACTCCCAGGTCGTTGAGGACGTTTCCAACTTGTATTTTTGCCCTGCTGTCACAGATGCCATCGCGGACCTCCATGAATGTCATGTCACGGATTCCTTTCATCACGGTCCAGAGGTCGAATGCACGGTTCATCATGTCTTCTTCGGTCTGCCTGCAGAGAAGGAACTCTTCCTTACCTTTCTTGAAGAAACCATTGTAGTTGGAGAACAGTTCTTTCACGTGTTTGACTCTTATTGTATCAAATTGAAGGGCATATGTGACGAACTGCAAATAATCACGGATCTGAGACAAATCCCGGACCGCCATCTTGTTTTTGAACGGTAGGTTGCGTCTATACAAAGCGGCCCTCATTGCATCAGCTATAGGGCCTGTAGTGTTGAGTACTATTGCGTAATCATTTACTTTCTCTGGAACGATAAGGTCAGCTGCGTTTTCGGCTATCTGACGGTCATTACCTACCTCATAGACATTATCTATCTCGAATTCATCTTTGGTGAATATCGATATCTCCTCGTGAACTGCGGGTATGAAATGTTTGTCAAGGTCATTGAAGAAATCAACCCCGATGACAGCTACTTTCAAGCCGGAGAAGAACTCATCTTCATCAGGATTGTAGAAATCCATGACCCTCTCGATGGTGGGGAGGGAATCGAATTCGTTGTATACCTCCCTAGAAGCATTTGTATGTAGGTGTTTGGGGACATCTTTGGTATACTGTCTGATCTCGCGTATGTTCTCTATCTCGCTGTGGACAAATTTGAAGTTCAGTCCAGTGGATTCAGATATTGCGGATATTATCTGGAGATCCGACATTGTGCTTCTGCCGAGTATCCTCCCTGACACTGATGCAGCTATCTCTTTGGGAGTCATCGTGAAACTCCCAATCATCGGATGATCTATACGTGCATTGAGCGCTGTGGCTAAAGATGCATCATTTGTGACGACCAAATCGAACTCACATGTCTCAGCGTACAGTTCGTCGATACTCTTTATCCGCTTCATAGGTGGGTATAATGCATTTGAATAGTAAAATGATGGTTTGTAATTACTGATATGTATGTAATATTTGTAATAGAAAATGAAAGATAATGGGGATATTTTTCTACTTGTACTGCAGATAATCAGACATGGACGACGTATACATCGTGGAAGCCGCTTTCACTGGGGAGAAGGGATTCCCGCAGGAGCGTACGGTGGAGGTCGCCGTATGCAGGATGCATGCGGACGGGAATGATTTCGATACCGTATACCAGTCTTTCGTCCATGCGGATCCTATGGACATAGGCAAAAACGCGTTGGATTACCTATCAGAAAACTACGGAATCACAGCTGATGCGCTCTATATGGCACCTGACGAGGAGATCGTTTCTAAGGAGCTCCTTTCGAAGATCCAGGATAAGGAATGCACATCATTCAATGTAAACCGCACATTCGGTCAGTTCCTATGTTTCGAGCCTTGGGATCTAACCGGAGAGGTGTACCTTTTTGTATCGATCTCTAGCCGTCTGCCGGATGATATGGGGTCTGATTTAGTCGATACATATCATAAGATGTTCCCGGACAATCCTATGGGTGTCGAGGGGAGAACAGCGATGGACAGGTGTCTCATGTCCACCGCTATTATGATGCGCCTCCGTCAGAACGGTCTCTTCTGATCAAATGTGCATCGATACTCTGAATGTCCCCAAGATGTCTATGAGTGTTCCCAGGAATAGCAGGAAGTACATTAATAGGAAGAAAAGTCCTCCTAATGTTGAGAAAATCTTGATTATGACGCTGGGGAACAAGGTGAATGTCAGACTGACCCCTATGGCATAGAATAGCAGTCCGACTACAAGGAAGATGTATCCGCGCTTCTGCCTGAAGTTCCTTACGATCTGACCGAGTCCCAGGATTCCGAAGAATGCAGGAATGATGCAAAGAATCAGCTGTATCGTCCTGGAGATGTCGCGCTTGGGTTTCTCCTGTTGTCTCCTCTCCTTCTCGGCCTCCGCTTTGAGGATTGATGAATCGATCTTCCTGTAGCATTTGGGGCATGTGATGGAGTTCGATGGGAGCAACTCCCCACAATATGGGCATTTCGCGGTCATATCAATCCTTCCTCAGGGTGAATCCGGTAGCTGTGGCGGATGCCAAAAGTTTATCCTCGGCCGAATAGACTTTGACCTCGTACACTCCGAGAGAACGTGATACGTTGATTTTCCTGGCTACTGCTTGCATATCGGATGTCGCAGGACGGTAGTACTTGACCTCCATACTCTGTCCTGTGCCGTCGTGCATCAGGTTGTCCAGAAGTGCGAACGTATGGTCCATAAGGAAGTATATGGCCCCACCGTGAACGCGCTGCATGCTGTTCATCATCCAGTCTTGCATCTTCATGGAACATCTGACCTCATCCTCGGACACATAGTCTATCTCGAAGCCCATGTGCCTTGCGAACGGTGCGTTGTACATGTCCATAACCCTCTGGGATTTGTTCTTAACAGATTCGGACATCTTTGAGCGCAGTTCTGACTCATCCATATTCTATCAATAGAAGGGCGTGTATAAAGAAATCTTGATTGGGAAAACTGTGTTCGGTAATTCCGATT
>DAXB01000074.1:0-7669 GCA_002506175.1 Methanomassiliicoccaceae archaeon UBA113
CGACCTTGTTGATGAACAGCATAGGCCTGACACGCTCTTTCATCGCCTGCCTGATAACAGTCTCTGTCTGGGGCATGATTCCCTCGACAGCACAGCACAGGATGTACACTCCGTCGAGTGCCCTCATTGCCCTGGTAACGTCTCCACCGAAGTCGACGTGTCCGGGCGTATCGATGAGGTTGACGAGGTAGTGCTCCAGCTCGTTGTTCTTCTTAGGGTTCTTGTAGGGTACGACCATTGCGGCGGATGCTGCATTGATTGTGATTCCCCTTGCTGCCTCCTGCTCGTCGAAGTCGAGCAGACGCTGCTCTCCTGCGGTCTCAGAAGACATCATTCCTGCTCCTGCGATGAGGTTATCGGAGAATGTGGTCTTTCCGTGGTCGATATGAGCGGCTGTTCCGAGGTTCCTGATGAGGGTCTGGTCCTTCATCAGCTCGACTGCCTTCTTTGCGTTGTCCTCTCTGCGTCCCATGTTCACTCACCTTATGTTCATCTGGCCGACTGAGCGACTCTCTCGATTTCCTCTTTCTTCGCGACGGAGAAGGAGGTCATGTCTCCTTTCGATGCGAGGATGAGCTCGTCTGCGAGGCACTCGTAGATAGGCTTCTTGTTCTTTGTGGATGCGTTGACGACTCCGGTGCTGATGTTACGGAGTGCGATGTCGAGCCTCCTCTGGGGTGAGACATCGACTGCCTTGGGGACCGAGATTCCTCCGAACTGCAGCCTGGTGATCTCCTCACGGGGTGCTGCGTTCTCAAGGGCCTCTACGAGAACCTGCATGGGGTTCTTCTTGGTCTTGGATGCGATGATGTCGAATGCCTGAGAGACAGCCTTGTATGCCTTGAGTTTCTTTCCGGTGTACTTCTCTGTCCTCATGATTCCGTTGATGAGCCTCTCGACGATGCTGAGCCTGGACTTTCCGAACCACCTGTTGGCGTGCTTTCCACCAGAGTGGGGGACGTTTGTAGGTGTCAGGTCGATGTATTTTGCAAGTCCTCCGTCGTTGACAACGACCTCTGTGGAGTCGTATTTTCCGAACATGAGTGCTTTCTGTGTAACAATCTCGTCTGCCATCTGAATCATCTCACAGGTTTGTCGATCCTTCCCCTGACCATTTCGTCAAGAGAGACGTTGTTGACTTTGATAACCTTGTAACGGACTCCGGGAATATCTCCGTAAGACCTTCCCATCCTTCCACCGATTCCTTCTACCATAACCTCGTCGTGCTCATCGATGAAGTTGATAGCTCCGTCTCCGACAGCGAAAGCTGTGATCTGACGGCCGTTCTTGATGAGCTGAACCTTGACGCACTTACGGATAGCGGAGTTGGGCTGCTTTGCCTCGACTCCAACCTTCTCCAGAACGATTCCACGTCCCTGTGCTGATCCCTCGAGAGGATCGGATTTCTCCCTGAGCTTAAGGACCCTCTTCTTGTATCCCCTGTCGAGCCAGCGGAACTTCTGACGGTCCTCCTTCATTTTTCTTGCGGTGTATAAACCATTTCCCATATTTTCACCTTCAGAATCTTGATGATTCTTCTTGATCGTGAATGCGCGGGCACCCTCTATAGAGTACTCTGAGCAATGTGCGTAGCCGCATTCTGTATATAATAAGTTCGACCGAGGTCAGACGCTGAATTCTTCAGTACATCTCTCTGCAGACCTTTCCTAGGATTTTCGTTCCCTGGATGATCTGCTCCTCGGAAGGAGTTGCGAAATTGAGCCTTATGGTGTTCTCTCCGCCGTTCACATGGAACGGACGTCCCGGCATGGTTACCAGCTTGTTCTCTATGAGTTTGTCGAACAGCTTCATGGCATCGGTGCCCTCGGGCGATCTGAACCATACGAACATCCCTCCCTGCGGGTCATTCCACTCCATCACATCCGGCACATTGTCGGCCATGGCATCCATGAAGAACTCCTTCTTGATCTTGTAGCTCTTGCGAAGGCCTTTGAGGAAGGAATCGTAATCGTTGTCCGCGAGGAACCTGCTCACCACTTTCTGACAGAATGTATTGGATTGCAGGGATGAGGCCTCTATGCCCTTCCCGGCATCCCTGCTCATCCATTCGGGTATGACCATCCATCCTATCCTCATTCCCGGGGATATCGTCTTGGAGAACGACCCTGTTAGGACCGTGTCATCGGGGATCATGGACTTCATAGTTGGCCCGACCCTCCCGTCATAACCCAGCTCCCCGTATGCATCATCCTCTATGAGGAGACATCCGGAATCCCCGATACACTCCGCCACAGCCTTGCGGTTGTCGACGGAATAACTGATTCCGGAAGGGTTCTGATGATTGGGGATCGAATAGAACAGCTTGGGGGACTTCTGCAGAATAGACTCCAGCTGACCTATGTCGGCTCCATCCTCCCCTACATCCACACCTATGAACTCAGGACCGTATGCGGAATATGACTGAAGTGCACCGAGGTATCCCGGATTCTCCACGATCATGCGATCGCCACGGTCCAGGAACAGCTTACCCAGAAGATCGAAGCATTCCTGGGACCCGTTGGTCATTATGACCTGCCTGTAATCCACATCGAAACCCAGCTCCTTATGACAGCGGTCCGCTATGTACTCCCTAAGCGGGATGTATCCCGTCGGTGTGTCGTACTGGAGAGTGGATGCGGAACCTTCCTCGAGAACGGCTTTTGCGGCATCCTCGATCGGTCCCGTAGGGAGAAGGCTGTTATCAGGCAGACCTGTCGCGAAAGAGATCATCCCAGGCTGTGCTGCCACCTCGACCAGACTCATTATGAATGAGTCCATGGTGTCCTTGGTACGCTGGGAGAACTCGGGATGCATCAATTAGCCTCTTTGAATGCCTTCTGGATCATCTCGAACGTCACGCCTTTGAGCTCGGGATTCATCCTGACGATGAGCTCGTGCCACTTCTTGATGTTAGACATGACCGGTTCCCCGTCCTTGTAGAGATCATCGGGAAGCGGAATGCGCTTCTCTCTCGAGACGTACATCCATTTGTCGCCCATCTGGTCTCTGTTGATGAATGGCATCTGACGGATCTTCACTGGAACGGATGTGCGGACGGATCCGTTGTACATCTCCACTGCCTCCGCCTCTATCACATCAGGAGCCACTCTGACGATGTTGGTGCCTGCGTTCATCGGAACATCCTCTATGGATTTGTCTATCTTGTAAAGACGGCAGATGCAATCCTTCATCGACTCATCGACATTGACCGTTATATCGGACCCATCGAAGGACGCTGTCATCCTAACGGGGTTCCTGAGCGTCATGAACTTCCTGTTGGGACATGAGTTGACGGTTATGTAGATGCAGAATGCCGATGACGACGACGCCAATATCTCGTCACGTATAGATGCCACGTCGACCTCGAAGGTCTCGCCGTCCCAATCCGGAGTGATGTCCCTTTTCTTTCCGGTCTCTCCTCCGAAGAACAGTGCCTTCTTCCTTGCTCCGCGTACCGTGACTTTCATCTTGTCAGACTTTATGGAAAGGATGTCCATATCGGCATTATCGAAGACCTTCGGTCCGTTTCCCACATCGTATGTGACATATGGGACACACCATATCGCCTTGAACTTCATACCGCCGAATTCGAACGAATATGGATCGTCCTCGGACACATCCTTCGTTCCCGTCTGTCCGAACATGGTGTACTCGACCTTGGTGTCCTCTGTGATATCCCCCTTTCCGCTGTACGAGCACTTGAAATCCGGAATGACAAAGCATTCCTGGGAGTAGAGTACCTTCGCCCCTTTCTCGAGAATGATGGTCAGAGGCCCTCCGTATTCCTTCGTGTCGATGCGGAGCTTGGATGCCCCGGGGATGCTGAGAAGCTCCCCATCCTTTCCCTCGGCACGAACGACGCACTCCTCGGGTTCGCAACCCTTGATGCTGAGTGTGATGATCGGCGCCTCCGCATACAACGGAAGCTTACGTCCGTCGAATATTATGTCGGCATCCTGTGACGGCTGCGATATTGCGAAATCTCCTTTGACAGCTTTCCTCGATGGTTTCTTGGCAGGAACTTTCTCCTTCACAGACTCTTTGACTGCCTCCGCTGGTGCCTCCTGCTCCGGAGCGGCATCCGCACAGGCATCCTCGGACCCGGCGGAGACACTCTCGTCGACCATTACCGCCCCAGACATGAATACGTTGACCTGGTAGACGGCGAGACCGTTCTTCACTGCGGAACTGATGATTTCCGCCTTGGAGAGTTTTAGCTTTGTTCCGACCCTGCATACGGCGGTTACCTCCCCGATAGGCCTGGGCATAGGGGATCCGATGTTGTTGTAAAATGCAATGGGGCGGGCTTTGTTCTCGAACGCCCTCTCGCCATCGATTGTCAGAACGAAACTGTCCATAGGCGTTACTTCCGCGGGAGTGAGGTCGATGGTTGCCGGTTTGGTTACTCTCGCTCCCCTCTGTTTAGAGTACTCCAGACGGTGCATGGGCACGATCCTGTCTCCGCATTCCACGGCGACGTTGAAACTGTCGTTCTCATGACCCTCGTATCTGGGTACGTAAAGCAGGAACTTTCCGTTGTTGAAATTGATCTTCGGTGTTGCGCCGAGGAATCCGCGGATTCCCGTCGGTTTCTCGTCGCGAGCGGCCTGGGCAGCAGCCTTCTTGTTCTCCTTCCTCTCCACATCCCTCTTGGTTTCGGAAAAGAATTCTTCAAAACTCATGTCTGCTATGTCCTTTTGGTCGCCCATCTGTTTCACCCTGTGTGGGTTAAGATGTCCTATTATAATAGTATACGGAACGCTTCCACCGAACCCGCCGAAAAAGGACCGATTGACTCTTTCAATGTATTGGCATATTGCCATCGCGGGCGTAATAATTATAAATAGTACGCTTGATAGCCCGCATAAGGTGTATAGAATGTCTGCTGAAGAAGATTATTTGGCTTTGCTCGACAGGGCGAAGATCGCATGTCCCGAGACCATCGAGAACCATGAGAGGTTCGAGCTTCCCGAAATGGATGTCCTCCAGGAAGGAAAGATCACTGTCCTCAGGAACTTCATCGACATCACTGACAAACTCAGGAGGGATCCGACACACCTGCTCCAGTTTATGCTGAAGGAGCTCGGAACCCCGGGAAACATCGAGGGCAGAAGGGTAGTCTTCAAAGCGAAGATCAGCCCTCAGCAGCTCAATGACAAGATTCAGATGTACACCGAGACATATGTTATCTGTTCCGAATGCGGACTTCCCGATACCAAGATGACAAAGGACGGAAGGACGCTCATGCTCGAATGCGAAGCATGCGGAGCACGCAGGCCCATCACCGTCAGGAAGTCCGTGAAAGCCGACACAGCCAACACGCTGAGAGAGGGCGACATCATCGAGGTCACAATCACGGACGTCGGAAAGAAGGGCGACGGAGTCGGAAAGTTCTTCGATTACCTCATCGTCATCCCCGGAACGGTCAAAGGTTCAACGGTACATGCAAAGATCACGAAGATCTCTGCCAAGACCGCATTCGCAAACCCCACCACCGAACCCTGCACACGCTGATGAAGTACTTCGTCGAATCATACGGCTGCACCATGAACTACGGGGAAGGGCGCAAGCTCTCCCGCGACATGGCTTCCATGGGTTATCAGGAGGCGGAAACGGCGGAAGAGGCCGACATAGTCGTCCTGAATACATGCACAGTAGTGGAGACTACCGAAAAGAAGATGCTGGCCCGTATCTCCGAACTCAAGAAACTGAAGAAGGAGATAATTGTCACAGGGTGCATGGCGAAGGCTCAGCCGAAGAGGATTGAGATCCGCCTTCCTGAATCCATCATTCTCCCGCCGGAGGATTATCATGCATTCTCAAAGGAGATTGCAAACAGGTATGGTATCGCAGGCCCCGCGCTTCCCCTTGTTCAAGGAACGGATGCGATCCTGCCGATTGCCCAGGGCTGTCTGGGAAACTGCTCATATTGCATAACGAAATTCGCCCGTGGAAAGCTGAAAAGCTACGATCCGGCTGAGCTGAAGAGCGAGTTCGATTCATTCGTAGACGGCGGTGCCAAGGAGATCCTGGTCACCGCACAGGACACTGCATGCTACGGGTTCGATACAGGCCATGATCTGCCTGCGATTCTTCGTTCGATGCTACAGAAAGATGGAGAGTACAGAGTCAGAATCGGAATGATGAATCCAAATCATTTGAAAAGGATCGTTGATGATCTCCTGCCGCTGATGGATGACGGAAGGATGTACAGATTCCTTCACATACCTGTTCAAAGCGGAAGCAACGCTGTTCTGAAGAACATGCGCAGAGGATACACCGCCGAGAGCTTCATGGATCTTGTGGACCATATGCGCGAATCGATACCGGATATCAGTATCGCGACCGACATAATCACAGGATTCCCCGGAGAGTCCGACGAGGATCACGAACTGACGAAACAACTCATAAGAGAACTCCGTGCGGATACTCTGAACATAACACGCTTCTCATCAAGACCGGGAACAGATGCCGCAAACATGACACAGATTCATGGCAGGATACTCAAAGAGAGATCCACAGACCTGACAGAACTGAAAAATCAGGTTGAGTATGAAGTCAACAGCAAACTAATCGGAAAACGGTTCAAGGCCCTAGCCACAGAAGTAGGCAAAGAGGGCACCATAGTCCGCACCGGTAATTACCGGCCCGTAGTGATAAGAGAAGATATCCCGTTAGGGACATTCCTCGAAATAGAGGTCACAGACTGCCGGTCCACGTACCTCTTCGGAAAAAGTTGTAATAACTAAAGCCGTATGGGGTTAACAATAGTCCCGTAGTGTAGTGGTCAATCATGCTGGCCTTTGGAGCCGGCGACTCCGGTTCGAACCCGGACGGGACTACCATCATCTACTTCTACAGAATGTATAGATGTCCTCTAATCCTGATTCGTCGTAGAACGATCCACCGTTCATCATGGCATCGAACTGGGGGCCTGTAACATCATCAAGACCCCTCATCTTCATAAATGCACAAAGGAAAACGAAGAAGATCTTTTGTCCGATGTTAAGCTTGCTGCGATCGATCCATCCGAGAAGAGGATAGATCGGAACTGTAATCTTATTCTGATCCTTGACCTTGTTCCAACCAAAAGATGGAATCTTGGAAAGAGAGACGGCGCCAACTGCCAGAAGCTTTGATCTATCCACATTGTTAAATCCAGAGACCCTGGGGCCGTTGAGCCAACCGAAGTAAATGAACTGATCGTCTGGAATGTTCTTGTCATAAACCGAGAAACACTCATAACCCATGTTTTTAGCAAAGGTCTCGGCATACTTCTTTGTAGAACCGGTACGAGAACAGTAGATAACAACAGTCATAGTAAATCACCAGAATAATGGATAATGACGTTCGATGCTACGTTTAGTGCATGGTAAGCTGCCTAGGAATTGCGGGAAATCCTAAACGAATTTCCTTGCAATTGTTACGCTTATATTTTGAGAGGGATGGGGTAAACCCCATCCCTGCGTAGGAGGTGATCCATCTGCAGGTTCCCCTACAGATACCTTGTTACGACTTAACCTTCCTTGCTAAATCTCAGTTCGAAGACCTTAATCAGAGGCCACCTCACTGAAACCCAACTCGGATGGTTTGACGGGCGGTGTGTGCAAGGAGCAGGGGCATATTCACCGCGAGTTGTTGATTCGCGATTACTACGGAATCCAGCTTC
>DAXB01000074.1:7711-8095 GCA_002506175.1 Methanomassiliicoccaceae archaeon UBA113
TCCGAACTACGGACGGGTTTCGAGATTACCTTCGCCTCTCGGCGTCGGAGCCCATTGTCCCGCCCTTTGTAGCGCGCGTGTAGCCCAAGAGATTCGGGGCATACTGACCTACCGTTGACCTCTCCTTCCTCTGACTTAGCGCCAGCGGTCTCGATAATGTGCCTACAATCCGGGGACTGTAGTAGCAATTATAGATGAGGGTCTCGTTCGTTATCTCACTTAAGAGAACGCCTTACGGTACGAACTGACGACGGCCATGCACCACCTCTCTAAGAATCAAGCAAGGTCGTTAGCCTGGCTTTCATGTGATAGTCGCCCTTGGTGAGTTTTCCGGTGTTGAATCCAATTAAACCGCACGCTCCTCCCGTTGCGGTGCTCCCCCGC
>DAXB01000050.1 GCA_002506175.1 Methanomassiliicoccaceae archaeon UBA113
GACAACATAGATATAAACTTTATGGGTAAAGAAAAGAATGCATCCGTGTGCCAAAAAGCTTGATCAGCACTTTGACTTCAGCCATTTCAGAATCGGTTCGGAATATCTGGCGTAGATCTTCAATTCATCCTTCGAACCATCGATTCCGTCCTTGAACGCAGGACCCCATTTGAGATCCAAATTACGGACGAAACCATCAACCATTCTGTATGAGCGCGATGACAATTCCGGATTGATGACGACCAATCCGACTGTTCTGTACATGCACTCCTTGTAAAACCTGCGGATCTGCCCCCAGTTTTCCGATGTGATTTGCCCAGAGAATCTGACATCATCCTCCATATGGCCCATACATTCGAAGGATATCTTAAGGAAGGCATCTTTGATATCAGGAATAGTGTAGTAATCGTCTAATCTTCTACGGCATTCAAACACTCTGACATTTTCGATATCCGAGACACCGGAACCCCTTATCGTCTCGATCATCCTTTTGAAATCCGCATCTCTGTCCTCGATATAATTCATCACAAACGAAGAAAGAATGTCCTCGTAAAGAGAATCGGTCAATGCTATTGTCCCGTTCTTCTCCCACATGGATTTACCGATATCAAATAACGGCTTGGCCTTCTTGAAATCCTTCGGCATATAGCATATGCTCTTAATTATCTGAGGAGCCGGCATACCGGGATGGATGGCAGAAGCCTTGTCGGCGAAATCCATAGCGGTTTTGTAATCTCCATGCCTGATGCTTACGACCGCGGCATTAACCGTCGAAATGAATTCGCTGTCCTTTTCGTCAACCTCTGTCCTCTGAAATCTCACCGGGTTGCCACAATACTCGCAAAAACACTCGGTCTTTCCAGGAGGCATCTGTACTGTTGCCCCGCATGAAGGGCATCTGAGGACTGTCAAAGACATAGAAATCACCTTATTGACGAATGATGCAGGATGGACTCAATCCAGATACGCACCGTCGGCACCGCTACCGACCAATTTGCGATACTTCTTCTGAACTCCGATGACAGGACGCTCCACGGGTTTGAAATCCTTCATACGCGAAGCTATCTCCTCATCGGAAAGCCTGACATTCAATTTCCTTTCGGGAATGTCTATATCGATCACATCCCCGTCTCTCACGGCTGCAATTGGTCCGCCGGCGTATGCCTCCGGAGAGATGTGGCCTATGGCTCCGCCTCTGGATGCCCCCGAGAATCTTCCGTCCGTAAGCAATGCAACCGATTCGCCCAGACCTCTTCCGACGATGAGGCTTGTAGGCGAAAGCATCTCAGGCATTCCGGGTGCTCCTTTGGGCCCTTCGTACCTTATGACAACGACATCCCCGGCAACTATCTTTCCGGATGTGATTGCATCTGCCGCATCCTTCTCTGAATCGAAACATTTGGCCTTCCCGCTGAATTTCATCATACTGGGAGCGACAGCGGCCTGCTTGATGACGGATCCGTTTGGCGCTATGTTTCCTTTCAAAACTGCGATTCCGCCCTGCTTATGATATGGATTGTCCAGAGGCCTCAGAACCTCCGGATTCCTGATTGCTGCCCCGTCTGCAATCTGAAACACTGTTCTTCCGTTGCAGGTCATCTCATCGGACAGACCGTCCTTCAGGATCTTCAAGACAGCCGGGATTCCTCCAGCCTCATCCAGATCCCTTATGCTGTACGGACCTGCAGGCCTGAGGCTTGTAATATGGGATGTCACCCTGGAGATCTCATCGAAATCATCGAGGGTCACCGGACATCCGAAATCCTTGGAAATCGCAGGCAGATGGAGTGCGGTATTGGTGGAACCTCCGATTGCCATGTCGACGCGTATCGCATTACGGAAAGACCCCCTGTTGACGATGTCGCGAGGTTTGATATCCATGCGGACCATCTCGACGATCCTTCTTCCTGCCTCCTTTGCCAGATCGATCTTCCTCGGATCATCCGCCAGACATGTTGCACAACCTGTTACGCTGAGACCTAAGGCCTCGGTGAGGCAGGCCATAGTGTTTGCAGTGAATAGGCCGGAGCAGCTCCCTCTTCCAGGGCATGCAAGGCATTCTATCTCCTTCACCTGCTCATCGGTCATGTTTCCCGCACTATGAGCGCCGACAGCTTCGAACACTGATTGAAGGTCGAGATTCTTGTCTCCCTTCCTTCCAACTTCCATCGCGCCGCCCGTGACAATTATTCCAGGAACGTTCATGCGCCCCATAGCCATCAGCATCCCCGGGGTGACCTTGTCGCAGTTCGAGATTCCGACCCATCCGTCGAAGGCGTGTCCCTCGACCATGACCTCGCAGCAGTCCGAAATGACGTCCCTTGAGATCAAGGAATACCTCATGCCCTTGTGTCCCATCGCGATTCCGTCGCATACTGCAGGAACCCCGAACACGAACGGTCTGCCTCCGGCTTCTACTATTCCATCCTTGACGGCTTCCATAAGCTCGTTGAGGTGAATGTGTCCCGGAACAACCTCATTCCATGAATTCGCGATACCTATGAATGGCTTATCGAAATCCTCGTCCTTGAGACCGTCAGCCCTCAGAAGACTCCTCATCGGTGCCGCTTCCACGCCTTTCTTGACTGCGTCGCTTCTCATCTGAATGTCACTGGAGGGACATGCAGATTATCGTATAAAGTATGAAAGAAAAAAGAATCAATAAGAGGGGGTCTCCCCCCTCTGAAATGTTTTAGCTTCAGGCGCTGCGGAGCACAATCTCAATGTTGACTCCATCGGGAACCTGGATCCTCATGAGCTGCCTGAGGGCACGCTCGTCGGCGTCCAGATCGATGAGTCTCT
>DAXB01000003.1 GCA_002506175.1 Methanomassiliicoccaceae archaeon UBA113
AAATTTTAAGGGGCGGTGTTCTTTTCAGCATTCTTCTTCAGCCGGAGCTATATCAATTCTGTCTCCAGAGCCGATACTGTTGACTCAAATGGCGTTATTCTTGCGTACAATGCTCGATAGAAGAATAATGAATGAAAAAGAAGCCCCCGAGGGGGCTGAAATGTTTTGAGGATCAGTCGAACTTTCCAACAACTGCCTTGATACGCCTGATTCCTGCAGCGGAACTCTCCTCCTTAAGGATCTTGAATCCCTGCAGTTCGGACGTGTTCTTGACGTGGGGTCCGCCGCACATCTCCGCGGAGACATCTCCGATGGTGTAGACCTTGACCCTTTCTCCGTACTTGTTGGTGAAGACTCCGATGACACCTTTGTCCCTGGCTTCTTCGTAAGGCATCTCTTCGCATACTACGGGGATTTCTGCCTTGATGCACTCGTTGACGAATTCCTCGATCTGCTTGAGTTCTTCAGGGGTTACTTTCCTATCGAGGTTGAAGTCGAATCTGAGCCTCTCTGCGGTGATGTTCGATCCCTTCTGCATGATGTCGGGGGATACGAATCTCCTCAGGGCCGCATTGAGAAGGTGGGTTGCCGTGTGCAGCTTGGTTGTCTCCTCGCTGTGGTCCGCAAGTCCTCCCTTGAATGTCTGGTTGGAATCGGCACGGGATGTATCCTGATGGGTCTTGAATCTGCTGTTGAAGTCGTTCATGTCGACCTTCAGTCCCTTCTCCGCCGCAAGCTCGATCGTCATCTCGACGGGGAATCCGTATGTATCGAAGAGCCTGAACACAGTCTCTCCGTTGAGGACTGGGTTGTCTCCGTTCTCGGCGACCATCTGGTCGAATCTCCTGAGACCTTTCATGACTGCCTTGTGGAACTTGAGTTCTTCGTTGCTGATGTTGGTGTAGATGAAGTCCTTGTTGGACTCGAGTTCGGGATATGCCTTGCTGTAGTTGGCAACTATGACCTCGGAGATCTTCTGCATGAAGGGCTCCTCGTATCCGAGTTTGGACATGTATCTGGAGGACCTTCTGATGAGCCTCCTAAGGATATATCCCTGACCTACCTTTGCGGGGACGACTCCGTCTCCGAGCATGAATGTGGCTGCCCTCATGTGGTCGCAGATGATCCTGAATGCCCTGGTATCATCGACATTCTCACCGTACTTCTTTCCGGTGAGCTCCTCGATCTTCGAGATGATAGGTGCGAAAAGAGGTGTGTCATAGACGGTTTCCTTTCCATTGAGGATACGGAGGATCCTCTCGAGACCCATACCGGTATCGACGTTCTTCTGCTGAAGGGGAGAGAATGATCCATCCGCGTTCTTGTTGTACTGCATGAAGACGTTGTTCCAGATCTCGGTGAACTTTCCGCAGTGGCATGAGGGTCCGCAGTCCGGTCCGCATTTCGGCCTTCCGTCATCGAAGAAGATCTCGGTGTCGGGACCGCAGGGTCCAGTCATACCGGCGGGGCCCCACCAGTTGTCGGCCTTTCCGTAGAAGTAGATCTGGTCATCCCTCAATCCGTGGGATTTCCAAAGGTTGGCGGTTTCCTCGTCTCTGGGTGCGTCAGCGTCTCCGGCGAAAGCGGTGACGGACAGCTGGTCGGGTTTGATTCCGAGGACTTGGGTGAGCAGAGTGTAGCTGAAGTCGATGGATTCTTCTTTGAAGTAGTCTCCGAGCGACCAGTTTCCGAGCATCTCGAAGAATGTGAGGTGGCTTGCGTCTCCTACCTCATCGATGTCTCCTGTCCTGACGCACTTCTGGAAGTCGACAAGTCTCTTTCCGGCGGGGTGCTTCTCTCCAAGGAGGTAAGGCACGAGGGGGTGCATTCCTGCCGTGGTGAAAAGAACGGTCGGGTCGTTCTCGGGTATGAGCGAGGCGGAACTGATGTAAGCGTGTCCCCTCTCTTTGAAGAAATTAACGAATGTTTCTCTCATTTCTTGAGCGTCCATGATGCACACTCCAATCTAATGTGGCCACTTATGTCGCACTGATAATTAAGTTATCGTGCGTCACTGCCGTTTGGAAGACCTTACAGCAGCATTCACATCGCCCCGGGCCAGGATAACCTTGATTCCGAGCGATGAAAGCATCTTCGTCGGAAGTGGGCCTATCTCCTCGACGATGACGGTTCCGCAGCCGTTGAGCTGTTCGATCACGTTCTCGATGTGATTTCTGTGATCCTCACCGGCGACCGATCTGGTCAGATCAACCTTTACGGTTTCAAGATACCTGCATGTGTTGCCATCGGTAGCGAATATGCGGAATTCGGATGCGTTTCCGAATCCGGAATTAACGTTGACTCCATCTGTGGTGGCCACAGCAACTTTGTCCTCGTCTATCTGTATGGTGACATTGGCGTGTGGTTTGCTGATCGAGTCGCACAGGGTTCCGCAGCCCATGAACTCAGAGGACCTGTCCTCTCCAAGGAGGCCGATGGCATCGGCACGGCATTGTCTGCAGTGGCGCATGACTTTGGAATCAAGTTCGCACTTGTCCATCATAGACTTCCTTTCCTCCGGGGTCGGAGCGCGGCGGTCAGAGAATTTCGTCCCTTCCACAGGTATGAGCGGAAGGATGTTCACGATGTATGCTCCCATGGATTTGACCCTCTTCACAAGTTCAGGGATTTCGGAATCGTTTATTCCTGGGATCATCACGATGTTTATCTTGACGATCATCTGAAGTTCAACGCACTTCTCGATACCTTCTAGCTGTTTCTGTATCAGAATAGAAGCGCCTTCTGTCCCGGAATATTTTTTTCCGTTGAAAATCACTGCATCATAGATCTGCGAACCTGCCTCGGGATTGAGGGTGTTCATAGTCACAGTGATGAATCTGACTCCCAGTTCATGAAGCCTTTCGGCGGAATCCGCAAGGGACAGTCCGTTGGATGATACGCAAAGCGTCAGCTGTGGGAATTCCGCGCCTATCATCTTGAGTGATTCGAAAGTGGCCTCGTTTGCCAACGGATCCCCTGGGCCGGCGATACCGATGACAGAAAGCTGCGGTATCTTCTCTTTCACGACACGGATCTTCGCGACTGCCTGTTCAGGAGAAAGGACTTCGCTTGTTACACCGGGGCGGGATTCGTTGCAGCAGTCGAATTTGCGATTACAGTAATTGCATTGTATGTTGCATTTTGGCGCGACAGGTATGTGCATCCTAGCGAAACTGTGATGAGCATCTTCGCAAAAGCAAGGGTGTTCAGACAATGCACGCTTCACTTCCGATTCCTGCATGACCGCTTGATTAAGGAACTCGGATAAAACAGTATGTCGGTAAATCAGTAAAATGAAGACGGTTTTAGAGACTACAATATTGTAATTAATTATAATATAATATAAGAGAGAAAAAGGAAGAAGAATTCGATCACCAGTCAATAACAATTATTATCTGCAGCGACTTTGCAGAATCGATACGATGGCAGACTTTCTTGCATCTGTGATGGCGGAGCTCAATTCCAATCTACCTGTAGGAAGGCGTACATTGGAGCAGATGGTAGATTCCGGGGATTATTCTTACAAGACGAAAGATGGTTCCGAAGTCGTTATTTCCAAAGAGCAGATCGATCTTTTGTGGACTTTGTGTGACGAAGGGGAGAAGATCAGGTTGAAGCTGCCCATATTTGTGTCCACAGACACATCATATGAAACCGGTGCATGGAAGATCGAAGGAAAAGATGAAGCGGCCGTTGTATCGAGAATTCTTGGAAAAACCCTCATCAAGGAAGGATATCTCCGTCTTTATCACCCAGATCTTAAGGAATTGCGGCAGAAAATACCCGACTCGATAATGATAGTGTTCAGGCCATAAGAAATGGTTAAATAGGAGTTGGGTTTACACGGAGTTGCGCGATGTGTACCATCGTGTGGTTGTCGGGGAATGACCTGACAATTAGTGAAGTTCGACAGATCTTCGAATAAAGATCCTTGGAGTGATTGGCAAGAGTTAAATACTTGTGCCGATTACAGGGGGTTGCGCGACTCAAAGAATCGCGTGGCCGGCGATAAAACGCTAGGTCAGTTCGAAGTCAATTCGAATCATGGAATCCTAGGGGATGACAAGGGTTAAATACTTCTTGCATCTACGGGGATTTCGCGTCTGACACTTTGTGTCAGAGATTCAAATCGAATCAATCA
>DAXB01000064.1 GCA_002506175.1 Methanomassiliicoccaceae archaeon UBA113
CATTAATTTCAATTTAACACTCTGAATGCTTATCTAGCCCTAAAAACCATAAAAAACACATATACTCTTTACATAGCAGCAGTTCAAAACATCTATGCCAGAATGAAGTCCATGCGCAGGACTTCATGGTCCTTGCTGTGGACTTCGGTCTGTGAATTACCAGGAGGTGAAAACCGATGGATAAGAGACGGGCCGAGAATGATTCGTAGCAAGAGATTTCTCTGGCCCTTGGTGGAATACGGCTCATCGCCGAATTCTGCCGTTGGTTGATCTGGTTCCTTTGAACCATTTTGACCAGAATCCCCTTCGGGGGATTCAAATCATCAACTGAATGTCATTAATATCGTCCGTATTTATCATTTACTCACACGTAAAAATAAATGATTTATAATCAACACAGCGTCAGATTCACCGTCTTCAAGAAGGTGTACCTCGATCCTATTTCTACCCTGCACTTTATAGACCTTAAAAAGGACGTACCGTTTTTACATAGTGGCAACACAAAGTACCTATGCCAGAATGAAGTCCATGCGCAGGACTTCATTGTCCTTGCTGTGGACTTCGGTCTGTGAATTACCTGGAGGTGAATAACCTATGGATAAGAACCGGGCCGAGAATGAAACTTAGCAAGAGATTTCTCTGGCCCTTGGTGGAATACGGCTCATCGCCGAATTCTGCCGTTGGTTGATCTGGTTCCTTTGAGAGCCATTTTGACCAGAATCCCCTTCGGGGGATTCAAATTACCAACGTTCCAAACATCAAGTTGTTTTGTATTTATTACTTCGTTTCTGGATATCATACGTCCAAAAACGTAACATCTTTGCAAGTAAATGAAAAATAAAACCCGCCTCAGCGGGTAAATCGTTTACAATGAATCAGTTGTTCCTTCTATGCGTCTCAACCCTCTTGTAAAGGAACACATCGCTGTGGCTGGTGATGTTCATGCTCCCTTTCCTTTCGTAATCGGCGGCACCATGTTTGAAATCGACACTCCGCATCCCGTTCTTCACCGTCGTGTAAAGAATCACCGCAATGACTCCTCCGAATACCGTACCGAAGATGAAAGGGCCGAGCTCAAGGGAGCCGATCATCACAGACGATCCCAGTCCAATCAGGAGGATAATTCCCAAGAATGCTCCGATCGCACAGGCAGATAGTTTCTTCTTATCCAATGGAAGGTTTCCAACCAGCTTTCCAGTCTGTCCGTTCATCGCGAACCTGAAACTCTGACCGTTCCATGACGAGTTCATCAGCCAGACGGGAAACAGCACATAATCCGAATTGGATTTCTTCGTGGTTATTCCTGAGGACACGACGGATACTGTATCGTATCCGGTGACGGTCCTCTTGAAAGCATCCTCCGCACCCTGCTTGATGCGTGTCCTCGCACGCGGTGCGGCATCGTCTTTGGACACGTCGTACTTGTCTGCAACGTATCCCGACAGGTATCCTGTGCTGAAATCCTTCACCTCGGACACGTCAAACGGTTCGATAGATTCCATGAGGTCGTCAGGCATCTTGGAGGAACCGTCCACGGGAACGTCGTCGAAAGCTATGCCCCCGGACCTCAGCACTTTGTAGTATCTGTACTCAGTGTAATCGTTGTGGCTGTCCGACCATCTCCTCACCTTGACACCGCTGTACTCGACATCGGCATCCACCTCCGCATCGTAGATCCAGAACGGGACATACAGCCCCTTGACCTCCTCCAGCTTGTTGGAGGCGATGAAATCCTTGGGAACGAACCTCTTGCTGGAGCAGTGTGCCTTCATAGCATCCAGCGCCTGCTCCTTCGTCCTCTTGAACGGGATGAGCATATCCGGTTTCAGCGTGCCGCTGAGCCTTCCTTTGAGTATGACCGCATTGCCGCAGTAGGGACACATCGTGGCGGATGTTGTGGAATCGGAGTAGATCTCCCCTCCGCATGAATCGCAGACGTACTCGGCCATTCCGCCGAGCTCCTCTGACGACCATTCCACTCCGGCATCCGAGGACAGTTCGAGATCCGATGCATCAACCGTGAGGTCGCCCTCGTTGGACATGAGGGACTCGGAGGTGAACTCCGCATCGCAGTAGGGACATTTCACATTCTGCGACCCGATGTCGAACTCCAGCGTACCTCCGCAGCAGGGGCACTTGTGGTTGATGACCTCGGACATCACTGCACCCTGTCGTTCTCGTCGAACGGATCTCCGCACTCGGGGCAGAATCTTGGGGGTTTTGTGGGATCCTTTGGCTCCCATCCGCACTTGTCGCAGCGGTACTTGTACTCCCCCTCGGGGCGCTTCTTACCGCAATCGCCGCAGAACTTGCCTTTGCAGACGGCTCCGCACTCGCAGACCCATCCGTCGGTGGGACGCTTGCTTCCGCACTCGGGGCAGAACTTGCCGTTCGCCATAGTTCCGCATGCACATGTCCATGAGCCGGCTGACGCCTGGGCCGCACCCTGTGCAGCCTGCGCCTGGTTGTTCTTGTTCGCCATATCGAAGTATCCTTGGGCACCCATTCCGGTACCGCCCATCTGACCGAGCATTCCGACTCCCATGAGTCCCGTGACCGCTCCGGCCTCGTTGCTGGCAGCAGATTTCAGAGCCTCTGCCTGAGCCTCGACCAGCGTTGCACCAGCCATCGCGGGGTCGCGGAGGATTGCTGCCTTCTGGACCTTCTTGATCATCTCGGCATCCTCTGCGGGGAGGGTTACCGATCCGATAGCGACACTGACTACCTCCAATCCGCGGAGCTCGGACCATTTCTTGGAAAGGGCCTCGTTCATCGCGTTCTGGAGATCCTCTGTGTGGGTGACTATCTGATTGGGGCGTATTCCCAGATCAGAGAGCTTTCCGAACGCGGGCTGGAGCGCACCGATGAACTCGGTCTTCAGCTGATCGTCAAGCTCCGATCTCTTGTATGATTCGGTCACGTTTCCGCATACGTTCTGGTAGAACAGAAGCGGATTGGCGATCTTGTATGAGTAGACTCCGAAGCATCTGACGGACACATCTAGATCGAGTCCGATCCTTGCATCGACCACACGGAACGGTATGGGCGTGGATGTTCCGAACTTGTTGTCGATCAGCTCCTTCAGGTTGAAGTAGTAGACACGCTGGTCCTTCCCGGTGTCTCCCCCATAGGTGAAACGCCTTCCCATGGTCTTGATGACATCGATGACGCTCTTACCGAGATTGCCCACGAATATGCTGGGCTCGGTGGATTTATTGTATGTGTACTCTCCGGGCTCTGAACAGATCTCGACGACCCTTCCCTGCTCCACGATGATCATACACTGTCCGTCCGCGACGGCGATTCCGGATCCGTTGCTGATGATGTTGTCGTTACCTTTCGTGTTGGATGAACGGCTGGTGATCTTCTTGACTCCCTTCACCATCAGGATATCCTTCGATATGGCCTCGCAGTAGAAGAATTCCTTCCACTGGTCGGCGAGCGTACCGCCTACCGCACCTGTAAGTGCTTTGATTAGTCCCATGACGCTAGGTATCGGATTCCTACTATTTGGATGGAACCCAAGCATAACGTTCTGTCAGTCATTGGACAAATACTGGTTCTTTCTGAATTGCAGTGG
>DAXB01000027.1 GCA_002506175.1 Methanomassiliicoccaceae archaeon UBA113
ATGCGCGGTTGCCAAAACTGCGATCGTTGCATTGATCAAACCCGGTGTTACATAGAGGACGATTTGACAGAAGTCTTGAACGAGATAGAGACATGTGACTCGCTGGTTCTGGCTGTCCCTTTGTATTTCAGCGGACCCTGCGGACCATTCAAGATCTTCCAGGACAGAATGTACTCCCATATGAACGGGGATCTCACGCCAAGATATTCCGGAAAGAAGCTGGTGTTGATTATGACGCATGACGATCCAAAGTATGACGATAGAGCCAAAGGTCTAGAAGATTACATGGTATCCATGTTTAAGGACAACTTGGGATACGAAATAACAGGGGTTATCAATTACACATGCAACAGGGAAAAGGATGCCGTAATCCACGATCCAGAAGTGCTTGAAAAAGCAAGAAGCTTCGGAAAATTGCTGTAAACTTACTTTTCATCGTCCACGCGGTTGGAGATGTGATATTTCCAACCGTCGATGGCCGGATTCGTACCAAGATACGTGTAATAGTACGATTTGTTCTCGGATGACATATAACCCTCTAGTTTGGGATCCATCTCTTTCAGGATTGTGAGCAGCGTGTTGCGCATGTTCATGATGTCTTCGATTGATACCTTGGACATTATCGATTCCATCCATTCATCGGTGGAGTCCATCAATTTCTTCGCTATCTGCGATCCAACCCTCGTAAGATGATACTTGTAGTTCTTGGACTCGAGATTGACGCGGTCGTCGTAGATCATTCCTTTTTCTTTGAGTTTCTTCACTACACGGTTTGTGTTGGCCACGTCCAGATCGAGGAATGAAGACATCTCTCTCTGTGACATCGGGCCGTTGATCTCCAGTGCGATAAGGTATATGGCATGGGCACTGGTGAGCTCATATGGACTGACAACTTCCGTCATATGGGAGCGCATAAGGGAACTCATCCTGTCCATGAAGACTGGGAGATACGAATTCCAATAGCTGTTGCTTTTTTCGTCCATGAAAAGTCGGTAAAGGGGGAGGGGTTTTTAACCCCTCCTTTTTCATGCAATAGAGGAACGGTATTTCGCATCCGCTTCGGAGATAATCCTGTCCATTTCCTTGCGCACGTCGGAATCAAGGGGGGTAGGCTCATGGTTGGCCAGTATGTCGACGACTTTCTCGTGTGCGAGATCGATGGATTCATTCATTCCAGAAGCTTCCCATGTCTCGTACATGTTCCTGTCGAACACCGCGGGTGCGGACGGCAGAGTGAAGTTCATCAAGGTCTCCATGTATCCGAGGAAGTCGTTTCCGATTCCGACATCCTTTATGGATTGATATGCCATGGTTGAATCGTCCACGCCTACTCCTTTCACTGCGTATTTGTTCATTTTAATGATGTCGTTATCGCATACGAGCTGTTCGAGCGAGAATGACATACCGAGCTCCAGCATTCCGCATCCGTAGATGTTGGATGCACCCGTGAGTGCGGGAAGCATGTTGGTGATGGTTTTCTCATGTCCTGACTGGACTCCAGGCACCTTCGCATCGGACTAAGAACCGGCAACGATGGAGGGCATTCCGTAGTACTGGGCCAGCTGTGCGACGCATGCACTGATCATTCCGAGTTCCGGTGATCCAACAGGTGCGGAGTTGCAGTTGAAATCGAAGGATGTGGTCGAACTTCCGTAGAACGTCTCGCGTCCGGGGCAGTAGAGTTGGGTAAGTGTGATTCCTGCAAGAACCTCTGCGTTGTGCGTGACAAGCGTTCCTGCCAGGAAAATAGGTGATGATGCCGCGCCCATGGCCATGCTCAGGACCATCATCGGGAATCCGTATTCTGCAGCCCTTGTTGCGAATTCACAGATATTGAAGTCAAGCTGGAGAGGGCTGGAAGGGCAGCTTCCTACGATGAAGAATGGCTTCTTCCTTGCTTCCTCTTCGTCTCCGCAGTAGTTCGCTTTTATCAATCCGAAGTAGTCATCGAGATACTGGGGTTCCGGATCAGGAAGGAACGGTTTCGCCGTATTACTGATTATGGCATCGAACTCGTGAAGCGAGCGGACAAGAGGTGCAACCGCCAGATCCATTGCCGTCACAGGCGAACATATCCAGTCGACGCTGTCGCATGCATCGACCAGTTTGCATATGTCTCCGAGGTCTTTCAGAGTACTAGCTCTTGTATTGAACTTTCCTTTCTCCACGTAATCGGTCATTTTTACACCGACCCCGAATGTCAGGTTGTGTGTCAGGGACCCGTCGGAGACCATCTTCAGATCATGTTTTCCGTCACGGCTGTGAAGTGTGAACGTTTTTGGCGCCTTGGATATGGCATCTTCCACAACATTCGCAGGTATTTTTACGATCTTTGTTTCATCGTTTACTTCGCAACCCGCATCTTTGAACACCTTTCTGGCAAGTTCGTGATTTACGAGTATTCCGGGTTCCATGAGTACTTTCAATGTTGTCTCATGGATTTTGTCCATGTCTTCTTTGCTTAGAATGCTGAGCTTTAGATTGTTCATGAGCAATCCTCCTCTGTACAATCAATGTATTATTGATTATTTATAATTGAGTAATCAATATAGTCTTTCAAAAATTGATTTGTTAATCTATTAGAAATATCTAATTAAATCTATTACAATATAAACAAACGGGGTTAATGGCGTCTAAATTCATATTGACTAATCAATAAGTTTAAATTATATAATTGACTAATCAACATTGTGATTACATGAAATCTCTGAGAGTAGACATTCTGTCGCAAGACGAGATATCTATGATTAACGATACGACCCTGAGGATACTGGAGGAAGTCGGAATCCGTATCGGAAACGATCGTGCAATCAAGGTAATGAAGGAAGCAGGATGCATCGTGGATGAGAACACATCCGTGGTGAGAATTCCCGCAGGCATAACTAAAGAGTGCATCTCAAAAATCCCGAGATCGTTCACATTGTACGGACGTAATTCTGGAAAGAATGTGGTGATGGAAAGCGGGAACTCGAGAACCAACTACATGAATCTCGGAATGGGAACGAAGATCTGTCATTATGTTTCCGAAGGGAAATATATGACAAAGGATGCGACGATTCCAGACATCTGCAATGTAGCGAAAGTGGAGGACGCGTGCGAGAACATCGATATGATGACACTGCCCGTTTCGGCTTTGGATCTTCTCGGAAAGAAATGCGCGCGTACGCTTCATGAAGTGGACGCAATAATCTCCAATACAACGAAACCCCATCTTCTCGACCCTCTTCCGGCATATCTGCCAGAGTATTTTGAGATTGAGAAGGCGATAGCTGGTGGAGACGAAGATGCAGCAAGGAAGAAGCCAATCTTTCTGAGCGGAGGATGCACATCAAGTCCGCTTCAGCTGGACAACCAGGTCTGTGAGTTATGTATGGACAGCCCCGAATACGGAATCCCTGCGATGACGATGACCATGGCCATGTCCGGAACCACTGCTCCCGTTACGCTTGCCGGCACCATAGCAGTCCACAATGCGGAAATTCTTGCAGGATTCGTTCTGACACAGTTGTGTCATCCAGGCGCGGCATGTGTTTACGGTTCATGCACCACTGGATTTGATTTCAGGACGAACACGGCACCGTTCGGCTCTCCCGAGAACACTCTTATTGCTTCGGCAAACGCTCAGATGGCGAATTACTACGGGGTCCCATCGATCATTTCCGGAGGAATATC
>DAXB01000001.1 GCA_002506175.1 Methanomassiliicoccaceae archaeon UBA113
CTTTTCGTCAACCATTGTTATCGGAGCGAGCATGTTGGTTCGTGTACATAAAGATGGACCGAACCGTTTACCCATAACATTATTTATTATGAGTTTTTCGAGAAAGTCATGATATACGACCGTTTGGCTGATAAGGTCCAAAGGTACGCCAAAGTCATCATCGTTGCTTGGGTCGTTATCCTGATTTGTTCCAGCTTTTTCGCTGTGCAGTCCGGAAGCGTCATGAGCTACAACGTCAACGATATGGCGCCTAAGGATTCAGAGTCCTACAAGGGACTCATGGTGCTCGCCGAGGAATATCCGGCGGCACAGGCTGACGCGGCCTCTCTGCCCATCTTGGTCCTCTATTACGAGGACGAGACGCAGATGAAGGCAGCGGAAAGATTCGCGGATCATCTGGCTACAGAAGCTTTGATCACTGAAAAGTACAAGCATATTGCCGCTGTGCTGAGTATGGATCCGACCAGTAAGACCGGTTCGGGAGTGATAATGTCCATCATCAAGCTGGACACGTCCGACATTCCAGCTAAGGATCTTCGTCTGGATCAGCTCACTGAGGAAGTACGTGCATTCGTCAACGATGTCGCTGACGAGACCAAGTTCACAGGAACGCATTACGTCACCGGAATGGCTGCGATAGCATTCGACATGTCCAACAACGCAATGGAGGATATCTCGAAGATCGATCCTTTCACAATCCTGATGATTCTCGTCCTTGTAGGACTGTTTTTCAGGTCTTTCGTATCGTCCGGAGCACCTCCGATGGTTATCGGAGTAGCTTTCGTCGTGGCGATGGGAGTCATATTCGGATTAGGTCAGATACTGAATATCTTCTTCATCACGAACATGATGATCCTGGTGGCCATGATGGGTGCTGGGTGCGATTACTGTATCTTCATCATAGCCCGTTACAGAGAAGAGCTCCGTTCAGGTAAGTCTCATGAGGAGGCACTCCATCAGTCCGTTGTATGGGCTGGAGAGTCCATTACGATCTCAGGAGCTGCAGTCATTCTTGGATTCGGTTCGATGGCAATCTGCAGTTATTCGATGATATCCACCATGGGAATCTGTCTCGCAGTAGGAATCATCATCGCTCTGCTCGCAGCGCTCACTCTGATCCCGTCAATCCTCGCAGTCGTGGGGGACAAGATCTTCTGGCCCACCACCATGAAAGCATACCAGGAGGGTGGAAAGGCCACAAAGGGATGGTATGCCTGGTTCGGAAGGAGGGGTCAGTCCTACTTCCACAAATCCGCTAAATTCTCACTCAAACATGCAGGAGCGATTGTCATCACGGCGATCCTCATCACAGTGCCCGCAACATACGTGGTTTCCACATCTGAGACCTCATATGATATGATCACCACAATGCTCTCCGGAGAGGCCGGAGACGGAATGAAAGCTATCAGCAAATATGCCGATCAGGGTATGATCATGCCCGATTATGCATTGATCCAATACAATGACAGCAATGTGATTGCATACGTTACCGCACCTTCCGAGGACGGCGGTTTCGGAACATTGGTCTGGACCGATTATTGGAACGACACGGCACTGCCCAGTCTTCTAGTAATGTCTGCCAGCATCATGAAGGATGAGAATATAGCGTACGTCCAACTACCGTTCGAATGGGATGCCATCAACGAAATGGTGAAGAAATCCGGAATCACGGATGTCGATGAGAAGGTTGAGTACGTCAAGAGCATAATCAGCTCCAAGTATGCCATGTATTTCGGAGCAATTGTCACGATCTTCGATAGTTCTGATATGCTGAAGAAGGACTATCTGTTCGATGGAACCGGGGCACTTGTGGAAGGAGTCATCAAAGATACCGGCAAGCTTCTGCAGACCACCGATCTCGATTGGAACAAGGCTGTAGCGGAGGCAAAGGCCCTCGGATTCACAGAGGCCGACGACATCATCGAATACGTTGCTAACAGCGTTGTAAAGACCGAGAAAGAAGAGATAAAGGCCACAGTGGTCAAATCGATCGTTGACGGAGTTATCGAGTCAGGAACAGCGATGGGATTCACAGACATGAAGAGCCTCTTAGTCAATGGTTTCGCATCCGATATCGAGAAGGCCGTCGCTCTGGCGACACCGGAAGGAATCGAGTTCGATCTCGACTGGGATGCAGAAGTCGCTGCCGCAAAGGCGAAAGGACTCACCACCCCTGCGGATATCATCGTGGAGATTAAGAGCAACATCGCAAAGACGGAGCAGGGAGATGCCAAAGTCGCAATCCTGAGCGCTGTCCTCTCGGCATTCAACAGCAAGGGAGTCACCGATGACATGCTCGTGAACGGTGTAGGGTACCTTGTGGAGGATGCGCTCGATCTGTTCATAGGAGAGGTTTCCTCGATGGATGTCAAATGGGACGACAAGGTAGCGGCCGCCAAGGCAGCCGGACTGAAGGATTCCCAGAAGATCGTCGATTACGTCGTAGAAGAAGTCAGCAAGGAAAGCGCCATACAGGGCGCATTCCTGGAATCCGTCATCGACTCGATGGGCTATGGTGGAATCACCGCAGATGTGCTCGTCAACGGATTCGGACCAGTCATCGATTACATCATCAACGTCAGCGATGCAACGATTGGAGGAGATTTCGTATCCAAAGGCGACGGAACCGGAAACGCGACATATGTCAAGCTCTCTGCAGCTACAGTCGCGGCGGCGATGTCCAACAGATCGATGGAATCAATCTCGAATATCCACCAGGCCTTGGCTGATTACCAGAAGGATCACAAGAACGATGTGAAGCAGACATGGAACACCGGAACCGCTGTTCTGATGTATGATGTGTCTAACACAATCAAGGAGCAGTTTATCATGATCGAGCTCATCCTCATCGTGATGATCATCATCCTGCTGTTCGTGGTAATGAGGTCGTACCTCATCCCGTTCAGGTCGATCCTGACCATCCTGATGTCCATCTCGTGGACTCTGGCGATAACGCATATCGTGTTCACGGAGATCCTCGGATACGATATCCTCTGGATGATCCCGTTGATCCTGTTGGTCCTGTGTCTGGGATTGGGAATGGATTACGATATCCTGCTGACCACCCGTATCAAGGAGAACGTCATGGAGAGGGGAATGAGCAACGACGATGCGATATACAACGCGGTCACCCACACAGGGTCGGTCATCACAATCTGCGGACTGATCATGGGAGGTGCGTTCGGAACGCTCATGCTCTCGAGCATGCCCTTGCTCCAGATGATCGGATTCGCTCTGTGCTTCGCAATCCTTGTCGATGCATTGATCGTACGTACGTACATCGTGCCGGCCGTCATGCATCTTCTCGGAGACTGGAACTGGAAAGGTCCCGGCTACAAGAAGAGGATGGAGAAGTTCGGACGCAGCTGAGTAAAACAAGGGCCTTCGGGCCCTTTTCTTATATTATCCTATCATCATCGAATTTCGAATCAATTATACTGGATTCGTAGTTTTTCTGTGAATTCAATAAAAAATCGTAGAACAAATGCGATAGACAGTTTGTAAACAGTCTGGATTGTACCGACCCACTTTAATAATATAAAATTTATTACCCGAGCAGGTGTATTAATTTGGACTTCATGGTACTGTTGGCCTTCATCATCTACTTCGTAGTGGTACTTGGTATAGGCTTCTACTTCTACAGAAGATCCCACAACATGGAGGAGTATATCCTCGGCGGACGTTCGATGAACCCTTACGTCACAGCGATGTCCGCACAGGCCTCGGATATGAGTAGCTGGCTGCTTATGGGTCTCCCCGGAGCGGTTCTGCTCCTCGGACTCGGAGAGGCATGGATCGGAATCGGTCTTGCCATCGGTTCCTACCTCTCATGGCTGCTGGTAGCTAAGAAACTGAGGATTCACTCGGAGGTCGCAGGAAATGCTCTTACGGTCCCTGAATTCTTCTCCAACCGTTTCAAGGATGAGAGGGGAATCCTCAGGATTGTTGCGGCGATCATCATCCTTTTCTTCTTCGTCATCTATGTCGCATCCGGATTCAAGGGGTGCGGAGTCATCTTCCAGACGATCTTCCCCGAGGTCCCTCTCGTTGCGGCTATGATCATCGGAGCACTCGTCGTCATCGCTTACACTTTCATGGGCGGTTACAAGGCGATCTGCTGGACAGATTTCTTCCAAGCCCTCCTGATGGTTGTGGCTATCGTGGTGGTGCCGATTGCAACAATCGGAGGAACAACCGGAGGGTGGTCGGCAATAGAGGCCGGACTCAACGGACTCGGAACAGAGTTCCTCAACATCTTCTATGACGGCGGACAGGCTATGAGCATCATCGCCATCATATCTCTGTTGGCATGGGCCTTCGGATACTTCGGAATGCCTCATGTCATCGTCAGATACATGGCGATCAAAGACCCCAATCAGGTCAAGGTCGCAAGGCGTGTTTCGCTGATCTGGATCATCATTGCTCTTTCCTTTGCTATCCTCGTCGGTATTGTCGGAAGGGGATACCTCATGATTGAGTATGGTGGAATTCCTGAGGGATTCAATGCGGAGCACATTTTCGTGTTCCTCAGCGGAGACCTATTCCCCTCGTTGATCGCGGGAATCCTATATGCGGCAATCCTCGCAGCAATCATGTCCACAGCGGACTCACAGCTGCTCGTCGCATCGTCCTCGATCTCCAACGATCTGATCAGCAAGACCAAATGGGCGAAGAAGCAGAACCACCTCGAGAAGAAGCTAATGTGGATCTCCAGGTTCATCGTCATCGCCGTTGCAATCTTCGCAATAATCCTCGCGATATTCGGAGGAAGCAACATCATGGGTCTGGTGTCCTATGCATGGGCGGGATTCGGTGCAGCGTTCGGACCGCTAATGATCCTGTCGCTGTACTGGAAGAGGACAACTTATGCCGGAGCCGTAGCGGCAATGATTGTCGGTTTCCTGAGCGTTATCCTTTGGAACTCATTCCTTGCAGGGCCTACCGGAATCTACGAGCTGCTCCCGGCGTTCTTCCTCTCGCTGATCGCTGGAATAATCGTCTCGCTTGTCACCAAGGTTCCCGAACAACAGATCCTTGACGAGTTCGACGAGGCTAAGAGACTCGAGTCTTCCTGAAACCATTAAGCCGTCCTTCGGGACGGCCTTTTTCTTCTTATATGTCCAAGATACAGGATTACAGCACAGTATCCTCTACGTGCGAGGCCGAGTTGACAATCAAAGGATCCCGTTTCATCGGTGTAGTGATGCCCTGTATTTCGGAAGACGATGTTCAGGCAAATCTGAGAATGGTTTCCGAGAGGTATCGTGATGCCACCCATTACTGTTATGCGGCCGTTTTCGACGGGTCTGACAGGAAGGAGAAGTCCAGCGATAACGGGGAACCGTCGGGCACGGCAGGAAAGCCTATACTGTCTGTGATCAAGGGCTCCGGGATGTCCGACATCATGTGCATTGTCGTCAGGTACTTCGGAGGTACGCTGTTGGGTACCGGCGGGCTGGTCCATGCATATTCAGAGGCAGCCAAGATGGCGATGGAGAAGGTCAAAACTTATGATAGGGTGGCATGTGCGGTGTACCGTTTCACTCTCGATTATGGGTACTACAGCGTGATGGAATCAAAATGCAGGGATCTGATGGCCTGCAATCCTGTTTGCGATTTCACTGATAAGGTCGATGTGATCTTCAGGACCAGGATATGCGACGATGAAGAGTTCGTCCGCAGGATAACCGATCTGACGGAGCGTCACGTGATGCTTAGGCGGATGGACGACGAGTATGTCGATGTAAAGAATTGATTATCGCAGCCATGCGCATCATTTTGTATATTATCTTCTTACAGACGTATTATGCTCATAAAAGCCACATCGATCACAAAGGCATTCGGGCCCCAGAAGGTATTGAAGGATGTCAGTCTGCAGATCAATGAGGGCGATAGCATCGGACTCATAGGGGTCAACGGTGCAGGTAAGAGCACATTTCTCAAAATCATGTTGGGTGAGATGAAACCCGATACGGGGGAACTCATCCGTAACACGCAGAGGATAGGATACCTGGAGCAGTTCCCGGAATCATCGTCGGATTTCACGGTAAGGGATGTCTTGGGAAGGCCATATGGGCACATCGAGAACATCAAGCGCCGTCTCAAGGAGATCGAGGACATCATGGTCGCCGGAGGCGACATAGACTGGAACGCACTGGCCGAGGAGAACTCCGTATTGGAATCGCAGCTCGCCAAATGCGACATGGACGACGAGGAGAACCTCAAGAGGGCGCTGGAGAAGGTCGGATTATCCGCTGATATGATGGAGAGGACGATGGACTCGCTTTCAGGAGGGGAGAGGGCCAAGGTCATGCTCTCGAGGATAGTGGTCCAGGGTGACGAATGCGATCTCCTCATCATGGACGAGCCCACCAACCATCTGGACATAGACACCGTGGAATGGCTGGAGGACTACCTTCTGGATTCCCATTGTGCCGTATTGGTGATCAGCCACGACAGGTACTTCCTTGACAAGATCGCCACCAGGATGCTCGAGATAGAGCACGGCAAATCAAGGGAGTACAAGGGCAATTACTCCGACTTCATCATGAAGAAGATGCTCGACATCGAGCGCATGAGGAAGGAATACCAAAAGTACATGGCCGAGAAGAGGCACCAGGAGGACATCGCCAAGCAGATGTACATCGACAACCCCTTCATGACGATCCACAAGACGCGTCAGAAGATGATCGACAAGATGGAGGAGAAGGAGAAGCCCGAGAAGATGGAGGAGATCACCGTCAGGATTCAGGCTGCCCACAAGTCGGGGAAGAACGTCCTCACCGCCAAGAACATCGGTGTGGGGTATGGCGATAAACCAATCCTGGAGCATGTGGATCTTGACATCCAGAGAGGCGACAAAATCGGAATATTCGGAGCTAACGGGCAGGGTAAGACAACTCTGGTGAAGGCTCTCCTGGAAGAGATTCCATGTACGGGCGAACTGTGGATGGCTCCCGGGGCTAAGATCGGATACTACTCACAGAACCATGAGGGATTGGACCTCAAGCTCTCCGCAGAGGAGCAGATCCTGATGGTCATCGGAAAGGACCGGAGAGGGGATGCGAGGAAGATGCTCGCGCGTTTCCTTCTGTTCGGAGAGGATGTGGAGCGCCCGATGTGCACATTGTCCGGAGGACAGAGGGCCAAGGTGGCTCTTGCGTTGCTACTGTTGGACGAGACCAATCTGTTGATCCTGGATGAGCCAACGAACTATCTGGATATCCCTGCTAAGCATGCCATTGAGGAGGCCCTCACGGATTATGACGGCACCATCATGACGATCACCCACGACAGGTACTTCCTGGATACGGTGTGCACCAAGGTCATCGAGGTCAAGGACCATCGTGTTAAGTGCTTCTCCGGAACGTATTCGGAGATGAAGGGCCGCAAGAACGTCAAGGAGATTGTCATGGATGCGGACGAATATCGCGTCCTGTCTCCGTTCACCAACTGGGTTTCCGGGAAGAAGTACGTCAAGGGGGACCGTGTGCTTGTTACTCCTGCAGAGGAGAAGAGCTTCGAATGGGCCATCACGCAGGGCAAGATCAAGAAGACCGGCGGACGTCAGAGGAAGAAGGTTAATGTCCTTGATCAGCCTAAAGATGATAATTGATTGTTTGCATAGAAAAAATGCAAAATCATCATGTTTGCATGAATTTGATGCAGACTGTGCTTTGATATAAAAATGCAACCTAAATCAAAGTTTTATTGAAATATTATCAGAACTTAAATATAAAATAGACTTTTGTTATTTTTTCCACAAAACTTAAATCAGCAATCAAACATTTGAATATATGGAAGTCCTTAGAAGACGTTATCTCGACAGATTAGAATCCGGAAAGGACCGTGTTGATACTGTTAAGATAATCACAGGGATGAGACGCAGTGGGAAGACTGTTCTGATGAAGCAGTTCATCAATACCCTGAAGGAGAGCGGTGTTCCCGAAGAGAGGATAATCTACATCAATTTCGAATCCAGGAAATACTCGCACATTACGAATTATCTGGAACTTCTTGATGAGATAGACAAGACATACACTGGCAAACGCACATATGTGTTCTTGGATGAGATTCAGACCATAGAGTCTTGGGAGCGTGCCATCAATTCTCTGCAGATAGATTATGATGCAGACATCTATATCACGGGTTCGAATGCATATCTCCTGTCCGGTGAGCTGTCAACATATCTGTCGGGTCGTTACATGGAGCTATGTATCCTGCCATTATCATTCTCGGAATTTCTGGAGTTACATCCAGGAGACAGAGAGTTCAGGTTCGATCAGTACATACGCAGCGGTTCACTGCCAGTCATAGACCCGGATGCCGATGAGCTGTTCGAGCATGATCATCTGAATGGTCTCTTCAACACAGTCTTGATGAAGGATGTTCTAAGGAACTGTAAAGGGGGAGACTCGTCAACTCTGATGGACATATCGAGATTCCTGTTTTCAAACATAGGAAACATCACTAGTGCGAACAATATCGCCACCGTAATAGGGAAGGATCGCATAAAAGTGAGATCATATCTGGATGCACTTCAGAAAGCTTTCCTCATATACAAAGTGGAGCGCTATGACATCAGAGGAAAGAAGTTGTTGGAGTCCTTGGAGAAGTATTACGTCTCTGATACAGGCATTAGAAACGCGGTATTGGGGATATCATCAAGGGAAGATGATAGTAGACAGATTGAGAACATTGTGTATTTGGAATTGCTTAGGAGAGGATATGAGGTGGCCGTTGGTAAATACGGCGATCTTGAAGTTGATTTCACAGCACGCAGAGGAAAGGAAATCGAGTTCATACAGGTGACCATGTCCATGATATCTGAGGACACCTATAGCCGTGAGATAACGCCTTTGAGAAGGATGCGCAATAGCTATCCTAAAACGGTTTTGTCCATGGATAGGTTCATAACAGATCTGCCGGATGGTATAAAGCACATCAATCTGTTGGATTGGTTGTTGGATAACGGCTACCGAACTTAATCGATAAGAAAGGCGGGCATATGCCCGCCATGGTTTCATTCCGAGGACATCCTTCTCAGGACGTACTGCAGGATACCGCCGTTGGCGATGTACTCAACCTCTGCGGGCACATCCACTCTGCATATGGTCTTGAACTCGAGTTTCCTTCCGTTCTTGTAGGCGGTGACGTAGATCTCGCTTTTGGGCTCGAGGTCTGAGAGGTCTATGTCGAAGGTCTCCGTTCCGTCCAGCTGGAGGGTCTCGCAGTTCTGTCCGGGGAGGAACTGCAGAGGAACTATTCCCATTCCGACGAGGTTGGATCTGTGGATCCTCTCGAAGGATTCCGCTATGACGGCCCTGATTCCGAGGAGGTATGGCCCTTTGGCGGCCCAGTCTCTCGAGCTTCCGGTTCCGTACTCCTTTCCTGCGAGGACGATCAGAGGCGTCATGTCCTCCTCGTACTTCTGCGAGGTCTCGAAGATTGTATCTACAGATCCGTCGGGCATGTACTTGGACTGGCTTCCCTCGGATCCCGGGACGAGCTGGTTCTTGAGCCTGATGTTGGCGAACGTTCCGCGGACCATCACCTCATGGTTGGCCCTCCTGGATCCGTACGAGTTGAAGTCCTCCTTCTTCACGCCTTTGGCGAGGAGGTACCTTCCGGCGTCTGACTCGGGCGCGAACGCTCCGGCAGGCGAGATGTGATCTGTGGTGATCGAGTCACCCAGCTTGGCGAGGCATCTCGCCCTCTTGATGTCCTTGATCTCAGGTTCCTCGAAGATGTCGTCGAAGAACGGGGGGTTCCTGATGTATGTGGAGTCCTCGTCCCATCCGAACAGAGCGGAATCGCTGCACTCGACTGCGTCCCACCTTGCGGATCCCTTGAAGATCTCACTGTACTTGGCGATGAAGGTCTCTCTGGTGACATACTTCTCTGTGATCTCGGCGATCTCCTCGTCCGAAGGCCAGATGTCCTTGAGGTAGACATCCTTGCCGTTGACGTTGGCCAGCGGTTCCCTGTCGAGGTCGATGTCCACGCGTCCGGCGATGGAGAATGCGACGACGAGCGGAGGGGATGCGAGGTAGTTGGCCTTCACGAGAGGGTGGATGCGCCCCTCGAAGTTCCTGTTGCTCGATGCGATGGCTGCGACCGCGAGGTCGTTGGCCTTGATGGTGTTACTGACCTTATCGGAGAGAGGTCCGCTGTTTCCGATACATGTCATGCATCCGTATCCGCAGACCTGGAATCCGAGCTTCTCCAGATAGGGGAGGAGTCCCGAGTTCTTCAGGTACTCCGTGACGACCCTGGACCCGGGTGCGAGGGATGTCTTGACGTAGTCCTTCGGCTTGAGTCCTAGTTCCGCTGCCTTCTTGGCGACGAGTCCGGCCGCGATCATGACCGAGGGGTTGGATGTGTTAGTACAGGATGTGATCGATGCGATTACAAGCGAGCCGTCCCCTAGCTGATCTGCGAAGGGCTTCTTCCGCTCCTTCACGCCGAGAGCCTCGAGGGTCTCCGCGAACTTCTCCTTCATCTCGGACAGGAGGATCCTGTCCTGGGGCCTCTTGTGTCCTGCGAGGCAAGGTTCTACGGTGGATAGGTCGAGTTCCAGAGTGTCTGTGTACTCTGGCTCTCCATCGTACCACATCGTCTGCTCTTTCATGTACTTCTCGACGGTGTCGATGTGGGCCTCGTCCCTTCCGCTGAGCCTGAGGTACTCGATGGTCTTCTCGTCCACCGGACAGTATCCCATGGTGGCTCCGTACTCGGGACCCATGTTGGCGATTGTGGCCCTGTCAGCTAGGCAGAGGTTCTTGTATCCGGGACCGTAGAACTCGACGAACTTTCCGACTACGCCCTTCTTCCTGAGCATGTTGACGACGGTGAGGACGAGATCCGTCGCGGTGATTCCCGGCCCTAGCTTGTTGGTGAGCCTGAATCCGACGACATCCGGCAGCTTCATGTAGCTGGGCTGTCCGACCATGACGGCTTCGGCCTCGATTCCTCCGACACCCCATCCGACGACTCCGAGTCCGTCGATCTGAGTCGTGTGGGAATCGGTTCCGAAGCACGAGTCGGGGTATGCGAACTTCTTCCCGTCCTTGTCCTTGACATGGACGAGAGGTGAGAGGTACTCCAGGTTGACCTGGTGGCAGATTCCGTTACCAGGTGGGACCGCACGGAAGTTCTTCAGGGACTTCTGCGCCCACTTGAAGAGGGCGTATCTCTCCCTGTTCCTCTGGAAGTCGAGCTGTTCGTTGAGCTCCTGTGCATCGTCCCTTCCGGCGTAGTCCGTGTTTACGGAGTGGTCGATGACGAGATCGACGGGGATGAGCGGGTTGATGAGCTCGGGATCTTTACCCATGTTCTCGACCGCATTCCTCATGGATGCAAGATCGGTGATGGCCGCTCCTCCGGTCAGGTCCTGGAGCAGCACCCTTGCGGGGATCCATGGGATATCACGGTCGGTGTTCTCCTTGGGGTTCCACGATGTTGCTGTGAGGACGTCCTCGTCCGTGATGACATCTCCGTCCCTCTGCCTGAGCATGGATTCGACTATGACCTTGATTGAATAGGGCATCTTGGAAAGGTCCTTGATGATGCCCTTGGATTCGAGATCCTTGAGGCTGTAGATCTCTATCGTGCCTTCCTTGGTCTCGATTGTTCTGGTGCATTCTCCGACATCGGTCATGCTGTTCTTTTCTCCTATAATAGGCTGATATTGTGTCTATTATAAGATGGTGAGTCAATAGGGCTTGGTGTCGCCGTATTCTTCGGCGACTATGTGCCTGATGACATCGAGGTTGGTCTGGTTATTGGCGGCCAGAACCGGTGAGGGTTTGTTGAAGTCGACGGGTCCGCCTATTCCGCAGAACACCCCTCCAGCTTCTTTGACGCATGTCAGGGCGGCCGCATGATCCCATGGGCTGAGGCGCACCTCGAAGTAGAGATCTACGGCGCCTTCGGCCAGCATCGCCAGCTCGCATGCTGCGCTCCCAGTACGGCGGATGTCGTTGCATACCTCGTACATCTTCTCGCTCACTCTGAAGCATCCGGGTGCCAATGCCTTGTTGTAGCAGCTCCATGCGGTGCAGAAGAGTCCGTTGGCGGCCGGTCTCGAAGACACGTGCATCGGTTCGCCGTTCTTGAAAGTCCCTTTCCCTATCTCGGCGCTCCATAACGTGTCTGTGAAAGGATTGTTCACGAACCCGATGAACGGCTGGCCGTCCTTGAAAAGCGCGACGGATATCCCGACCATGGGGACACCCATGGAGAAATTAGCAGTGCCGTCTATCGGATCGACGATCCAGGTGTAGCCTCTCTCCTGAATGTCGTTATCGTCGCCTTCTTCCCCCTTGAAAACAGAATCGGGGATCAGCGATGTCAGCTCCTTCTTAAGGAACAGTTCGTTCTCCAGGTCGGCCGATGTAACCAGGTTCTCCTTGGTGCCCTTGTCCTCCACGGTGAAGGACACCGCATTGCGGACGCGTTTTCCGGATTCCCTGACGATCGATTCGATCCTATCGAACATGTGTCCTCGAAAAACATCCGCATCTATAAGATGTGGCATCAGAGTCACATCATGATTGTTACGTCGATTAACGAATATGTGTTTCGTCAATATTATATACGCTGCTAAAATAGGCGGAATCATGGTAGAAGAATTCAAGCAGAAGATAGCGGGAGAGATCGCGCTGTCTCCTGATCCCGGCAGAACCATCAGGAAATGGAGGGAGGAGTTCGGACTGTCGCAGCATCAGCTCGCGGACAGCATGGGCATCTCGCACTCCGTCATCAGCGACTACGAGTCCGGAAGGAGGAAGTCCCCCGGTGTCGCTGTGATCAAGAAGATGGTCGAGTCGTTCATAGAGCTGGATGAGGCCAGAGGGTCGCCGGTCGTGTCGAAGTACATCCCCGAGCACAAGCTGGACTGCATCCTGGCATCCGATGAGTTCCCGATCGGGGTGGACATGGATATGTTCATAGAGGCCATCGGGGGCAAGAACGTCAACCCCGATCAGGTCCCGTCCAAAGTGGTCTACGGATACACTATCGTGGATTCCGTCAAGGCCATCCTCAGTCTGGGTTCCGAGGATTACATGAAGATGTACGGATGGAACATCGAGAGGGCATTGATCTTCACAAACGTCCACTACGGGCGTTCACCCATGATTGCCATACGCGCACACCCTTTGACGCCTGCGCTGGTCGTTTATCAGAAACCGGATGCGGTCGACCCGTTGGCAATCAAACTCGCTCGCCTGGAGCGCATTCCTCTGGTCATCACGGACGCAGAGGTACCAAACATCGTTGAGAGACTTAGTCAGCTTAAAGGAGTTGAGAATTGATGGACGTAGGAATAGTCAGTTACGGAGCATATGTTCCGAGGTACAGGATCAAGCCCGAGGAGATCGGCAGGATCTGGGGAGTCGACGGAAAATCAATGGGAAAGGGTCTGATGATCAATCAGAAATCCGTCCCGTCACCTGACGAAGATGTCGTGACAATAGCAACCGAGGCCGCCAGGTACATGATGTCCAGGGTCCCTTCAGTGGATCCCAAGGACATCGGGGCTATCTACGTCGGATCGGAATCGCACCCCTATGCAGTCAAGCCCACATCGACCATTGTCGCAGAGGCCATCGAGGCTACGCCTGCCATGACTGCAGCGGATATGGAGTTCGCATGCAAGGCGGGAACAGCAGGAATCCAGGCCTGCATGGGTCTGGTCGGAGCAGGCATGGTCAGATACGGAGTCGCTATCGGAGCGGATACATCCCAGGGAGCACCCGGGGACGCACTCGAGTACTCCGCATCCGCAGGAGGCGCCGCATATCTCATCGGTTCCGAGAACATCATCGCCAAGATCAACAAGACGCTCAGTTTCACCACGGACACACCTGATTTCTGGAGGAGGGAGGGGCAGCCATACCCCCTGCACGGAGGAAGGTTCACGGGAGAGCCTGCATACTTCAGACATATCACTTCCGCGGCGAAGATGATGCTCGAAGCAGTCGGCACCAAATCCGAGGATTACGATTATGCTGTGTTCCATCAGCCAAACGGGAAGTTCCCCACCAGGGTGGCCGCACAGCTCGGATTCACGCCGGAGCAGATCCAGTTCGGTCTGCTCACACCCAACATCGGCAACACATACAGCGGAGCGGTCCCGCTCGGACTCGCCAACGTTCTGGACCACGCCAAGCCCGGAGACAGGATCTTCGTGACATCCTATGGATCCGGTGCTGGAAGCGATGCGTTCGACATCACGGTTACCGATGATATACAGAACTACAAGAGGGACAACGCACCTGTCCTGGAGAAGATCCTGGAGAAGGTCGTGTACGTGGATTACGGAACATATGCCAAGTTCAAGGGCAAGATCGTCATGTCGGAGTGATATCATGAGGGACGTAGCAGTCATAGGAGTAGGAGTCACCAAGTTCGGTGAGCTTTGGAACAAGTCCTTCAGGGACATCGGAATCGAAGCCGGAGCTAAGGCCATGGCGGATGCCAACCTCTCGGGAAGCGAGATAGACGGTATTTTCATCGGCAACATGTCCGCAGGACGTTTCATCAATCAGCAGCATATCGATGCGCTGGTCGCGGATTATTCCGGAATGGCGACCAACCACATCCCCGCAACGAGGGTCGAGGCAGGAGGAGCATCCGGAGGAGTCGCATTCAGGCAGGCAGTCATGGCGGTCGCATCGGGAATGAACGATGTGGTCATGGTCGGAGGTGCCGAGAAGATGACCGATCTCGACGATGCATCCATCAATTCCGTCATGGACGCGACAGCGGATTCCGAATGGGAGGCGGAGATGGGGGCGACGTTCGCATCCCTTCACGCCATGATCGCGCAGAGGATGATCTACGAGGGGACCGCCACACGCGAGGAGATAGCCTCCGTAGCGGTCAACAGTCACTTCCACGGAGCATTCAACCCGAACGCCCAGTTCAAGAAGGCAGTACCTATCGAAACCGTCCTCAAGGCCGGCCCGGTTGCGACACCTCTCGGAATGTTCGACACCGCACCCATATCCGACGGAGCGGCATCGGTGATCCTCTGTCCTCTCGAGGATGCGAAGAAGTATACCGATTCATACGTCAAGGTAGCGGCATCCGCACAGGCAAGCGACACGCTCGCTCTCTTCCAGAGGCCCGACATAACATCCTACGGAGCGACCGTAGCGGCCGCTCAGAGAGCGTATGAGGCTGCGGGAATTACAGCACAGGACATAGCAGTCGCCGAGGTTCACGATGTCTATTCCGTTGCAGGAATCATGGCTCTCCAGGACCTAGGGTTCTACAAGAAGGGAGAGGCCGGCAAGGCCATGCTCAACGGAGACTGCCACTACGATTCGGGAAAGGTGGCGGTCAACACATCCGGAGGACTCAAGGCCCGCGGACACCCGATCGGAGCCACCGGGGTCGCGCAGATCGTGGAGATCGCTCAGCAGCTAAGAGGAAAGGCGGATAATAGACAGGTCAAGGATCCCAAGTACGGACTCGCACAGAGCGTCGGAGGAACGGGTTCCGCCGTAACCGTCAGTATCCTGGAGGCGATCTGATGTCATCCGTAGCAAGAGAGTGGAGGGAGATCCCTGGAAGGTACAACCTGAAGGGAACCAAGTGCGGGAACTGCGGAAAGATATACTTCCCCGGACGCAGCTTCTGCCCCGTATGCCGCAGAGCAGGTATCGGAAAGATCGAGGAGTACGATGTATGCAGGACCGGAAAGGTGTTCACCTTCTCCGTTGTGCATGAGGCACCGGACTGCAACAACAGGCAGAAGCCCTACGCGGTCGCGATGGTGCAGACCGACGACGGAGTGATGATCACCGCGCAGCTTGTGGATGTCGAGTTGGACCAGATCCAGATCGGAATGCCCGTGCGCGCGGTACTCAGGAAGCTGGATGCCGATGGCGCATCCGGAATCATCCGTTACGGTTACAAGTTCGTACCTATGGAGTGAAACTCATTCGGGGCGGAAACGTCCCTCTTTTTTCTATTTCTGATGGCTATTACATCTTAAAGACATGATTAAATATCAGTCAATTCGTAGTATCCAGTAACACCTGGTGGATGAGACCAGGCGGGCCTTTTGGGCCAAAGACCTGCTTAACGCAGGCCGAATATCACCAGAAGGTTGGCCACAAGCATGGCAACCTTCATGATGATATCGAGGACCTTTGTCCTCTTCGGGCGATTTGGAGAGTCTTCCTCCATATTGCCTCCAGAGCCCGTAAACAACGGGCTCTGAACCTGTTTCGTTTTCATCAAATAAAAGAGAGAATCATTACATGTAGGATACATCTTAAACCAGGACCAATATCCGGAAACGATTCCCATGCTGATGAAAGCCCAGTCCGTCTCGAAATCGTTCGGTCCCCTGAAAGTTCTCTCAGACGTCAGTCTGCAGATAAACGAGGGAGACCGCATAGGTCTCGTAGGCCCTAACGGTGCGGGCAAGTCCACTTTCTTGAGGATCCTCCTTGGAATGGAGAAGGAGGATACAGGGGAGATAACGCGCAGGACGACCAAGATCGGATACATGGAGCAGTTCGCGGACATCCCTGCCGACAAGACGGTGCGCCAGGTCCTGGAGGAGTCATACTCCTATGTGGAGAACATCAGGAAACGCATGCAGGAGATCGACGACGCGATGGCCGTGGGCGGGGACATAGACTGGAATGCCCTCGCGGAGGAATCATCGGAACTGGAGAACAAGCTGTCGAAGTTCAACGATGAGGTAGGAGATAAGCTGGCGGAGATCCTCAGACAGGTGAACTTCCCTGAATCATATCTCGACAGGGAGATGGGGGAGCTCTCAGGAGGGGAGAAGTCTAAGGTTATGATGGCCAGGACCGCCGTTCAGACCTCTGACTGCGACCTCATCCTGCTGGACGAGCCGACCTCTCATCTGGACATCAGCACGATTGAGTGGATGGAGAATGCGCTCCTGGCATCGAAGTGCGCTATGGTCATCGTCAGCCACGACAGGTACTTCCTGGATAGGATGGCCCTCAGGGTTCTCGAGATAGAGAACGGGAAATCCGTCGAGTACAAGGGGAACTATTCCCAGTACGTCGACAAGAAGAACATGGCCATCGAGCGCCAGATGAAGGAGTTCGAGCGCTACGAGGAGAAAAAGAAGAAGACGGACGCCCTCATCGAGGAAATGTTCCATGACTCCCGCCGTTACATGGCCACATACAAGACAAGGATCATGATGGCCTCGAAGATAGAGGAGAAGGAGAGGCCGGAGGAACAGAAGAACATAAGCATAAAGATCACAGCCGCCCAGAAGTCCGGGAAGAACGTGATCATGGCCGAGGATGTGTCCGTGGAGAGGGACGGGAAGGTCATCATCTCCGGAGTAAATCTGGATATCCAGAAGGGCGACAAGATCGGAGTATTCGGAGCCAACGGTGCCGGAAAATCCACCCTTATCAAAGCTATCATGGGCGAGCTCCCTGTCAAGGGAGAGCTGTGGGTCGCACCCGGTGCGAAGATAGGTTATTACAGTCAGCAGCATGAGGGGCTTGATCTCAAACTGACAGCTGAAGAGCAGATGCTCACAGTTATAGGTCCCGACAGGAAGGCCGATGCAAGGAACATGCTGGCTAGGTTCCTTCTCACGGGAGAGAACGTCACCAACAAGATGTCATCTCTGTCTGGCGGACAGAGGGCTAAGGTGGCATTGTGCGTCATGATGCACGGGGAGACAAACCTGCTGATTCTGGACGAGCCCACCAACTATGTAGATATAGCCTCCAAGCACATCTTGGAGCAAGCGCTCGCCGAATACGACGGGACCGTTATCGTCATCACCCATGACAGGTACTTCCTCGACAACGTCTGTAACAAGGTCATAGAGGTCGCCAAGGGCAAGGCGGTATGTCACAACGGAAATTACACTGATGTCAAAGGGGTCCCCGAGCCGGTGAAGGTTAAGGAGAAGGGCGAGACATACAGGGTGCTGGAGCCCTTCACCAACTGGGCAACCAGGACCAAGCATGCAAAGGGCGAGAAGATAGTCATATCCGCGGCCGATATGCCGGGATTCAAGGATGCCTTGGAGAAGGGAAAACTCAAGAAGGTGTGAACATGGACGCAGAATACAAGATCAGGAACATGGATGAATCAGATGTCCCAGGGTTGAAGGCCCTGGTCTGGAAGGAGTGGTTCTCACAGTATGACATGCCGGAGGAGTTCGCATCGATGGCGTCGTCTGCTTACGTGGCCACATATACCAACAGATGCACGTCTGCTTTGGCCTTCGAGACCGATGGCAAAGTCGTCGGGTACCTTCTCGGATATGCATCTGGGGACCAATTTGTGTTCCAGAGGCAGGATGTGGATCTGGATATGCCTGAGAACCAGTTCCTGAACCTGTACAATAGGGTCATCGCCGCAGACGAGAAGATGTTGGAGTCATGCAAGGATCGCGGATTCGATTCCGAGCTGCTTCTTTTCATAGTGGACTCGAGCTGCAGGGGCATGAGGATAGGGTCCCGTCTTCTGGATGCTTTCGCCAAGGAGTCGGCCGCATCGGGTCATAAGCTCATGTACCTCTTCACGGATGATTATTGCAACATGGGATTCTACGAGCGGATCGGATGCAAGGAGGCTGCCAGGGAGACGGTCTTCGCCGACGGGTCGGACCATACGTTCGTAATGCTGGAATTGGATCTGGTTAAGTACGTTCAGATTTGATGTGGTCATTGTCCAATCCGTTTACGGTTTGATATTTGATAACAAGAATCGTATCCGACTTCATGAACACCATCATACCAGTTGTTTCGTAAAGTGGACACAATCATGGAATGTGCGATTGTTGTTATGACGAATAGCAGCTATTCGTACCGAATTAAAAAGTAGAACAATGAATGTCAAAAGTGTTCGTTATTATACATAAAGATTCAAAGTCCGAAGATATTACAGTAAAAGACTATATTTAAAAAGATGTTTGCAAAAATATGTTTCGCAGTACCATCCAGAACGATCGCAACATCTGTATAATCTGTCTTGAAAAGCGCGGAACAATTAGAACGTTGGACGGGATGGTTTGTGAGGATTGCATGCCGACTGAGTTAATTGCTGGAGTACAGAAGCTTCGTAAACACAATATTTTGTCATATCAAAGGACTCACACCTCATGGAATTCATGTTCAAACAATAGCATCCTGGGCGAATGTCAGAATCGGATCATAGAGGATCGCAGTGCGGCAATTACGCAGGAGACCCCTACGATATTGGCTGATGAACTCAATGCTCAAATCCAAACTGCAGAAAGCATAGACATAATTGTGTCGTTCATTATGCTTTCTGGCCTGTCACTCATTCAAGACAGTCTCATGGATTTTACAAAAAAGGGAAGACTTCGTGTCATTACAACATCATACATGGGGATAACCGAATATGTCGCTCTTAATGAATTATTCAGGCTTCCAAATACAGAAGTCCGTATGGAGCTGTCGGTAGACAGAACTCGTCTTCACGCTAAAAGTTTCATTTTCAGAAGATCCGAAGGCAAGAGTACCGCATTTGTAGGTTCAGCGAATATTTCCAAATCCGCTCTCACAGAAGGTGAGGAGTGGGTTGTTAAATTACGTGAACAGGATGTTCCGCAGGTCATAGAAGATCTGCAGCGCAGTTATGATGAATTATGGAATTCGTCAGCGATAAAACCAGTTACTAAGAAAAACCGTGCGGAGATAGAGACTGCTCTAGAGAACCTCGGGAAGTGATTGTGGATGTCTATGGAATTAGAATTGTCATTGAATCAAAGAGTAAGTTACGTGATGTATCAGAATAAGATCGATGTCTTGTTGTCTGCATCAGCTTTGAATGATGAAAACGAAAGAGATGGGGTGACTTTTAAACTATCTTCCGAACCGTCATTTTTTGAAGAAATATGCGCCAAGGTTGACCATTTGGAACCCAACTCTTCTTTGGATATAGCATCATTGGATTCATTCGCAGTGGGACTGAATCCAGAATTTATAATTAAATTGACTGAAAGGGCAGTTTCTATAGTAACATTGACAGCAGAAGACAGCAATGGTATAATATCCTCTTTGACTCAGGAGGTAACTGTTTTGCCATTTGATTATTGGCCAGGAACGGATTATCCTGAATTGATATCCTCCTTCGTCACCCCTAATGCCCAGTCACTGGTATCCATCAGATCATCGGCTTCAGACGTTCTCAAATCCTGGGGAAAAAACAACTCCTTGGAAGGATATCAAAGCGATGATCGCAATCGTGTTTTAACCATCGGTGCGGCAATATATGCCGCTTTGGAACGGAGTGACATCAATTATGTCAATCCTATGGCTGGATTTGAAGCCACAGGACAAAGAATTCGTCTGTCAGATCAGATACTCAGCAGTCGCGAGGGTACATGTGTGGATCTGGCAGTTCTTTTTGCTTCCGTATTGGAATCTATAGGAATCAACACTGTCATTTTCTTTGTCAGTGGCCATGCCTTTGCAGGATTCTGGCTCGTTGATGATTACAGTACGGACATCATCAATTGGGACAGCGCTATGTTTACACGTAGGATTCGCAATAAAGAATTCCGTGCAGTGGAGTGTACGGTATTCACTCGCGGCCATGAGGTGTCATTTGAGGAATCATGCAATCTAGCGTTAGCAAGATTGGAAGATATGGACCATTTCATCTGTGCTGTGGATATCCGTAAAACACGTTGTAGTATCGCACCTCTGCCGGTCATGAAGGCCGAGGATGGTAGATGGGTTGTTGAACGTTCGGAAACAAAGGAATCAACCAAGGCTCCGCAATCTCTTGGCGCTGTTTATACGGAAATCGAAAACAAGCCCATTACTAAAGTCGATAAATGGAAGAGAGAGCTGCTGGATATAACAAATAGGAATAATATGATCAACATGAAGCAGGGAACGAAGATTATTCCCCTGCTTGTAAAAGATGTTGCCAATCTGGAAGATAGGTTGGCAGATGGCGCTGAGTTCACTCTCTACTCCAAGCCACAGGAATGGGAATACACTTCGGTCTATAATGAAAAACCGTTCGAATCCGAAAATTACATCGGGAATTATGAGAAAGTGTTCTCCGATGAAATCAGCAGGGGTAGAATTAGAACTCCGATGACAGACGCTGATATGGAAAGATCGTTGAGAAGCGTCTATCGTCTTGCCAATAAGGAATTGGATGAAAGCGGATGCAATTCGCTTTTCATGTCAATCGGAGTTCTCAGGTGGTATGAAGGGAGAAGCTCAGGGGTTCCGCATTATGCTCCTTTAATCTTAGTACCCGTGGAGCTGAGAAAGAAACAGAAATCATATGCAGTTAGAAAACTGGATGAGGAGACTGTATTCAACGTAACGTTATCCGAGAAATTGCGTCAGGAGTTCGAGATTGAATTACCAAATATGGATCCGCTGCCTGAGGATGATTACGGGGTTAACGTGGACCAGGTTCTGCAGATTGTTCGCGGAAGCATCAGCGGGAAAGAGGGATGGGATGTATTGACCGGGGCATCACTCGGAGTATTTTCTTTCAGTCAGTTCGCAATGTGGAAAGATTTGGATGCGAACATAGAAACATACCGGGAAAATGAAGTCGTCAGATGTCTCATCGATGGGGTGCCATATCCTGCCGATAAGAATCTGGACACCGATGCGGATCCATACGGTTTGTGTCTGACTGTTCCGGCTGACGGTTCGCAGATCAAAGCGGTGAAAGCATCTGGAGAATCAAAGACATTTGTCATGCACGGGCCTCCGGGAACGGGTAAATCTCAGACGATTACAAACATTATCACCAATGCTTTGATGCATGAGAAGACAGTATTGTTTGTTGCAGAGAAACGTGCTGCATTAGAGGTTGTTCAGAAGCGGTTGGAAGATGTCGGAATAGGCAATCACTGTCTTGAGCTTCATTCCAATAAAACTGAGAAATCGAAAGTTATTGAACAATTGAAGAGTTCTTTGGTGCAGAGCGCCTCTACAGATACGGACAAGGCCAGAGAACTGATGAGTATCATAGCTCGTGTGCGTTCAAAGCTCGATAGCTATGTTTTTGAATTGCATAAAGAAAGATCATTCGGGTTGTCTGCATACGAGGCAATATCGGAATACAAAGCTCACGATCTTCAGGGAACATTTGATATTAGAATAAATACTATAGCTAAAGGCGGACTGCGTAACAGGCCTCTTTCTGAAAAACAGTGGG
>DAXB01000048.1 GCA_002506175.1 Methanomassiliicoccaceae archaeon UBA113
AAGTCAAATTTTAAGGGGCGGTGTTTTTCCCATTTCGTACATTTTTACATTTTCCGATAGACATACCATAAATAGCTTATACCAAAAGTCGATGGAACGAGTTGCACAATTGAAAAGAATGCTTAATGCGACTTCATACATCGGCTTTGGTCGAACCCATACCTTGCCGAATGCCGTCGGTGTCAGCATCTTTGTGCAACCATAGACAAACACCTGTTGTCCATCAGATGTCATCTATGTAAGTACAAATCGAAAACATCCATTTTCGCTGTACTTCCCTCCTATAAACCACTTAAGGCTCCAGCAGAGGAGCCTTACTTCTAATCATTAACAACTTAGTGACTGGTCATGCTGACCTAATGCGATTGTTTAGATTGATCCGATCTTCCCCATATGATGAGATTTCTATGGAGACGGAAACGCTTATTTGATGAGATAAAAAAAACCGGCCGAGGCCGGTAATGTGTTTTCAGTTCACGAGCCTGTGGTACTCTGTGATGGTCCTTACACCGCTTGTGCCCTGTCTCGCAACCTCTATGGCACCGACGGTCATTAGAGCTCCCTGAACGGTAGTCACGATCGGGATCTCGAGTTCGACTGCAAGCCTCCTCATGGATGCTCCGTCTCTGATGGCACCGGACTTCTCCGAGGGTGTGTTGATGATCATCTGGATCTTACCCTCCCTCATCAGAGTCATCGCATTGGGCGAGATGTTCTCGCTGACCTTGAACAAAGACACGCACTCTATTCCGTGGTCCCTGAGGAAAGCGGCCGTTCCCTTGCTGGCGTAAATGTTGAATCCCATGTCCGCAAGTTTCTGTACAGAGGGGAGGATCTTCTCCTTATCGTTGTCGTTGACCGTGATATACACTCCGGATCCAGACTCTGTTGGATAGTTGCATCCTGCCGCGATCTGGGCCTTGTAGCAAGCGACGTAGAAGTTCTCGTCGATTCCCATGACCTCTCCTGTGGATTTCATCTCAGGAGTGAGGATGGAGTCCACACCGGGGAGCTTCAGGAACGGGAAGACGGCCTCCTTGACAGCATAATGGTCGAGGGACTTGTACTCGGATAGGCCGAAGTCCTTGAGAGTCTTTCCGAGCATGATCTTGGTAGCGATCTTGGCAAGGGGTATTCCGGTAGCCTTCGAGATGAAGGGTACGGTCCTGGAAGCCCTGGGGTTGGCCTCGATCATATAGATCTGCTTGTCCTTGACCGCAAGCTGCAGATTCATCAATCCTTTGATGTGGAGTGCAAGAGCCACCCTCTTGGTGATGTCCAGGATCTCGTTGACGGTATCGTCCTCGAGTGTGAAAGGCGGCATGACCATGGTGGCATCTCCGGAGTGGCATCCGGCATATTCGACATGCTCCAGGATTCCTCCTACGTAGACGTCCTCTCCGTCACAAACGGCATCGACATCAATCTCGATGGCATCGGTGAGGTACTTATCGATGAGGATCGGGTGGTTCCTCGAAACCTTGACAGCGGTCTCGACATACAGCCTGAGATCGTCAGTAGAGTAGACGATCTCCATGGCCCTTCCTCCGAGCACGTATGAGGGTCTGACGATCACGGGGTACCCGATGTCCTCCGCAATCTGCTTGGCCTCCTCGAAGGAGTATCCGGTTCCGGATCTGGGCTGCTTGATCTGCAGGTCATCCATGAGTTTGGAGAATCTGCGTCTGTCCTCAGCGACATCCATGTCATCGGGGGATGTTCCGAGGACCTTGGTCTTGGTTCCCTTGAGGGCCTGCTCGAGGTCCACTGCGAGGTTGACCGAGGTCTGTCCTCCGTACTGGCAAATGACACCGTCGGCATCCTCCGCCTCGATGACGTTCAGGACATCACCGAGGGACAGCGGCTCGAAGTAGAGTCTGTCCGATATGTCGAAGTCCGTCGATACGGTCTCGGGGTTGTTGTTGACGATGATGGCGTTGACACCCTCCTCCTGAAGGGCCATGACGCCGTGGACGCAGCAGTAGTCGAACTCGATTCCCTGTCCGATCCTGATAGGTCCTCCGCCGACGATGACTACCTTCTTCCTGTCCTTGACCGGGACGGATTCAGTCTCCCTTCCGTATGTGGAGTAGAAGTAGGGAGTCTGAGCATCGAACTCACCGGCGCATGTGTCCACCATCTTGTAGACGGGGACGAGCGCCTGCTTCTTCCTCATATCGCGGATCTCCGCATTGGTGCTTCCGGCTAGCTCCGCGATGGCCTCATCGGAGAATCCCATGTACTTGGCATCCTTTAGGGCCTCGGGGGTGAGACCTGCCTTGATCCTGTATTCCATATTGATGATGTTCCTGAGCTTCCTGATGAAGAACACATCCCACTTGGAGATATCGGCGATACGCTCCGGGGTCCAGCCTCTCCTGAGGGCCTCTCCCATGATGAATATGCGCTGATCCGTGGCGTTCCTCAGTGCGTCCTCGATGTCTGCATCCAGGATGTCGAACCTGTCGAGCCCCTTGACTCCGATCTCTAGGGACCTGAGTCCTTTGAGGAGAGCCTCCTCAAAGGTCCTTCCGATGGCCATGGTCTCTCCCGTGGATTTCATCTGGGTTCCGAGGTGTCTGTCGACCGTACGGAACTTGTCGAAAGGCCATCTCGGGATCTTCAGCACGACGTAGTCGACAGAGGGCTCGAATGCCGCCTTGGTGGTTCCCGTGACCCTGTTGGGGATCTCGTCCAATGTGTATCCGAGAGCGATCTTCATGGACACCCTGGCTATTGGGTATCCCGTTGCCTTGGATGCAAGAGCGGATGAACGGGACACACGCGGGTTGACCTCGATGAGCCTGTAGTCTCCGTTCTCGGGGTTCCATGCGAACTGGACGTTGCATCCTCCCTCGATATCGAGCTCCCTGATGACTTTGATCGCAGAGTTCCTGAGCTTCTCCAGATCCTTGTCAGAGAGGGTGAGGCAGGGTGCGCACACGATGCTCTCTCCGGTATGGATTCCCATCGCATCGATGTTCTCCATGTTGCATATGATGATGCAGCTGTCCTTGGAATCCCTCATGACCTCGTACTCTATCTCCTTCCATCCGAGGACCGATTCCTCGATGAGGACCTGGTGGATACGGGAGTATGCCAGTCCGCGGGCGCAGATGTCCCTGAGCTCCTCCTCGTTGTATGCGATTCCCCCTCCGGTTCCTCCCAGTGTGAACGCGGGCCTGATGAGTACAGGGTACCTTCCGATCATCTTGACCGCATCGAGGGCCTCTTCCACCGTGTTGACGCTTGCGGATAGCGGAACGGGCTCTCCGATCTTGACCATGGCCTCTTTGAACAGCTCACGGTCCTCCGACTTCTCGATCGCATCGGGCTGTGTTCCGATGAGTTCGCAGTGAAGCCTGTCGAGGACCCCTTTCTCCGCAAGTTCGGAACAGATGTTGAGTCCGGTCTGTCCTCCCATTCCAGAGACGACTCCGTCCACCCCTTCCCTCTCGATGATCTTCTCGACCGTATCCGCATTCAAAGGTTCGATGTAGACCGCATCGGCGGTCTCGGAATCCGTCTGTATGGTAGCGGGGTTGGAGTTGACGAGGACGGTCTTGTAGCCTTCCTCCCTGAGCGAACGGCATGCCTGGGTTCCGGAGAAGTCGAACTCGGCCGCCTGACCGATGACTATGGGCCCGGATCCGATGACCATGACCTTCTTGTAATCCTTTCTCATTGTTTCTCCTCCTTCGCAATGATGACGAAATCATCGAACTGATACTCCGTGTCGGTTGGGCCCATGTGTCCCTCGGGGTGGTACTCGTATCCGAAAAGCCTGTTGTCGAAATCCGAGAATCCCTCCACCGTTCCGTCATTGAGGTTCGTCTGCGTGATGATGAGTCCTGCATTCTGGGCCGATTCAGCGTCTATGCAGAAATCGTGCGACTGGGATGTCATGCAGATGTACTTGCCGACCTTCACGGGCTGATTGCATCCGTGGTGTCCGTACTTCATGGGGACGACCTTGGCACCGAGGGCGATTGCCAGGAGATCGCATCCGAGAGCGATACCCATGACCGGGAGCTTCTCGGACACTTCTTTGATAGTGCTGATGATTCCGCCGAATGCGGGATCGTTGGGGTTTCCGGGACCGCTGGACACGATGACTGCATCCGCTCCCGAATCGATGATGTCGGCCGCCGAGGCGGACATCGGGAACTTGATGATGTTGAATCTTGAGGAGAGGACGTCGTAGAGACCGGACCTTGCTCCGCAATCGATGACCGCAGCGGTAACTTCCTTTCCGTTGTCTATGTCGGTAGGTTCTGCGGGCTGTCCATTGAACGGACGGCTTGCTGAAGGCATCCTGTTGAGATCGGCAACGGTCTTCTCGATGTTGGATTCGGCGGATATTATTGCTGCCCTCATGGTTCCGTTCCTGCGTATCCTGAGTGTAACCTCACGGGTATCGATTCCTGAGATTCCGACGATACCGTTGTCCTTCATGAAATCATTGAGGAGCGTTCCTCCGTACTGCGGTGACGGCTCGGTGCAGAGCTCTCTGACAACTAGCCCCCTTGCATAAACGCTGTCGGACTGGTTGAACTCGTCCTTCACTCCGTAATTCCCTACGCACGGGAAAGTGAGAACGATGATCTGTCCGCTGCTCGATGGATCGGTCAGGCTCTCCTGATATCCGTCTACGCCGCCGGTTGAAAAAACAATATCTCCTGCCCTTCCGGTCTCAGAACCGAAGAGCTTGCCCTCGAATACAGTCCCGTCTTGCAGGACCAGGTAACCCTCTGTCATCGAGAATTAAGGATTGACGTATCGTATATAATCTATTCCGATAACGTATGACAAGCGGTTTTTAGAGTTGTCTATTATCAGACACTATTATTTTTTGATACCTTTTTTGATGCGTTGTTTACTATAATTCAAAACAAAATCGAGTGATTTGTGAACGTTTTGTTTGAGTACTATTCCGACCGAAATATCCGCCGGTTGATATGCTACGGACCATTTAACACGAAGAAATGAACAAATTTCATTGAACGATCGTGGTCAAAAACTGTACGGCGAACTAAGAATCGATTCGATGATGTGCCAAAAATCAGTAAATCAGATTGATATAAACCGATTACATACACCGAACCATGCGCGTACTGGGAGAGAACCCCGCCAACGAGAGCATAAAGCTCATGGTAGAGACGGATGAGGATCTGTGGCATCTCTACAACATCGTGGAAACAGGCGATCTCGTTACGGCATCGACCACCAGACGCGAAGAGAAGTCCTCCGACAAGATCAGGGCCGAGAAGATGGAAAAGAAGAGGATGACCCTCGGTATCCGCATCGAGAAGATCGAATTCTCCGAGGACGATCTCAGACTCAAGCTCCTCGGAACGATCGAGACCGGACCCCAGGACCTCGGCCAGCACCATACGCTCATATTCGAGAACGGCGACTCCATGGATATCCAGAAGAAGAAATGGAGGGCTACCCAGATAGAAAGGGTCCAGAGAGCCGTCAATGACTCGAAGAAGCCCAGAATAGTATTCGTATCCCTGGATCAGGACGAAGCCACCGTGGCCGTACTGAGGCAGTTCGGTCTGAAAGAGATAACCACGGTGCGCTCGGGGAGATCGGGAAAGCAGTACGAGGAGAAACCTTCCGTCGATGGATACCACGGCGAGATCGCGTCCAAACTGAAGACCATGATGGAACCCAACATGCCTCTCATCCTACTCGGGCCGGGCTTCGAAAAGGAGACTCTTGCCGAAGACCTGAAGAAAATCGATCAGGAGATGTTCAAGAAGATCCATGTTTTCCACACGGGGCAATCCGGGATGGTAGGGATCAACGAGCTCATGAAAACTGGCATGGGTGCAGATGTCCTCAGGGAATCGTCAGTCGGGGCCGAAATCGAAGCCGTGGAGGCTCTGATGACGGAGATAGCAAAGGACGGATTGGGTACATACGGACCGAACGAGGTCATGTCCGCCGCGATGTCCGGAGCCGTCGATAGGCTGCTGATCCTGGATACCAAGCTCAGGGAGCAGAACCTGGATGAGATCGTCCGTGCTGTGGAATCTCAGAAAGGGGCGGTAATAGTCGTCTCTTCCCAGCATGACGGCGGGAAAGAGCTTGAATCGCTAGGCGGAATGGGTGCTATCCTCAGGTATAAGGTCTGAAATCATTAACGTTGTTTACTCTAAAAATGTTCGATTCTCGGTACGGCTTTATAAACCATCTGTAACGCTTATGTAATCATGAATGACGACCTGATTACAAACAGGATATTCAGTGAGAAGAACACGGTGAAGATAATCATCTTCCTCCATATCTTCGGCGACAAGAGCAGAAATGAGATCTACAAAGCGATATCGACGAACCCGCGGATGCCTATCAAACTTGATCTGCTGGAGCATTACGGTATCACCAAGACTGTGGAAGGAGGCACAGTGACGTGCAAAAGACTGATCACGCTCACCCCTCTCGGTCACAAGTATGCAGAAGCATTGGCCAACCTCGAGAAATGCACAGGCGGGAGCCTGGATGTGTTCAAATGGGATCTCATGAAATCGATGATGGAGGACATCTGTAAAAGCGAGGCGTAAAGACGGGATGATCCGTTTTTCGCAATAAGTGCGAAATAATAAACAAGGCCCGAAGCCTAAGAGGTTTGCTCAGGCTTTATCCCACTGAGCGAAGATGATCATCCCAGCTTTTACTGTAACGTCGGTACCGTAAGACTGTCCGGAACCATCCAGTTTGGTGTTCCATCCTTTGAGAACGCACCTGCTTGTTAGCCATACTGATGGAATGGATTGTGATGTATTAATTTGTAAACAATTATTCAACATACATCCATATGCCTGTTGAAATCGAAACATAGATATCAATATAATCGACAACCGACATTTCCAATTATGGCTTCCAAAGCAATTATTGCAATCGTGGCAGCGATCATAATCGTTGCCGGAGGGGTAGCCGCCTATTTCATGATGAACGGAAACAGCGATTCACCGGTAAAGAAGAGCCTCTTTCTGATTTTCAGTGGG
>DAXB01000038.1 GCA_002506175.1 Methanomassiliicoccaceae archaeon UBA113
CCAATGTTACTAATTATGTACTACATGCCGCTAGCATTTGTAGCGTTACTAACGTTTGCATTTGCGCCGCTTGCATGGTTGGTTTCGAGGTTCCTGAGGCCGGAAAAGCCCACTCAATGGATGGAACAGACCTATGAGTGCGGTTCGGAACCCATCGGAGACGCTCACGTACAGTTCAGGTTCCAATACTACACATTCGCTCTGATTTTTGTGGTATTTGACCTTGTAGCGACATTCCTTCTGATTTGGGCAGTAGCCTTCGGAGGATTGAGCCCTACAGCACAGCTGTTGATGATCGTCTTCTTTGGTATTCTGGTTCTCGGAGTCGCATACTCTCTTAAAAAGGAGGCAGACGTATGGATATGAGCCTTTACCCACATGCAGTAGCAATGAGTGCTGATGAGTTCATGACTTGGTCGGATGCGATCATCAACGACCTTCTCAGCACTGGAACGAAGAAGACAGTTGATAAGCTGACTGGACCTATCTGGGCATGGGGTATGAAGAACTCCATGCATCCCCTTCACTGGGGACTGGCCTGCTGCGCTCTCGAAATGGCCGCAGCTTCGGCACCCAGGTATGATGCGGAGCGTTACGGTATGATCTACCGTTCATCCCCCAGGCAGACCGATATCCTTCTGGTCAACGGTTGGATCTCCAAGAAGATCCGTCCCGACCTCAGGCGTCTCTACGAAATGATCCCCAACCCCAAGTGGGTCGTGGCCATGGGAGAGTGCGCTATCTCGGGTGGACCTTGGTACGATTCCTACAACTGTATCCAGGGACTCGATCAGATTGTGCCTGTCGACGTGTACATCCCTGGATGTCCCGCACGTCCCGACGCAATGATTGATGGATTCATGCTGCTTCAGAAGAAGATCGAGAACTACTTCGAGAGAGGAGTATTCATGGAGGACTGAGAATGGCAGACGTTATTCAGGCCCCAACAGTCGATCAGGTTTCTGAAATCCTCAAGAGGGAATTCCCCGATATCAGCATCCTCTGTGTGGAGGAGCGCCGTGTAAAGGTCAAATGCCCCAGGGAGATCTCCCATGACGTTTGTGTCTTCATCCACGACAACCTCACATTCGAGCACTGCTCCGTCGTTACAGGAGTGGACTACGAGGATCACATGATGGTCGTATACCTCATCGCCAACTACTACAACGGTCTTATGATCGACATGGATGTGGACGTCCCCAACGACGACCCCCACGTAGCATCCGTTTCAGACATCTGGGGCGGAGCGAACTGGCATGAGAGGGAGACATGGGAGCTCTTCGGAATTGTCTTCGACAACCACCCGAGGCTCGAGAGGCTCCTTACGCCCGACACATACGAGTTCTTCCCCTTCAGGAAGTCATACAAACTTAGGAGTCAGGAGTGATAAGATGACAGATTCACTTGTACCGGTATTGGAAGCACAAGAGAAGATGGACACCGACAAGATGTGGGTCATCTGGGGACCCCAGCACCCATTCTCGCACGGACTCTGGACCCTTAAGCTCAAGATCGATGGAGAGTTCATCGTTGACGCCGACCCTATCGTCGGATACCTTCACCGCGGTTGGGAGAAGGAGACAGAGAACAGGGACTACGCAAGGATCATCCCGATGACCGACCGTCTCTGCTACTGTGCATCGATGACATATTCTCACCTTTACTGCATGACAGTAGAGAAAGCACTCGGAATCGATATTCCCGAGAAAGCTAAGTACATCAGGATCGTCGCCGATGAGGTCTGCCGTATCCAGTCACACCTTATGTGGCTCGCAGCGGTCGGAACCGATCTCGGAAACCTGACAGTCTTCCTTTGGGCAATGAGGGAGAGGGAGTACTTCCTCGATCTCAACGTCAAGCTCTGCGGAGCAAGGATGACCACCAACTACCCCCGTATCGGAGGAGTCAGGAACGACACCACACCTCTGTTCGACAGGGATATCCTGAGGACAGTCGAGAGGTTCGAGAAGGCCATGTGGGATATTATCTATCTTATTGATGATTCATCTGTATTTGTATCTAGGATGAAAGGCATCAGTTACATGACCCGCGAACAGTGCGCCAACCTTGGACTCACAGGTCCGGCGATGAGGGGATGCGGAGTGGATTTCGATATCCGCCGTGACGACCCCTACGACAACTATGACAAGGTTAACTTCGAAGTCCCCGTCCTCAACAAAGAGAAGAAGGTCGGAGACACGTACGACAGGTACATGATCCGTATCGAGGAGATGTTCCAGTCCTGCGACATCATCAAACAGGCCGTACAGAAAATCAACGCAATCGGAAAGAACGCCCCCTACAGGCTCAAGACCCCCACGAAGGTCCCTGCCGGAACGACATTCGGAAGGCTCGAGGATCCCCGTGGAGAGTCCATCATGTACCTCGTATCAGACGGTACGGACAAACCCTGGAGGCTCAAGGTGCGCAGTCCGATTTTCACGAACGTATCATGCTCGAAGGCAATGTGCGACGGAATCAGGATTGCTGATGTTCCCGCAGTACTTGCTCAGATCGACATGTGCTTGGGAGAGACAGACAGGTGATTATTGATGGCAGTAGCTACCTATACTTCTATATTAGAATGGATTAACTTCAATAATCCCTACGACAACCCGTTCACACCGTTCCTCTCGGACAACCTGCCCTACGACATCGCCTACGGACTGTGGGAGATTCTCGGCGGAACACTCGCATGGTTGATCAACCTGCTGTTCCCCAACAACGTCGTATCCACATGGCTGCTCTGCGATGAGGTCTGCGTGCTGATGTCGATGCTGGTGTTCATGCTCCTCATCTTCATTGTCGCATTCGTCGTCGTCCTGCTTAACCTATGGATGGAGCGTAAGGTTCTCGGAAGGGTCATGGACAGGCGCGGAACAATGGTCGGAATGAAAGGATTCCTCCAGTGTGTCGCAGATGGTCTCAAGACCTTCATGAAAGAGAACACCATCCCTTCGAAAGTCGACAAGATGACATACATCTGGTGTGTCTCACTCATCGTCGGACTTTCATGTCTGGTTGCATGTATGGTTCCCCTGTCTGACAGGTGGTACGTCGTCAACTACGACTCCGGATTGTTGATCATTATGGCATTCTACGCCCTTGCTCCGTTCTTCATCCTCGTTTCCGGATGGGCACAGAACAACAAGTACTCCCTTATCGGAGGACTCAGGGCTGCAGAGTTGATGATCTCATACGAGGTCCCGATGCTCATCATCATCGCGACAACATCACTCCTCTGCGGAAGCTTCAACATCAACGCAATCGTCGCCGCTCAGAGCGAGATCTGGTTCTTCATCCCCCAGTTCCTCGGTTTCATCGTCTTCTTCTTCTGCGCAATCGCAGAGTGTGAGAGGCCCCCCTTCGATATTGCGGAGGCAGAGACCGAGTTGGTCGAGGGATGGCAGACAGAGTACGCTGGAATGAAATGGGGACTTATCATGCTCGGAGACTACCTCAGGGGTTCAGTCTCATGCGGTATGGTCGCAATCATGTTCCTCGGAGGATGGACTATCCCGTTCATCGGTGGAACAGCCGCACCCGAGATCGTGTTCCTCATCAAGGCATGGTTCGTGTTCTTCCTCATGATCCTCGTCAGGGGAGCAATTGCCCGTGTCAGGCCTGACCAGATTCTCAACTTGGGATGGAAGGTCTTCATGCCTCTCGCGGTGATCAACCTTGCAATCGTGCTTCTCCTTAAGATCGGAGGTGTGTACTGATGGCATGGACATATCTTGACAAATACCCGAAGAACCTGGCGAAGAGCCTGTGGATCATGAAACCCGTGATCACGGTTACCAAGCTGTTCTTCAAGACGATGGTCCACAGACCGGTCACCGTCCTCTATCCTTATGAGAAGGAGTGGGTGCCCGATAACTACCGTGGACGTCCCGGACTCGATTTCGACAAGTGCGTCGGATGCGGAATGTGCGCCCGTATGTGCGTCACACAGGCAATCAAGCTCATCGAAGTCGACGATGACAACGGAAACAAAGTCATGAGGCCTCAGGTCAACATCGGAAGGTGCGCATTCTGCGGATACTGTGCAGAGTACTGTCCTCTCGACGCTATGACCGTTACACCTGAGTACGAGCTCGCAGAGTACACAAGGTACGACCTGCTCTACGGACCCAGGAGGCTCAAGTACGATAAGACGACCGAAGGAATGAAGGTCAAGCTGGAGGTCACACTGCCTTCAGATGTCGCCAACGGTAACCCCGAGAGGCGTGTCTGCATCTTTGATATCGATAAACCCGAGCTCAATGATGCCAAGTGTATCGGATGTAAGAAGTGCGCCAAGTCCTGCCCCGTTTCGGCTATCACAATGGTCGAGAAGGGAGTCAACGACAAGGGCAAACCCATCATACGTCCGGAATTCGACAACTCAAAGTGTATCTCATGCAAGAACTGCGTGGACGACTGTCCTAAGGATGCACTTCAGATTAAGGAGGTGCTCTGATGGGAGTTATAGTTGACAGCATCGTCTGGATTTGGAACGCGCTGTGTGGGTTCGGAACCTACCTGCTCGGAAACCTGGACCTTGTTGCATTCTTGATCCTGGCAGCAGTGGCAGTATTGGGCGCACTCTACGTCGTTCACGATAAAGAGGTCGTTCACAGCGCATTCTATCTCGCCTTGGTGTTCCTATGTGTGGGATTGGTCTACTTCTTCTTGGAAGCAGAGTTCATCGGTGTGATCCAGATCCTCGTGTACGTCGGTGCGATTACTATCCTGTTCGCATTCAGTATTATGCTTACTAGAAGGTATATAGTGTCTAAGGAAGGTGACTCGCAATGAGTAACAGATGTTCAAAAGGATTGATCGTGGCAGGAGTCCTGCTTGTTGTCCTGCTCGCAGGAATAGCGGTAGCTGGATTCCAGACCGCCAACGATCAGCCCCACGAGCTTCCCACATTCCCCGCAGACCCCGTCGAGAACCCGGACAGCATCTGGACAGAAGACGGAAAGCTGAAGGAGAACAGTCTCGCATACACAGTATTCGAGCAGTACGGTCTCGTACTCATCCCGCTTGCCCTGCTCATGTTCGGAGCAATGGTCGGCGGAGTCGTCATTTCAAGAGAGGAGGTCGTCGAATGATCCCAATGGAGTATTTCCTCGCCCTCGGAGCGATCCTCTTCGTAATTGGAGCCTACGGTGTCCTGACGAAGAGCAACGCATTGGTCGTCCTCATGTGTATCGAGCTTATGCTCAACGCGGCGAACATCAACTTCGTCACATTCGCAGCATTCAACACCGATATCGTAGGACAGGCATTCGTAATCATGTCGATCTCAGTAGCAGCTGCAGAAGTAGCGGTAGGTATCGCTATCCTGCTCAACGCGTACAAGATCAGGAAGACTACAGAGCTCGATGATTCAGAGCTCACAACACTGAGGTGGTAAACGTGATAGAGTACACATGGTTAGTCCCATTCATCCCTATGATGTGTTTCCTCCTCATCGGAATCATAGGAAAGAAGACTCCCGAGAAGGGAGGATACATAGCTATCGCTGGTGCGGCTCTCGCATTCATCGTAGCACTTGCAATATCAATCGAGTACCTTACAGGACCCGCATTCGCATCAGGTCAGGCTGTAACCGAGTCCATCAGGTGGTTCGTCATCGGCGATGTCACACTGAACCTCGGATACTACGTCGACGGACTCACATGCGTAATGATGCTGTTCTCGTCGTTCATCTCCACCCTCATCTTCATCTATTCAATCGGATACATGGGAGACCAGGGAGAGAGGAAGAACAGGTACTATGCAGAAGTCTCGCTGTTCCTTACCGGAATGCTCGGACTGATCGTATCAAGCAACTTCCTGGAGATGTTCATCTTCTGGGAGGCAATGGGACTCTGTTCCTACCTGCTGATCGGATTCTGGTCCTTCAGGCACCCCGAGGGAGACGCCGCTTCCGCTAACGCTGCATCCGCAGCAAAGAAGGCTTTCCTCGTAACACGTATGGGAGATGTCTGCCTCATGGGAGGTTTGTTCGTCTTCCTCAACCTGTTCGGAAACCTGGATTACGCCAGCATGTTCGACAGCGCGGTGAGAGTTGCTGCAACGAACCCTGAGCTCTTCACACTCGGACTCCTCCTCATCTTCGGTGGAGTTATCGGAAAGAGCGCACAGTTCCCTCTGCACGACTGGCTCC
>DAXB01000059.1:0-1201 GCA_002506175.1 Methanomassiliicoccaceae archaeon UBA113
AGATGGTGGAGCAGTTCGGGACCACAGAGGCCACGTTCAACATGGCCCTGTACATGTTCATGCTGTCCCTGGCGTTCAGCATACTGGTCCTAGGTCCGGTCAGCGACAAGTACGGGAGACGTTCGGTCCTGATAGGTTCACTTTCGGTGTATATCGCATCGAGTTTTCTGTGCAGTTTCGCACCTACCGTGGAGATTCTCATCGTGGCGAGGATACTCCAGGCGGCCGGTGGAGGGGGTGCGATGGCAACATCCATGGCGCTCATCAGGGATTGCTTCGACGGAGCCAGGAGGACAAGGACACTCACCCTGGTAGCCATCATCGGAATCATAGGTCCTGTGGCATCGCCAATCCTCGGTCAGGTCATCATATGGGCCAGCGGATGGCCCGCTACGTTCTGGGCACCCGCAGTGATCGCTCTGCTGTGTCTGTTCATGGCCTTCCTCCTGCCTTCGGACATCCCGAAGGAGAGGTACAAGGGAACAATAGCCGGGGCATTGGGCAGCATGGTCCCGATAATCAGGAACCGTGATTTCAGAAGGTTCACCGTGATGATGACAATGATCACGTTCTGCATCCTCGCATACATCTCCGTTTCAGAGTACATCTACAAGGACAAGGGATTCGGCGTCGGCGACTGGTACTCGCTGTACCTGGCATTCGCGATGATCCTGGGATTGCTCCTGATGATCGTACTGATGAGGTTCAGGGACAGGCTCGGGACCAGAGGCATGCTGAAGGCATGTTTCATCCTGATCCTTTTCTCGTGCGTGGTGCTGTGGACCGTAGGCGCATCATCGGCGATACTGTTCTTCATCGGGATCATCCCGCTTATCGGGGTGTCGTCATCCGTGCGTTCTTTCGGGTTCGACATACTTCTGAGGCAGGATGTCGGAAACTCCGGAGCGATATCCTCCGTGATCAACTTCTCGACTTTCGCATTCGCAACCCTGGGAATGGTCGTGGTGGTCAATCTCCCTCTGGACAATTACGTCTACAGCGTGGCGGCCTGTGTGCTCATCTACCTGGTCGTGTACGCGGCATTGTGGGCGGTTCTGACCCTGAGGCCCAACAGCCTAAAGGGATTCGACGAATGAAATCAGAATAAAGAAAAAGGGGCATAAGCCCCATTGTTTTCACAGGATTCCCATATCCGTGAGCTTCTCGGGGAGATAGGTTCCGGTGGCGTACTCCAGACCGT
>DAXB01000059.1:1307-26019 GCA_002506175.1 Methanomassiliicoccaceae archaeon UBA113
GGGTCGGTGAGCTCGGCGTTGAGGGCACCGATATCCTTGTCCGACAGCTTGTCTGTGGGCAGGTCGTAGTTCAGGATGTCCGACGGCGTGATTCCGATGAACTGCGCCGTTGGCGTAGCAAGGTACTCGGAGATGTGAGCGGTCTTGATAGCTCCGTATGCGACGGATGCGAAGATCCTGAATGACCACGGGTCCCCGTCGGTGAAGACGGTGACGGGGAGGTTGTACTCTTCGTTGAGCCTCTTGATGAGACGCCTGGTGGACCTTGCGGGCTGTCCCGAGAGGTGTACCAACGCGCAGTTGTACTTCTCGGGGAAGCCGTTCTCGATCAACCTGGCGAACATTCCTCCTGTCTCGATCGCCATGATGAACTTCACGTTTCCAGGTTTGATCTTGAATGTGTCCTCCTCGACTTTGTAGGGGACGGCGAATCCCGTCTCGGGGACATCGTCGATGCAGTTGTTGGTCTTCCACGTCCCCTTGGTGGTGATCGTGGTGAAGTTGAGGTCCCCGTAGACGTGTGCTCCAGATTCCTCAGGACGGAGCTTGAAGTCCTCCCTCATGCATCCAGTTATGGTCTCCAGATCCTCTGCCAGCAGGTTGCTCTCATCCTGGGAGTGGAACTTCGCGTTGTGCCAACCCTCGGAGATGTAGTACATTTCCCTTAAGGTGGATGATTTCCCTTCCTTGATCATCTCGTTGATGAAGTCGGTCGTGTACGCTGTCCTGAGCATGGAGACTGCTCCCTGGACCGTCTTCGCTGTACGGGCCGTCTTCAGGTCCCCGTATGTCCATACGTTATGCCTGGAATCGAATTCTATGTTCTTCTTAGACCTGAGCGGGAGGTTCATCGCAGGGATGTCCCCGTTGTCAAGCTGGTCATAGATGTTGGAAATGACGCCTGTGAGGCTGTCGAGTGCGAATTTCTGCCTGTCATTCATCGTCAAGGTCTTCCACCTCCTCTTTCTCGTCCGCATCGTCTTCCACAAGGTCGTCCTCCGCGGTCTGGACTATATCGAGTCCTTTTATTCCCCAGTCTCCGGGCAGCATCTCGGCTCCCATAACCATCACGGGGTTGAGTCCGGAGAAGAATATGTCGTCGGCATCGAATGTGTCCGCCATCTCTCCGCTCAGTTCGAATGACACCACGGCCGATGTGGACGGTGCGATGTCCTTCACTTCCCAGTTTGCTTTTCCTTCGTCGTTCATGTCCAGGAAGTAATCTCCCGAGAATAGGGACAGGTTTACTGCCTCCTTCGGGACCTGGGCGTGCAGCCTTATGGTACGTGGCTGCGAAGTGTAGTTGTATATCGTGTACTTGATCGTGCGGAGCTTCTTGTTCTCCTTCACGACAGTGGGTTCCACCCAGACCACGTTCATGATCTTGGTGATGGTCCTGCTGAGGTCCGGTACTGGTTTGTTGAGGTGCTGGGAAACCTTCTCGGCCATGTCGGGGAGGATCTCCTGGACGATTTCGAACTTGGCGTGCGTCTTATTCTTCCTCTCCATCTTGTTCAGGTGGCTCTTGAGGTTCCTGGCGCACAGCCTGAGCGCGAGTCCGATCTCGCTCTGGAGTTCGGGGAACGAAGCGACAGCTTCTTTTCCCTCGGATGTGAACGGAACTTTGGTGGATGCGACGTGCACGAGGATGATGGCGGGTCCGAACGGGATTCCTTTGCCTCCTCTTTGCTCCAGGCCGTATCTTCTCCAATCCATCTCGGAGACAGCTTTAGTGATGGCGCAGTCTCCCTGTTTGAACAGGAGAGGCACACGGTTTGCGAATCTGTATATCTGGACCTGTCCGTCGGAGGGTATGTCTCCTCCGTAGACGATACCAGCCTCGACGACGAACGGGTTTCCGTTGACCGCTTTAGGAGAGCGGGTAATGGGTGTCGCATAGTATTCGGGCCTGAGTCCGTCCAGGACATGCATGAGTCCCTTTTTGATGAGCGTGTCTCCGATCGGTGAGAGGCAGTCGGTGGGAGGAGCCATGATCTTGACCTTTTTGATTGCATCGAGGATTGCGATGGCCTCTTCTCTTTCCAGTTTATCGGGCTTTTTATCCGGATTGACCTTGGATATCTCGAATATCTCGGACGCAAGCCTGTCTGTGATCCTGGAGAAGTCATTCTTCATGAATGACTTCATAGTCTTTTGTTGTGTGTTGCCCGCGTACTTGAACAGGTCTCCGATCTCCATTCCTTCCGGATGGGGCTTGATCTCCTTGGGCCTCGGGGGCATGATGTCGGTAGCCCTCTCGAATACGGTCTTGGTTCCCTCGGGGTCGTAGAATGTTATCTGAGCATGGGGGTTTACGATCGCAGTCTCTTTGAGATATTCGAAGATCGACTGCTTTCCGGTGATGTACCTTCCCTTCGTGGTGTACTCGATAAGGGTTCCGTGCTGTTTCCCTTCCCATGTGAATGCCTTGTCGTTGGTGACCACGGGCCTGTTGGTCTTGGTGTCGATGAAAATATCCATCTGCCAAGCGACCTCGTCCTCCCCCTCGATCTTCGATTGGGCGTGTGCGGGTTTTCCCGTGGTGATGTTTCCGTACATGATGGTGGCGGAGATACCGATACCCTGCTGTCCTCTGGACTGCCTCAGGGCGTGGAACCTGGATCCGTAAAGCAGACGTCCGAACACGTTCGGCATCGCCTTGTGGGTTATTCCGGTTCCGTTATCCTCGATCGACACATGGTAATCCTCGTCGTTGAGTCTGTCGATCTTGACCGATATCTCAGGGAGGATGTTGGCTTCCTCGCAGTTGTCCAGCGAGTTGTCCACTGCTTCCTTGATTCCCATAAGCAGGGATTTCGACCTTGAGTCGAATCCAAGAATCTGCTTGTTTTTCTCGAAGAATTCGGTAACGGAGATCTCCTGCTGTTTCGATTCCAATTTCTGGGCCGTCACCGTTTTCTTCGGTGCGGCCGTCTCTTTAGCATCTGTATCTGAGGGCATCCAGGTGGACGGATGAGTTCCCCTGTTTTAATCATTGTCGTTTGAACTTATGTTCTTCGACTGATAGGTTGCGGCTGTTAACCGCGATAATAGAAAAATAGTCCGGACCCCGGTGATCCGGGGCCTTGGACGTTTACTGTTTTGTCTTCGGAGTTTCGGACTCGTCATCCTCATCGAAGAGAGCGCCGCAGTACGGGCATCTCTGAGCATTCGCGGGAACGACTTTTCCGCAGTCGGAGCACGTGAACGTTTCTGTTGATACATCCACCGTTCCGTCGACGTGGGTGATGACGTTCTCTGTTTCCTCGTTGAATTTCTCGCCGCATTTGGGACAGAACTGAGCATCTACGGGGACCTCTGTTCCGCACTCCGAGCATACGAAGAAGTCCTTCTTATGGAGGACTTTGATCTCTTCAGGGACTTCGATGGGTGCACCGCATTTCCTGCATGTGATCTCTCCGGGGAGGACCAGACAACCGCACTGTTTGCATTTGTCATATCCTGCGGGATAGAGCCTTCCGTCTTTCTCCATCTTCGCACGGGTCTTCTCTGCGCTTCTCCTCATGAGTGCCGAGAAGATCAGCAGGAGATAGTACACGAGACCAATCTCTGCTATCGTCAGCCCGGATCCCCTGAGGTTCAGTGCATTTACGTCTGATGCGGACATTCCGTTGTTGTAGAACACCTGGAAGCTCTCTCCCTTTATCCTGTTTCCATCCTTGTCCAGGACGTCCACCTGTATGTAATAGTATTTGCCTTTCGGCAACTCGACGTGACCCACGATCTTGCCATCGATACGATTCAGCTCGATAGGTATTCTCTTCTCACTTCCATCCATGGCAGGATATCCGAAGTTCATCATTCCTATGACAAAATACTCGGCTTTGTAATCGGCCTCTTTGTCCGAGGGCGTTATGATGAGGTTTTCGCCATCCCATGTGGCTTCCTGGATGTAGCTGTGGTCCTTGCTTTCGTATCCCATGCTGTTTGTTGCTGAGCCGCTGTATGCGAACGCGACCACGATGAGGATCGCTACGACGAATACAGCTCCCACTATAGCCTTGATCGGGACTGACTTGACCCCAGTGACGTGGGGGATCATGTAAAGAAGGATCGCTACGATGAAGAATCCCAGGCACATGCTCAGGATCATGCCTGTAGCGGTCAGGACCATCGCTATGATGAATCCGGCAACGATACCTATCCATTGCTTGTATCCCAGAGCCTTGAACTCTCCGATGATGTTGAGTTTCTTCGCAGTTTCTGTCATTGGAGTTGCATACCCTGTCCATTTTAAAAACATCGTGGGAAGCCCCTGTCATGCTAACATGTTTTCGTCAATCACATTTTAAAAAGAAACATGTCGTAACTCATTTCATGAGGAAAGTCCTCGTCATTTCAGGAACGCCCCGGAACGGAGGGAACTCAGAGCGTCTCTGTGAGGAGTTCGCGAAGGGTGCCAAGGAAGCCGGTAACGAAGTCGAGCTTATCTCGCTCAGAGGCAAGGAAATAGGGTTCTGCAACGCCTGCGATTACTGCATGAATCATGACAGGGTATGCTGTGTGAAGGATGATGTGGGCGAGATCCTTGAGAAGATGGTCGCGGCCGATGTCCTGGTCATGGCAAGCCCCGTGTACTATTTTGCCGTGGATGCTCAGATCAAGGCACTGATTGACCGTACATACTGCATATGGGATCAGCCCGGGCTCATGAACAAGGAGTTCTACTATCTTATGACGTCCTGGAGGGAGTACGAGTGGGCAATGGATTGCACATTGGAATGCTTCCGCGGTTTCGCCAAGTGTCTGAAGGGATCAAAGGAGATGGGATACATATGCGCGAAGGGATTCTGGGACAAGGGCGAGATTGAGGGTTCGAAGTTCCTGGAGCAGGCATACGAGATGGGAAAATCGGTTCAGTGATCCCGGGGTCGAAGCAGGCACTACCATTTAAAACACAATACCGTACGGGAGCGTATGACGCTTCTCTTCACCAAGTGCCCGTACTGCGGTTCCAACCTGATGCTCCTCAATACTGAGGATTCCAAAGCCAACTGTATCATTTGCAGCAAGTTTCACGATTTCACTGAATCGGAGGTGAAGGAAGCCGAGGCCAAGCGCGATTCCGTATCGGAGAAGTATCTCCCGCAGGTCCAGAGGGCTTTCGAGGCCAAGGACTTCGAGGCCATGAAAGCCATTGCCGATGAGTTGGTCCATGAGGGAATATCATCATGGTACGCATGGATGTGCATCGGATGGCTGGATATGCGTGAAGGGAACACAGGCAATGCTTTGGAGGATCTGAAGTTAGCGGCATCGTTCCTCGATGAGGAGAACTACGATGAGTTCTACGAGACGGCGATGGAGGTCATTCTGGATGCAATGGAGGAGGCAGCCAGGAACGACAAGGAGTGGTTCACTGAGGACGCATCGTTGGTTACATTCGCGGCGACACTCTCGGAGCGTTTCGAGCATCTGCAGTCTGATGGGGATTTTGTCATGGACCTCTTGAAAAGGGTGGGAACACTCGAGGACGATGTGGATAAGCAGTCGATGGGTCTCGCTCTGATCAGCGAGATCGTCCTCTGCGTTCTCGACTATTATTCGGGCAACACGTTCGTCATAGATCACCAGGATATCCTGAACAGTGCGATATCGTCGATCGAGACCATCCAGTCGAAGGTCGAATCCATGAAGTTCGATGGTTCTGTCAACAGGCAGCTCGTGTCAAACCTCGGACCAGGATACGTCTCGTTCATGAAGGATATGCTGGCTTTCGAGGATTCCATGGCCCAGTCATTCACCGAGGACCAGCTCTTAGATCTCTGCGACTATTGGTCTTCGAATGATTATGAGGAGGTATTCGACCTCTTCCAGGATGTTTTCACCTTGCATAACGATGTAGTCTCATCAGGCGGACGCAACAAGGGTGCGGTCAAGAAGAGGGATGCGGCTATGGCGGAGTACGAAGCCGCATACAGGAAGCCTCTCGACGAGGGGCTCACAGAGAGCAATAAAGGTCAGGATGAGGATTTCGACAGGATCTGTCCGGAATGCGGAGCATACTTGAAAGCGGATGATTCTGGAATGATGGTGTGCGAGTGCGGATTCAAGAGTAGGATGGTTACGAAGGACATATTGGATCTTCCCGAGGACATGGGGAAGTTAGTCCCGATGATCCGGAGGGCCATGGATGAGAAGGACCCTACGATGCTGAACAACATCGGGGAGAAGATACTGTCAATAGACGAGGACGACTGGCACGGATCATTCGCATTGGCCGAGTCCTGTCTGCTGGATTCCGAGTTCGGTGAAGCGGTTATGATGTTCCTCCAGGCTTCCGAGACAGTCGGACCGAAGGATATTGTCCAGTTCAGGAAGGATGTTGTCGAGGGTATAGGGAATGCCATGTGCGTGGTCGAGGACACCAACCAGATGTCTGCCGTGATCCTCATGCCGATGCTTCTAGAATCTCTGTACGGCGAGGAAAAGGGCTGTAAGTCGATCCCGGAGCTTGTATCAATCCTCTCCAACGCACCGTATGACAACTCCTTCAGAGGTTACATTGTATCAAACATCATAGGGTCGTTAATAACGGTCCATTTCATCCACAACATAGATCCGGCGGAGCAGAGGGCCCTGTGCGTATCGGTTCTCGAACTTATCGACAGGATGGAAGCATCCACGAAGACAATCAAGGAGGACGAACCCGGGATGAAGGACGACGTTCTCACCTTCACGCAGTCATACAGGGATATGCTGAATGTTCTCATCGCCGGATACGATTCCAAGGCGTCGGATCCTAAGGAGGCAGGATTCATCACAGGATACTGGTCCGCTGCCCCCGAGGAGTACGAGGAGCTGGTCGGGGAACTCGGCAGTGCGCTGTCCATAGACGACAACGTCGCGTACAGTCCCAAATCCAATACGATGCAGAAGGCTGTTCGCGACATGGGCAAGTATGTCGATATATACGTCAAAGCAGGTCGCGATTAAGTAAACTAATTAATAAAAGGGGAAACATCCCAGCGGAAGAGAGAGCGGAATATGGCCACAATCGAGGAGCAGATTAAGGAATTGGAGGAGCAGATCTCCAAGACCAAATACAACAAGGCTACCGAAGGTCATATTGGAAAGCTCAAGGCTAAGATTGCGCGTCTCGCCGAAGAAGAGGAGAAGAGACGTTCCTCCAAGGGCGGAAACACCAAGGGATTCTACGTCAAGAAGGCCGGAAACGCAACCGTGGCTCTGGTCGGATTCCCGTCTGTCGGAAAGTCGACGCTTCTGAACCAGCTAACCGGAGCGAAGTCCGAGGTCGGAGCATACCACTTTACGACCCTGGATGTCGTTCCCGGAGTCATGGTCTACAACCATGCCAAGATCCAGATCCTGGATATGCCCGGACTGATCAAGGATGCCTCCCGCGGAAAGGGAAGGGGAAGAGAAGTCATCGCAGCCGCAAGATCGGCCGATGTCATTCTTCTTGTCGTGGACATCTTCAACCCGAACATGAATGTTTTGTTCAAGGAGCTTTATAACGCCGCTATCCGTCTCAACCAGGAGAAGCCCGATGTCGTCATCACCCCGTCGGACCACGGAGGAATCCTCGTCAAGCCCACTGTCAAGCTCACCAAGATCACGCCTGAGACTATCAAGGACATGACCGCGGCATACGGGCACATCAACGCCACCGTCGTCGTCCGTGAGGATATCGATGTCGAGCAGATGCTGGATGTTCTTGCCGGGAACAGGGTGTACATCAAGGCAATCATGGCGATCAACAAGACCGATCTCGCGAAGCCAGGACAGCTAGAGGCCGTTCTGGATATGCATAAGCAGTACCGTTGCGTCCCTATCTCCGCTGCAACAGGATTCGGGATGGATGAGCTCAAGCAGGGTCTGTACGACACCATCGATATGATCCGTGTGTTCCTGAAGCCTCAGGGACAGGAAGCCGATTTGGATGTCCCCCTTATCGTCAAGCGCGGCAATACCGTTGGGGACGTCTGCGAGCTCATCCACAGGGATTTCAAGAACAATTTCAGGTATGCGATGATCTGGGGGGACAGTGCGAAGTTCCCCGGTCAGACTGTAGGTATGGACCATGTCGTCGCCGACAAAGATATTCTTTGTATCATCGTGAAGAGAACCTGATTGCGGGTCATTCTGATACATCAATGGGCTGTTCGCTCATCTTTTTGGACACCTGTCTCTGAGTGATCATCGTCACGGTGAAGATGGATGCCGCACCGACCATATGTCCGAAGACGAGCGCCCATGCGATCTCGTTAACTGAGTACGGCATTGCGAACCAGAAGAATGTTATCAGGACCGCGTTCCTCCACAGGGCCATTATGACGGAACGGTTGGGGTGGCCCAATGCCTGCAGGTATCCGGAACATAATGGGGTGAATGAGAAGAACATAACGTATCCGCACATTATGCGCAGGACTGCGACCATCTCGGGTCTGTTGAGCAGCATCTCCCCCGAGTATGAGAATATGAACAGGGCCTGTTCGGGGAACAGCTCTACCAGTATCGCCAGGATGAGCACGCAGGACAGCCCCAGGGTGAGCGCATAACGGAAAGACTTCTTCATGCGTGAGAGGTCCGCCTGTCCAAGCGCGGATGATGCCACAGGCACCAATGCTGAACCTATCGCCATTGCGGGGATGACTATCAAGTCCATTAGGTTATCAGGCGTGGAATATATCGTCAGCGCATGGGATCCTCCCGGATTCATCAGCACGATGTAGTTCAGCACTGCGTTCATGGACCACATGATTGCATACTCGATCATCTGAGGTATACCGGCTCTCATCAGAGCGTGCATGTTGTCCTTGTGGTATCTGATGTTTCCTCTGCTGATGTCCAGATAGGTTCTGTTACTCCTCAGATACATGATTCCGACCAGAAGGGACAGTATTGTTGATATGACGGTAGCGATGGCCGCCCCCTGTATGCCCCATCCGAGGCTGTAGATGAAGATCGGATCCAGTATGATGTTGGACGCCGCTTGGACGGTCATCATTATCATTGAGAAACGGGTCGCACCCTGTCCGTTCAGTATTCCTCCGATGACTCCGTTGAATATTATCACCACGGTGAAGATCGTGTAAGGCATGATGTACGCCAGGGTGAGGTCCAGGACGTTTGCGGAACCGATGATGGATAGTAGGGTAGACTGGGAGACCAGCAGGATTGGCGTGAGCACTATTCCGAACGCAAGAGCGAATATTATGGCCTGAGCAGATGCACTCAGGGAATCTTCCCTCCTTCCGGCACCGATCATCTTCGATATGACTGCCGATGCTCCGACACCCAGTCCGCTTCCGAGGCCCACGAGTGTCATGTAGATCGGTGTGACGACCGCGACGGCGGCCATGACGTCATCGCCCAGGCCTGCGCACCATGCACGGTCGGCGAGGACGTTCGCCTGCGAGACCAGAAGGGACAGTATCAACGGGACGGCTAGTCTGACGATAGCTTTCTTGGGGTCACCCAGAAGAATCTTGATGCTGTCCTCTCCGTCCATGTGGCATCATCTATTGAATCATATTATAAGTTTTGAGTCAAAATGAATGATAAAAAGTAAGGGCCGGGGTTTCCCCCGGCTTGTTTCAATGGTTTATTCAAACATTCCTTCCGATTTTGGAACCGAAGTTGAACGATTTTCCGTTGTCTTCCATCTTCTTAATCAGGAATAGTATTGCTACCATTGCAACGATACCGATCGCAGTTACGATGTAGCTCTGCCAGAATCCTGCGATAAGGAAGAATACTGCAGAAATCGCAGCTACCAAGATAGCATACGGTGCCTGAGTCGAGACGTGGTTCAGGTGATCGCACTGTGCTCCGGCGGACGACAGGATTGTCGTATCCGATACGGGAGAGCAGTGGTCTCCGAACACGGCTCCTGCAAGAGATGCACTGACTCCGACGACGAAGAGCGCTCCTCCCTCAGGGAAGACAGCGCAGACGATCGGGATCAGGATTCCGAAGGTTCCCCATGATGTTCCAGTCGAGAATGCGATGAAACATGCAACCAGCATGAATGCAACCGGCAGGAGGTTCTGGATTGTGGTTCCCGCGAGTGCTTCCTTGACGAATGTGTCCGAGTCCAGACCGGATGTGATGGAACACATGGTCCATGCGAACACAAGAATCAGGATGGCGTAGACCATGTTGCTGAATCCTTTGGGGAGGCTGAGCATCATATCCTTGAATGCTACTGTTCTGCGGATGGAGAAGTATCCGACCGTGAGAAGCAGCGAGAGGACAGATGAGGCTGCAAGAGCGAGTGATGCGTCAGCTCCAGAGAATGCATCGACGAACGGTACTCCCTTGAAGAATCCTCCGGTGTAGATCATCATGACAATGCTGATCGGAACGAGGAAGAGGAAGATGGGGATGAGGAGATCGATGAGCTTTCCCTTGGGGTTGAATTCTTCTTCCTCAACGCCTGCGTAAGGCCTCTCGGATGTTGTGTACAGGTCGCCTTTCTCGCGTGCATTCTTCTCGTGGATTCTCATCGGACCGAAATCAAAGTTGAAGGCTATGAGGACGATAATCATCACGATGGTGAAAATCGCGTAGAAGTTGTACGGGATAGACTGTAGGAAGATGTCGAATCCGCTCATTGCGGTGAAGGTATCCGGAAGCGATCCGGTAACCGCCGCTGCCCATGAACTGATGGGTGCGATGATACAGATAGGGGCTGCCGTAGAGTCGATAATGTATGCGAGTTTTGCACGGGAGATCTTGTACTTGTCCGTGATCGAACGCATGGTGGTTCCCACAGTCAGACAGTTGAAGTAATCATCAATGAAGAGGATAATTCCGAGTCCGAATGTGTATGCCTGTGCCGATCTGGGGCCTTTGATGTGCTTCTCTGCCCATGTACCGAATGCACGAACTCCTCCTCCGGCATACATGATAACTCCGATGATTCCCAGTACCACCAGGAACATCAGAATACCTGCGTTCCATGTGCTGCTGAGGACATTCAGGAATCCGTAATCTGCCGTTACAAAGCATCCCTCTGCATCATCGTATGTGAAACCGACGATATTCTGCAGAGTCTGAAGGAGATCTCCATCTGCAAGGAACAATGCTCCGATAGCAATTCCTACGAACAGAGAGGGGAACACCTCTCTTGTTATGAGCGCCAATATGATGGCGACCAATGGCGGTACTAATGACCAGAACGTTCCTGCGAATCTGCATCCGCCCTCGATCGGAGCCACTGTTGTGAAAGCCACGATTACGACGATTGCAACAAGAGCGATAATGGAAATCAGCTTTACCATTTTCTTCTGATTTTCTTCCATAGAAATAACTCCGTTAAATCTGGCATATAGTATAACTCCTCCTTATTAAGTAGTTAGTAAGATTTTGATTAATTTCGTAAAAAAATCATGTAATTATGTGGATTTTAATTCGAAATTCGTAGAAAAAAGATGTTATTTTTCTGAAACTAGCTTTTTTCGTATTTGAGCGGTCATAGAAATATGGATAAGCGGTCGGAATCTGTTTGTGTGATCGAGATAGGTAGGAAGTGCCACGCATTTCGATCGTAAAAGATGTGGAGATGGAATTAAACGCGCCGCATGTGAAAAGAAGGGGCGAGCCGTCAGGTTATGTCCTGACAGCTCGCGAATATGAAATCAAGCTCTGTCCTGGATCTCTTTCTGGACTTTGGCAATGAATTCGTCGAGTTTCATCGCACCGAGGTTGTTTCCATCCCTGGTCCTCACGGTGACGATGGTTCCGTCCTCGACCTCGAACTCTCCGAGGACGAGCATGTACGGAATCTTCTGGAGCTGGGCCTCACGGATCTTGTATCCGATCTTCTCGCCCCTGTTGTCGAGCTCCATCCTGATTCCCGCTTCCTTGAGCTTCTTTGCGACCTGCTCAGAGTACTCGAAGGACTTCTCCGAGACGGAGAGGACCTTGACCTGGACGGGTGCGAGCCAAGTGGGGAATTTTCCGGCATAGTGCTCGATGAGGATTCCGATGAACCTCTCGATGGATCCGAAGATCACACGGTGAATCATGACAGGCCTGTGCTTCTCGTTGTCGGCTCCGATGTACGATATATCGAAGTTCTGAGGCATCTGGAAGTCGAGCTGGATGGTTCCGCACTGCCAGGTCCTTCCGATGGTGTCCTCGAGGTGGAAGTCGATCTTGGGCCCGTAGAATGCTCCGTCTCCTTCGTTGACGGCGTAGGGTAGGTTGCACTCCTCTAGAGCTTTTTTGAGTCCATCGGTTGCCTTTTCCCAGTCCTCGTCGGAACCCATGGAGTTCTCGGGCCTGGTGGACAGCTCGACGTGGTACTTGAAGCCGAATTTGCTGTAGACCTCGTTGATCAGTCTGACAACTCCCTTGATCTCGTCCGTAATCTGATCCTGGGTCATGAAGATGTGGGCATCGTCCTGGGTGAAGCATCTGACCCTGAACAGTCCGTGGAGTGTTCCGGATCTCTCGTGCCTGTGGACGATTCCGAGCTCTCCGAGCCTCAGGGGGAGGTCCTTGTATGAGTGGGTCTCGTTCTTGTAGGTGAGCACACCGCCGGGACAGTTCATGGGCTTGATGCAGAACAGCTCGTCATCGATCATGGTGGTGTACATGTTGTCCTTGTAGTGGTCCCAGTGTCCTGACTGCTGCCAGAGGCTCTGGGTCATGATCAGGGGAGTGGAGATCTCGTAGTATCCTTCCCTGGTGTGAAGCTCCCTCCAGTACTGGATGAGGGTGTTCTTCAGGACCATTCCCTTGGGCAGGAAGAACGGGAATCCGGGGCCCTCGTCCATAAGGGCGAACAGTCCGAGCTCTTTTCCGAGCTTCCTGTGGTCCCTCTTCTTGGCCTCCTCGATCATGGTGAGGTAGGACTCGAGCTCCTCTTTCGAGGGGAATGCGGTACCGTAGATCCTGGTGAGCATCTTGTTCTTCTCGTCGCCGCGCCAGTATGCTCCGGCGATGGAAGTGAGTTTGAATGCCTTGACAGCCTTCGTGTAGAGCGCGTGGGGTCCTGCGCAGAGGTCTGTGAACTCTCCCTGCTTGTAGAAGCTGATCTTAGCGTCTGCGGGGAGGTCCTCGATGAGTTCGACCTTATAGGGCTCGCGTTTCTCTTTCATGAATGCGATGGCTTCCTCCCTGGGGAGTGTGAATGTCTCCAGTTTGAGGTTCTCCTTGACGATCTTCTTCATCTCAGCCTCGATCTTGTCGAGGTCCTCGGGGACGAATCCTCCGTCCCTGTCCAGATCATAGTAGAATCCGTCATCGATCGCTGGTCCTATCGCAAGTTTGGTTCCGGGGTACAGCCTCTGTACCGCCTGTGCCATAATGTGGGAACATGTGTGCCTAATGACCTTCAGTTCTTCCTCGGTCTCCTTCACTGTTCCGTCACTGTACAAAGCTTTCATTTTAGTCACCTTTGACCCGCCGACATACGAACGCCGACTGGGATTGTTTGGTGTCTCCCCGTACGTTCATCTTATTTTATAATTATCTTTAAGAGGACAGGCTTTGTAAGATATGTTAACGGCGTTATGTAATGCCATGGAATCTTTTTCTTACGCGTTTAGGAACAAGTATTAAAACGGACCTGCTTATGCGACATCTATGATACAGTGTCCGCGCGGTACGAGGGATTTCCTTCCGGATGATATGGAGAAACGCAGGTTCTATGAGAACAAACTCAGGCATACCGCACAGACATTCGGTTTCAGAGAGATCGAGACCCCTATCTTCGAGGATGCGGAACTGTTCATTCTGAGGTCTGGACCCAATGTCCTCAACGAGCTCTATGCTTTCAAGGACAAGGGGGACAGGGAGCTTGCGCTCCGTCCCGAGATGACGGCGCCATCCATCAGGATGTTCGTCAACAGCATGAGCAACGATCCCAAACCGATCAAGATATTCTATTTCGGACAGTGCTTCAGGTACGAGAGGCCTCAGAGCGGAAGATACAGGGAGTTCTTCCAATTCGGAGCGGAGCTCATCGGATCCGCTACCCCGGAGACCGATGCGGAGGTCATATGCCTCGCCGCAGCCATGATCAAGAACTTCGGTATCGAGAACTACAAGGTCCACATCGGACACATCGGAGTCCTCAGGGAAGCCATCGCCAACGCTGGAGTGCCCAAGGAGAGGACGGCTGAAGTCCTCCAGAAGCTTGATAAGAAGCTGTATGACGAGGCGCGTCCGCTGCTCGAGAGCATGAATGTCGCATCCAACGTCATCGACGAGATCTTCACCCTCACGGAGACCGTAGGGGGAACGGAGGTTCTTTCCAAGGTCCCCGGAGATGCGGGAGATTATCTGAGACAGGTAACGGACTGCATGCATGCAATGGGAGTGGACAATTACGATATCGACCTCGGAGTCGTCCGCGGATTGGATTACTACACAGGAATGGTCTTCGAGGTGGAGGCCCCCGCTCTCGGAGCCGAGAAGCAGATATGCGGCGGAGGTTCCTACACTCTGTCCGAGCTGTTCGGAGGAGAGAAGGTCTTCTCCACAGGATTCGCAATCGGATTCGACAGGATCCTTCTGGCAATGGAGAAGGAGGGACATGTGTACGAGCCCAAGGGAATCGATGCATACGTTCTTTCGGTCACTGACGACATGAGGCTCAAGGCAGCCGAGATCGTCTCGATGCTCCGCAGGGAGGACATATCAGCGGACATAGACATCATGGGGCGCAAGATGCAGAAGGCCATGAAGTATGCCTCATCCGTCAGGTCAAAGTATGCCGTGATCGTCGGTGCCAAGGAGATGGAGGAGGAATCCGTCACTCTGAGGGACATGACGTCCGGAGAGCAGTCTGTCGTGAAGATATCGGAACTCTGCTCCAAGATAAAAGGCTGAATCAGTGCTTGTCCATCTCTTCGTTGAGAAGGGCATCCGCACGCGGGATCAGCTCCTGCGATCTGCGGACGTTACGGAATCTTACATCCGGGATCAAGGAACACAGGGCCTTGGCATCATCATATAATGACTTCATGTCAGGGCTCTTTACCTTGTATTCGCCGGTCATCTGCTTTATCACAAGCTGGGAATCCATCACGAACTCAGCTTTCTGACCTTTATATTCGAGGACCTTGGTGATTCCGGCAATAAGCCCTCTGTATTCGGCATAGTTGTTGGTGTGGACCCCAAGGAATTCCGCATGTTCGTGGACGATCTCCCCGTCCTCGACTACGACTATCGCATAGGCGGATTTGCCTGGATTCCCTCTGGATCCCCCGTCCGAGTACACTGTGAACATCAGTACACCAATTCCCTTGAGACCTTGTTATCGCTATCCACGAGAAGAACTTTGGCGTGGATCCTTTCATCGGTGAGCTCGTAACCCATGATGATGACTTTGTCCCCTTCCTTTACCAGATGGGCGGCTGCACCGTTGATTGCGATGATCCCCGAACCGCGCTTCCCCGGAAGAATGTATGTGTCTAAACGGTTCCCGTTGTTCACATCCGCTATGGTGACTTTCTCTCCTACCCACATCCCGCACCCATCTACGAGGTCCTCGTCTATGGTGATGCTGCCTTCATAGTCCAGACGTGTCTCTGTGACCGTAGCTCTGTGGATTTTGCTGCGAAGCATCCAGCGCATGGATGTGCTTAATCTGGACAATGTTAAAGAACATTTCCAATGCGATTGTAGTAACACGATTTGTAATCAAAATAACACTTAAATAATCGTGTTACTTTTTGATTCATTAGTGATACTATGAAATCGAAACTATCTGCGCTGTTCGCAGTATTCGTCTTGATGTCCGGAGGCCTCATTCTGATGCTGCCTTCCGAAGATGACGCGGGAGAATCATTCTTCATAACAGACGGGACCGGTGAGAGGTTCTATTATCCCGGTCCGTCGGAACATGTTGTCTGCGGGGGAGTGGGTGCTGCCTTGACCGTAGCCGATGCCGGATACATCGAGAAGATCGTCGCTGTAGACAAGTACTCCACATACAGTTACACCAAGAACGTGAAGCTGAAGAATCTGGATGCGGTGGATTTCGGATCGATGTACGGAACCACCAATCATGAATTCATTATCACAAGCCTTGTCAACATGAAAGAAGAGGGAAGGATCTCTCTCGGAGATTCCATCATCCTCACATCCTATACATCCAATCTCGAGCTCCGCGAAAGACTCAATGCAATCGGTTTCGAGCGTGTCCTTGTCTGGACCAGTGAAATCGATACCTATGATACGGTAGTGGATTTCGTCAAATCGGTATCGAAGATCGTGGCGGGAACCGAGACGCAGTCCATCAGGGATATGGAGGACAAGTATCAGATGGTCAAGGATTACGTCGCAACCCACACAACCACGAATCCTCCGAAGGCGCTCTATGTAGCTTATTCCGGAAATGCGCTGAAGGTCGGGAACACGGGGCTGATGCACAGCATGCTGAAGGTCTGCGGTGCGGACCAGCTCGGATACGATGCTTCAAAATCTGCTTCATACGGGGATTCGGCGATGATAGTATCCATCCTCGGGGAGAACAGGGACGCAGTCGTGTTCGTCCAGAATGCGTATTTCGCCTCCGGCTACACGCTGGACACATTCTATAACGACGTGTTGGGCGGAGACCGGTCGATAAGGGTAATCGAGATGGGCATCGATTGGAACAACTGGTGCCCCGAGTCCGTCGATGCCGTCTATGAAATCGCAGAGCAGCTCTACGAGGGGAAGTACATCCCCAAGACCGATGAATCAAGCCAGCTGTGGATCATGCTGGGTGCATCCCTCGCTTTAGTGGCTCTGATCATAGCTGTCACATGGTTCACCACGAAGAGGATTAATTGAAGGAGTGCTATCGGGAGACGTTAACATGAAGGGGAACAAGACTGCGAGAGTAACAGCGACAGCCATGGTGCTGGCGGTCATTCTCTTCGTGTTCGTTATGATGGATCTGTCATGGGCAGGAACCCGTACTCTCTCGCTGGGTGAGGTTTGGGACGCGCTTATCGGGAAGGGGACCTGGGCCAATGATATCATCGTCAACACTCAGAATCTGCCGAGGGTAGTGCTGGGTATATTCGTCGGAGCCGGATTGGCCGTGACCGGAGCAGTCATGCAGGCCGTATTCAGGAACCCTCTAGCCACCCCATACATACTGGGGCTGTCATCGGGGGCATCGTTGGGTGCAGCCCTCGCGGTCCTGATACCCGTATCGTTCATACCGCTTACGCTGATGCAGCCCATGCTGGCATTCGTGCTGTGCTTCTGCACCATGCTGCTCGTCTATTCGATATCGAAATCCAGCGGGAGCATGATTAAGACCGAGACGTTGGTCCTGGCCGGAGTTGCTGTATCATCGCTCATCACGGCGGTGGTCTCGCTTCTCACCTACATAGCGCCCAGTGAGCAGATGGGAAGCATAGTGTTCTGGTCCATGGGGAGTCTGGGAAATGCGACCTGGGAGAAGATCGCATTCGCCGCACCGATCATCGCCGTCGGGATATTCGTGATGGTATGCCAGTCGCGGAATCTCAATGCCATGATGCTGGGGGATGCGCATGCCATGGACCTCGGAGTCGATGTCAGGAGGATCAGACTGTTCCTCCTCGTAATATCGTCGCTCGTAGTGGCGGCGGCCGTGTCGTTCGCGGGAACCATCGGTTTCATCGGATTGGTCATACCGCACATATTCAGGCTCATTCTCGGACCGGACAACCGTCTGGTCATACCGATCTCCGTCATCGGAGGATCGGCATTCATACTGATGTGCGATTATATCTCGCATGTCGTGGCACCTCTGTACGGAGTTCTGCCGATCGGAGTTGTCACCGCAATCATCGGAGCACCGTTTTTCATCTATCTGCTCTGCACCAAGAAGAAGGCGATAGGATGGTGAACGCGATGGAGGTCAAGGACCTAAGCTATTCGTACGCGGGGAGCAACGTCCTGGAGGACATCTGCCTCACCGTAGGCAAGGGGGAGATCCTAGGCATCCTGGGCCCCAACGGAGGGGGGAAGACCACCCTCCTGAAGAATCTGAACAAGAACCTGTCTCCGAGATGCGGATGCGTTCTCGTCGACGGGACGGATATCGCCGACCTTTCCAAGAAAGCCATCGCATCGAAGGTCGCAGTCGTCCCTCAGACCAACGAGGTCAACTTCTCATTCACTGTGAGGGAGATCGTGGAGATGGGCCGTATGCCGTTCCAAGAGTCCTTCCGCGGCAGTTCTACATCGGATTCGGAGATAGTGGACCGTGCTCTGGAACAGACGGGTCTGACGGGGATGCAGGAGCGTCTGATAAACACTATGAGCGGAGGGGAGAGGCAGCGTGTCATCATCGCAAGAGCGATAGCTCAGACGCCTCAGATCCTCCTTATGGATGAGCCTACGCTCCATCTTGACATAAGCAAGCAGTTCGATTCATTGAATCTGGTGACTAAGCTGGCCAGGGATAATGGCATGACCGTCGTTATCGTATCCCACGATCTCGCCATGGCTGCAAGGTACTGCGACAGGATCATCATGATCCATAATCACCGTATCCATGCGATGGGGAGGCCGGAGGAAGTTCTAACGCCGGAGAATATGAGGACTGTGTTCAACGTCGATGCCGATCTTTTCTTTGATGAGAAGATAGGGAAGAATACGGTCATCCTTCATGATTCATACAACGGAAATTGATTTCTTTTGATGGGACAACCCATCATTCTTTATTCGTTTCGAGAAGAATGATAAAGCGAACTCTCAATGAATAAATGTGAGAAAAGATGAGCGCCCTGGACGGAATTTGAATCCGTGTCGAAGCCTCGACAGGGCTTCATGATAGGCCGCTACACTACCAGGGCAACAAATCACAGTATAATGGTCGCGTATATAATACTTGGGTACAAGGTCCAGTATCGTTTTTATTGTCTGGATTTAAAATGTATTTCTTTTATCGGAAGAATGGGAAGCACTAAATCGAACGGTTCCGATGACGTCTCATGCCTCTAGGAGATCCGCACGGAGCCAATTTCGAATATACGGTCGAAGGACTTCCAGAATCCGTTTTCGCCTGTACGATCCCGGTGCGGGATGTCGCTCGTTCAGTTTTGTTCTACAAAGACATACTCCGTATGGATGTTCTCTTCTCGGATTCCGATATTGCATATCTCAGGAGAGGGGAGTCCCGTGTCATCTTGAGGAAGTCCGTTTCGGTAGGAATAGACACAGGTCTGTATTTCGGGGTGGACAATCCTTACAACACGCGCAGACGCCTCATAGATGAAGGGGTCATATTCGTTCAGGAGCCCAAGCGCGGCCCGTTCGGAACATTCTGCTCCATATGCGATGACGATGCGAACATTATCCATCTCATCGAGATGAATGCTGAATTCAAGAATTGAAAAGAATGGGGGGAGTTCCCCCAAGTGTTTTCTCAGTCGCCCAGGTTGGCCTGTTCGATAGCTGAATCGAGCTCCTTCTGCAGTGCAGGAGGAAGTCCGTTGATGCTTCCGGAGAGGAATCCCTTGACGATCATGCTGACCGCCTGATCCTCGTCCAGACCTCTGGACATGAGATACTCGATCTGATCCCTTGCGATCTTTCCGACCGCCGCTTCGTGTGTCAGCTCCACATCCGCCACATGAACCTCAAGTTCTGGGATGGCAACCGTGGATCCGCCGTCCTTCAGGACGATGCTCCTGCATTCAAGGTGTCCCTTGACCTGGGGCGCGTTTCCGACCATGCGTCCGCGTGCGCACATGTTTCCGCCCATCGAGATGGACCTGGACATGATCTCCGCTCTTGCGCCCTTTCCGTTGAGGTTGACCATTCCGCCTGTATCGATATCGGAGTTCTCATGTGCTATGCACATGGTGTTGTATGTTGCCGATGCATTCTCCGCGAGGGTTGCCACGGGGAAGCTCTGGAGGCTTCCGACAGGATTGAGCAGCACGTAGTTGTTCGTGTAGTTCGAGTTCTTCCCGACAAGGCATGCCGTCCTCGGTCTGACGCCGGTCTGCTTGCCCCAGCTGTGGATCATGCTGAATGTCAGGTTCGCGTTGTCTCCAACGTAGATCTCGGACACTCCGACGTGCAAAGCATCGTCTGCGTGATGCGATGTGGAACAGCCCGTAATCATCTCAAGGGATGCTCCGTCCTCCACGATGACGATGTTGTGGACATTCTGGATCGTTCTGTTGCTGTTCATCAGCATGCAGGTCTGCACAGGGGTCTTGATGTGGTATCCCGATTTCACCCTAACGAAGTATCCGTCGGATTCTTCAAGGTATCCTTTGGCGGTGTACTTGTCCTTGGCGGGATCCAGTATCTTCCAGTAATAGTCTTTGAGGCCGTCGTATTTCTCGAGCGCCTCTCTGGTGGACATGAACTCCAGGCCTTCCTGCTTCTTCGCGGAGCAGTGACTGACGCTGTTGTTGATCATGACGATGGTTCCGGAACGGTTCTGCTCGTCAGCAACGACACCGACGTTCTCCATCTCTTTCGCGAACTCGGAGCTCTGGAGGTCGTCTATCCTGTCGGAGTCCTGAGCCATTTCGTAGTGGTCGAGGTCCAGGTCCTTTCCGTAGGCGCCCTTCTTGTTCAGCGCTTCTTTCACAGATTGATTATCTGACATGCTCCGCACTCTCCGTATCCGTTTTCTTTGATCTCCTTGAGGAGGTCCATAGGCCTTCCGCTGCAGCGAATCCTACCTTCTTTCATGACATATGCGCAGTCCGCGCCTATGTAGTCCAGAATCTGTCCCGTGTGTGTGATGACCAACGATGAGACGTGTCTCTGGATGTCGCGCCCGCAGCCTTTCTTGTCGTACAGGAGGTCGTGGACCTTGTTGCCGATGAGATCTATGTTCTCAAGGTCCACTCCCGATTCGGGCTCGTCCAGAAGGATGAACTCCGGTTTCTGGGCAGTGAGCTGGAGAAGCTCCGACCTTTTGATCTCTCCTCCGGAGAACCCTACATTGATCTCCCTGTCGAGGAAGTTCTTCATCTTGAACTTGTCAGCGTCTGCCAGAACCGATTCCGCACTCTCGGAGGCGGCTGTCTTGATGAGGTCTCCGAGTTTCACTCCGAAGATGTTCGGGGGCCTCTGCATCATCATGCCTATTCCGAGCTTTGCGCGCTGGTCCACGGTCATATCGGTGATATCGGTGCCTTTGTAGACTATGCTTCCGCTGGTCACCTTCACGGTACTGTATCCCATGATGGTAGCAAGAAGCGTAGATTTTCCGGATCCGTTGGGTCCGAACAGCACGCATGTCTCCCCTTCGTTGACCGTCAGGTTGACCCCTTTAAGGATCTCCCTCTCTCCAGCCTCCGCGTGGAGGTCGACGATTTTCAGCATTTCGGTCATGTCATCACTTGGACTACCAATCATAGCTATCCTATTTTTATCCTTGTAAGGAACGCGCGCGTGAATAAGCTCTATTAACCAGAGGGACTTCGACATCAGCCTTTATACGTCTCCGTGGCATTCGCCCGATTATGAAGATCATCGCCCTCAATGGAAGCCCCCGTCCCATCGGAAATACAAGCAACATCCTGAATGATGTGTTCGATGAGTTCGAGAAGGAGGGCATAGAGATGGAGATTGTTCATCTGTACGAGTACCGTTTCATGAACTGCAACGTATGTCTCACATGCGAGATACGCGGCGACGGAAGGTGCCAGGATGAGGATGATGGCCTCAACGATCTCCTTGATAAGCTCAGGGAGGCGGACGGTATCATTCTGGCATCGCCGACTTACGCAGGGGCATGCCCGAGTGTAATGCAGACGTTCCTCGAGAGGGCCGCATTGGTCTATGAGAAGGGCGATTTGGGACTCAACGGCAAGATCGGTGGCGCAATCGCAGTGTGTGGGCACGAGGGAGCATCGCTCGTTTACAATCAGCTGGTGGATTTCCTTCTCCGCAACGGTGTGACCGTATGCGGATCTAATCCCCTGCCGATAATCCACGCCTTGAATTCCCCTCAGTACTTGGATGATGAGAAAGGTATGAAGGGGGTCTATGCCCTGGTCAGAAACATGACCTCCCTTCTGATGAAGATAAACGGTTACTGATTCAGAAGAAGTACCATCCGCAGTTCTCTGCTACGGATATCTTGGCTACGGCCTCCATCCTCTCGACGGGACCCATGTAGCGGTTTACATAGACCTTTCCTTCTTCGGGGAGGGCTTTCTTCAGGACCTCTACCTCTTCCAGGAGAGCCTCGGCATCTGCTGGGGTAAACTTCTTCTGGGTCTTGGCGGATTCCAGAGCGGATGCCGTTATGGGGCAGTTGTGCCTGGCGGCTATATCTGGGAGCTTGCTGTTGTCGGGTCCGAACGCACCGATGCATCCGCGCCCCTTGTCCCAGGACAGAGGGCATTTGGCGCACATGTCGTTCATCTCATCGAACTCCAGCTGATCCCAGCCGGTGATGATATCATCTTTGCCGGCCGCTGCAAGGGCTTTCTTCTTCTGATCATCAGAGAGTCCTTCCATCTCGATCCATCCGGTGCAGACCTTTTTCGCCAGAGGTTTGAGGAGGGTAAGGTCTTCGTCTTTCTTGACCTTGCAGATGTATACTGCATCGGTCTCTGCGTTGATCCTGTTCCTTTTGAGGAAGCTCTCCCAATCTCCGACAACGCCTTTGGCGGTGTCAAGGTCCACCAGTTCATCGTATTGGAGAATATCCCCAAGTCCTTCGGTGTTGTCTGCATGGACTTTGATGATATTTGACCTGAGGTCCTTGCATGCAGAGTTCTTTGCTTCCATTTCACATATGCCGATATTGATTCCCATCTCAGTGCCTCGATGAATGTATATCCGCTTTACCCAGTTAATATAGTCTGCGCTGGGACGCTCGGATAATCTGAAAACATATTTGTGTGCGCAATTCCGCTGGAATTGTTGCAGGGCGGAAGGTGATACCATGGCGGCTTCCGTTAAGCAGGAATAGGTGAAAGAGTACTATCTACCGTATTCTTTCCGGATCCTCGCCCTTCGTTCTCTACGGAATATCCGCCTTGCAGATGAAGAAATGATGTTTATGGTTTAAAGATATTGGATGTATAATCCAACCAAATCGACATTCCTGCAGTCGGGCACAATGTTCAGGGGGTGTCATTCGCTGTCGGCTTTCTTCTTTTTGCCGGAGTCTTTGACATCATTGATCTTGATGTTTTGGACCTTGTCCTTGACGTTGACAGATATCACATTCTTCACCGCATGATCTTTGGCTTCCTTCATGTTGTCCGCAGCCTCTCTGGCTTCAGGAGACAGGGGAGCTGCTTCGATCACAGCTTCGAAGAAATGAAGGAACTCCAGGCACCCGGAAATGAAATGCTTCTGCACATCATCGTCCTTCAGGATCCTGGCAATGCCGTCGCTGAGGTCTTTGACATCCTCTTTGATCTTGTCTTTACCGAACTCGGAATCGGATTTCTCATCCTTACCTTCATCCAGGATCTTTTCGATGATGTCCCTGTTCTCCAGGATGAACTTCCTGAATTCCTCGGACTGAGTGTCTGCCATGCATCAGCAATCGCGTTACTCGTATAAATCAAAAACCAGAGGTAACTGAAATGATAATATGAGAAAGGATGAGTGCAGTCGCCGGGATTCGAACCCGGGCAATGAGCTTGGAAGGCTCAGATCCTAACCAGCTAGATCACAACTGCACTAATACCCCGTTAGTCGTACCTTGTATATAAGGATTTTTGATCAAAAAATACTGAAAAACGGCATTTGAGTCGGACAATCTGGATCCGATAGATAATGGAAGGTGCCGGGGTTTACCCCGGCTGTGTTTCAGACGTAGAGGACAGTGGTGTTCTTCGTCTTGTCTGAGAATTCCTTGGTCTGGTCGTCGCAAGTGAACATCAGGAGCTGCATCTCCTTGGAGACCTCGGCTAGCGCCTCGCAGGCTCCCTTCTTCCTCTTCGTGTCGAACGGCAGGAGGATATCATCCATGATGACAGGCAGCTGGCCCTCGCTCAGTTCCTTGGCCAGAGCGAGCTTCAGGGACAGCATGACCTGCGCCCTGAGTCCGGTGCTCCACTGGCTGTACTTCTTCTTCGTCTTTCCGTTGGTTATGAAGATGTCGTCGTTCAGTGGGTTGAGGTCCATCCTGTATTCGCCGTTGGTCATCATGGCGAGGTATCTGTCCGCTGTCTTTACCACAGTGGGTTCGAATGCTGCGGTGATATTGTTGCAAGCTTCTTCGCAGATGACATAGGCCATGTACTTGACCAAAGCATCTCTGAGAATATCCCCCTTGGCATTCTCGCTACGGGCGATGTCATCTTCTAGGTTGGCGATATCTCCCTTCATGTCCTCGATCTTCTGGTTTTCTTCAACGACAGCCTCGTTCTTACCGGATATGACTGCTTTCAGATTCTCGATGGCATTCTTCTTATCCTCGATGAGTGCCTCTTTCGTCTTGATGTAAGCGCTCTTATTATCGATGAAGCTCTGTTTGTTCTCGATCTGAACCATCTGGAGGTCTATCTCGTTTCTCTTATGCTGGATGAGGGATTTCTTAGAATCGATGTCACAGCTCTTCTCTCCGATAATCTTGTTCTTGAACTTGATCTCGCTCTTGCTGGTCTCGATCTGGTTCTTCTTCTCGTCGATGTAGTCGTTCTTTGCGGTTATGTCGTTCTTTTTGACATCGATGTTCTCGTTCTTGACATCGATATCTTTCTTCTTTGTCTCGATGAGAGACTCTTTGGCTCTGATCTCCGCGTTGCGGTTCTCGATTTGACCCTTCTTTTCCTCGATGAAGTCGTTC
>DAXB01000059.1:26082-26222 GCA_002506175.1 Methanomassiliicoccaceae archaeon UBA113
CGATCTCCTTCCTCTTGGCTTCGATCTTATCGTTCTTGGATTCGATGTCGGATTTCTTGGTCTCGATGAGGGTCTCCTTCGACTTTATCTCGTCATTGCGGTTCTCGATGGCCTTCTTCTTTTCCTCGATGAAGTCGTTC
>DAXB01000059.1:26339-26481 GCA_002506175.1 Methanomassiliicoccaceae archaeon UBA113
GCTTCGACGTTCCTTTCCTCGATCTGGGCTTTCTTGGCGGTGATGAAGTCCCTCTTAGCTGCTATGGCCGTCCTGTCGGATTCGATGCGTCCTGAATCGTTGCCGATCTGTTCCTTTTTCTTTTCGATGAAGTCCCTCTTGG
>DAXB01000059.1:26499-28363 GCA_002506175.1 Methanomassiliicoccaceae archaeon UBA113
GCTTCGACGTTCCTTTCCTCGATCTTCTTCTTCACGGATGCGATGAATCCATTCTTGGATTCGATCGCCTTCGTCTTCTCGCCGATGGTGTCGTTCTTGTTTTTGATATCGGATTTCTTATCCTCTATGAACTGTTTCCTTGAGATGTTATCCGAGCTCTTTTCGGCTATGACCTCTTTCTTCTTCTCGATGGATCTGTTCTTTTCATCGATGAGTTTCTCGAAGGTTTCCGGGATGTTGTTCTTCCTGATCTCCTCGGCTTCGGTCTCTTCGGATCCGATCTGTCTGCGGATGGCATTCATCTCGCTGTCGTCGTAGTTGACGAAAGCTGCGACTGGGCAGTCCGGCTGTTCTGGGTCAAGTCCGACATCCTTGATGGATTTGGCAGCTACGCCCTTCATCTTCTCGAGTTCCTGGAGCTTGATGTATCTGTCGGAGTTCTGTTTCCATCCGTCCTCTCCGCCATACCTGCTGTAGAATGTAGCCATCTCTCCGTCGGCATCCTTCAGCTTCCTGTTGTTGGATTCGATGGATCTGTCGGTCTTCTTGATAGCGTCGATTTTGTTCAGGTAATCGAACAGCGACTGAACGTTCGCTTCGGTTCCTGCATCTTCGATGCCGAACTTCTCGATGAGCCTCTTCACTCTGGCTTCGTAGTCGCTCACGTAGTTCCTGGCATCCATGTTCTCGACCAAGACGGGTTTGACCTTGTGGAGTTCCAGCTCTACGTATCCGACGGCCATGAGGAATGCTCCGATACCTCCGGTGATGATGTACACATGGAGCCCAGCGTATACGGACATGTATCCTCCGATGACTGCTCCGCACACGAGTGCGAAACCTATTCCGATGAGGAGGTATGTGAGTTTGGACCTGGTGGACCATTTGTTCCTGTCCTTGTCCTCGTCGACACGGATGAGGATGTCGGCATCCCTTCTGTTGTCCCTGTATTCGCCGAGTTTCTCTTTCAGTTCGAGGATCCCCTTGTCCTCTTCCGAGAGCTCATTGTAGTCTATGCCGTCCATTCCCTTCACGAGAGCGGCCTTCTGCTCTTCAAGGTCGGATGCAATCTGATTGTGTTTCGACAGGTTGCTCTCGAGTTCTTTCTGCTCTCTGCGCTCCTTATCCGTGATGGGTATGACGTTTCCGAGCTTCTCAATCTCCTTCTTGCACCTGTCATATTCCGTGAAGTTCTGTTTCTGTCCGTCGTACTGGGTCCATTGGGCGTTGTCCTTCTCGGTCTGCTCTTCCTTCTTAACGAGATTCGCCAGCTTCTCTTTTAGAATCACGACGTTCGCCAGGAGGCCCTCACGCCTCTCGAGGTTCTGTTCTGCGACCTTCTTCTTCGTCTTGCACTCCTCGATGTCCGCCTCTACTTTCGCGATATCGTCTTCGGTCGAGGAGATGTCCGCCTCGGCTCTTGCGATATCCTTCTCCGCCGCCTTGATGTCATTGCCATCGTGAAGGATTCCGGTGTTGAGTTCGGAGATCTCCTTCTCTTCGGCATCAATATCCTTCTCGGTTTTGTCGATCTCATTGAATCCGGATTCGTTGTCTTTAGATATCTGGTCGATCGAGTCTTCCGCCGCCTTGATGTCATTTTTCGCCTTAGCTATGTCCGCATCCATTATCTCGATGTCCGCTTCCCTGTCTCCAATGTCCTTCTCTGCGGATGAGATTTCGGCGTTGGTGGACTCGTTGCTGTTGTTCAGTGTTTCAATGTCCTTCTCTGCGGATGCTATTTCGTCGTTGTTCTTCTCGATCTCTGAATCCATCTTCGAGATGTCGCTCTCTTTGGTTGCGACATCGTTCCTGGCCTCCTCGATATCTCCTTCGATCGCCTTGATGTTGGATTTCTTCGATT
>DAXB01000059.1:28415-28536 GCA_002506175.1 Methanomassiliicoccaceae archaeon UBA113
CTTCCTGGATATCAGATTCAACCGCGGCGATGTCCGATTCGATCGCCTTGATGTTTGAGTTCTTGGTCTCGATATCCTTCTCGGCTTCGTCAATGTCAGCTTCTATGGCCTTGATGTTGGA
>DAXB01000089.1 GCA_002506175.1 Methanomassiliicoccaceae archaeon UBA113
ATCGCTTGTTTTTGTCAAGTAAAACAAATAAACTACAATCAAAGACAAATAATAAATAACAACCATCACTTTTTTGATTATCCAGATAAGACCCGTGTGCGTTAGGCCGCAGTGTGCGGCCATAAAAACCCACGGGCAACGGATATCTTTTCTTTGATGATATCGTAATACGCTCTATCCTCATATTCATATGCAACTCTAACAGCACCTGCAACAAAATCAACAATCTGTATGCACTTATTTTGAGATGAATCTGCTTTTACACAACGTCTCACGTTCTTTCCCCTGTTATCAAAAATACCAAATGACATTTTCACCAGATCTGTGATTTTGATAGAAGACGAATAATCCAGATAGATACTTACATCCCTACGAGACAATACTTCAACAGAACACGACAACAAATCATGCAAAGCAACACGGTAAAGTTCGTTACCCCTCATACTACAGAATTGCGGAGAATATTTGTCTATTGCAACATACGATATGCTCAGATTGGTTTTTGACACGTGGACAAGAACATTTCTGATTTCATTAGGAAACGAAGAGCGGAACTTTGATTCCGATTCAGATAATGGCAATGAATGGTACAAATTTTTCAAGATACGGGGGTTGTCTGCAATTATTGCCGCCATAACAAAGAATCTACCGCCGTGACCTGTGTTTCCTGATTCATCGATAGCAATGATAGCCGACACAGAAAAACAATCTGACTGCCCTATTTGAATCGACAGGGCTACATGTATTGAACGACGATTTCAGCAGTTGGACTGAAGATAAAAAGAAAGGACCGGTGCCCGTCCGTCGGACGGGCACACGGTTTCAGGTTTTCAAGGTCTTGCCTTGTTCACTTTGACACGCCATGCGACGATTATGACAACGATCACGATGATCAGGATAATGGCGGCGATGATGATGTACATCATGGTGTTGTCCTTGATCGGATCGATGTTCTTCTCGGTAATGGCGAAGTCGGAGAAGTGGGTGGTACTGAACACAAGTCCGCCGTCGACAACGTCGTACGAGGCGTTCATGTTCTCGACAGTCTTTCCGTCCTCGGAGATGTAGAAGACCTTCTTCTGGGCATCCTTTGAATCCACGAAGATCGTGACCGTCGCCTTCTTGTCGGTGAGGTCCACGGTCTTTCCGGAGTTGATGGCTGTGGCCTTTATACTATACATGACAGCATCCGACGGAAGGTTGGTCTGCTTCGGACTCTTGACCTTTGTGATGGTCAAAGTGATCTTGGTGTCCTCCTTGATATCGCTGTCAGCATCGAAGACTACCTTTCCGTTCTCGACCTCGGCGGTCTTGGTTCCTGCGAAGGAGAAGACGGGTGTGACCGTGACGTTGCTCTCGGGCATGATGAACTTGCCGTCCTTGACTGTGACACTAGGCGTGATCTCCCAATATTTGAAGTTGTAATCTGCGCCCTCATAAGCTGTCAATGTAACGATTGTTCCGGCTGCCGCAGTCTCGCAGTCTGCGACTGCGGTTCCTCCGGTGGCTGTCTTGACGGTTATTGTGTATGCAACATCGAAAAGTCCTATGATCGTCACATCGGACTTGGGCATGACGAACTTGCTGTCCTTGATAACGACCAGCTCATCCTTCTCCTCCCATCCGGTGTTCATGTATCCCTTCTTCGGCTCCGCAGTGAGCTTGACGGTCTGTCCCTCGAAAGCGGTAGCGGGTGCACTGACGGTTCCGTACTCCTCGTCGCACATCACTGTGACGGCGTACTGCGGGAAGGATGCCTTCACGACGGTATCCTGGATGAAGTTACCGGATGCGGACCCCCAGACGACGACTGCCGTGGAACTGTAGTCTCCCTTTACGGTGACCGTCTTGGTCACGATTCCGTTGGAGATTGTCATGACGTTTCCATTCACGGTGTAGCTGGATCCGATCTCGGTCTTGAGAGACGCGACATCTGCCTTTCCTCCTGTGATATCGAACGAGATCGAGACAATGTCCTTGTACCATACGGCCACGAACTCCATGTTGGATTCTACCTTGACCTTCTCTCCGACGGCGTATACGTTCTCATCGAAATACCATCCGGAGAACTCATACTCTTCTTTGACTCCCTTGTAGTCGGGGAGAGTGACCTCGAATCCGTTTGCGACTGTGATGGACTCGGGTGCGGGCTCGGAACCTCCGTTAGCATCGAAAGACACAACACTGTATCCCTGCCTCTCCATCGCACCGTCCGCGTTGCGCTTGTATGCGTATCCTGCAAGCTCATCATACGAGAGTTCGTTTCCTGCAGCATCGACGAACCATTCCCATCCGAAGGAGTCCTCGTGAACGAGTGCTCCTGCCGGGATGTAGATGTAGTCAAGGTTGATCATGCTGAATGCTCCGCACATGATCACCTTCACGGATTCCGGAAGGACGATACTGCTGACCAATGTGAGACTGAACATGTACTCTCCGATGGTCGTTACACCGTCCTTGAACTCCACATCACTGACTGTGGATATGGCGAAGATCCCGGTTCCGAGCTCTGTGGCAGAGGTCTCGAACACCACTTTCTGAAGGTATGTGGTTGCACTGAACGCGTAGTCTCCGATCGTCTTGACGGACGACGGAATGGTTACCTTCTCGAGGGAGCTCAATAGGAATGCATTCTCTCCGATGCTCTCGAGCGTCGATGGGAATGTCACCTCTTTCACTGACGAGTACATGAACGCTCCGTCTGCGATCGCATACACGTCCTCGGGTACTGTAAATGAAGAGTCAGATCTCTCTGGGTACATGACAAGAGTAGTGAGGTCATCGCTGTACAGGACCCCATCTTTGACCGAGAATGACTGGTTGTCTTTGGAGACTGTGAATGAGGATACCCCAGATTTGATAAATGCTCCCATTCCGATTGAATCCACTCCTGCGGGAATCTCGTAATTGGTCAAGGCTCTGCAGAAGAAGAACGCCTGCAGTCCGATGGCCTTGAGATTAGGGAAATCGACGGTCTTCAGATTCATACATCCTGCGAATGCGTACTCGCCAACCTCGATTACACTCTGTCCGGAAACGGATGTGAGATACTGGTTGCCGAAGAATGCATAATCTTCGATGAAATGTGTATCTGCAGGTACTTTGAACGAATCGCCGGTCTTCATCGCAGGGTATGCAAGAAGTGTGAGCTTGTTGTTGGAGTAGAGGATTCCGTCCTCCACGTAATATGCATTACAATTGTAGGAAAGTGTATACATCTGTATAGGTGATGTGTTGAACATTCCTGGAACGAACACCGTTCTGGCTCCGAACATTACGCTTCTGATGGATGTGCATCCGCTGAATGCCCCCTCTCCGATCTCCGATACGGTATCTGGGAACTCCACTGAACAGAGTGCGGTGCATCCGTAGAATGCACAGTATCCGATGGACTTCAATCCGTCATTAAACATGACATAGCCAAGACTGCTACAGTCGCTGAACGCATAATCGGCTATGGCTGTGAGGGATGCAGGGCAAATCAAGTAGGAAAGCGGAACACCCTCGAATGCGTTCTCTCCGATGACCACCAAGGAATATGGCAATGATATCTCAGTAATCGCAGTTCCTGCGAATGCGTACGCTCCAATGATCCCAACAGAAGCGGGGATGTCGATCTGACTGAATGATGAACACTGATAGAACATACGCTCGGGAATCTCTGAGATGTTTTTCAGTACAACATCCATAAGGTTGGCATCATACTGGAACAATCCGACTCCGATCTTCTCGACCGTTGAGGGGATCTCGATGCTGGTCAAAGCCTCGCAGTCGCTGAAAGCATAATCCCCAATCGTTTTGACGGACGATGGGATATCGATACCTTTCAGGTTGGAGCATCCGGTAAAAGCATTGTTGCGAATCTCAGTGACGCCATCGGGAATGGTAATCGTCTCTGCATCGCACCAATCGAATGCGTATTCATCGATGATGGTTATCTGGTATGTCTTGAAGTCGTATTGTACCGAACTGGGGACTGAAATGCACTTCTCGTTTCCGATATACCAATAGATCGATGCGGTCAGATTCTCCTGGGATTCGATCTTGAACATGAAATCGCCCCACTCGAATACCTCATCTCCCTCCTCCTCACCATCAGCGATGACAATCTGGTCATCCTCTGCATTGACTGATGCGAACAGGACTGTCGCGGCCATCAAAATGATTGCCACTGCAACAATGACTTCCAACGCCTTGATGCAGACGTTGGATGTGTTTTCATTAATCATAACATTATGATAACGTACACAGTTTTAATCGTTCTCTTATTATTATAATTAAAAGAAGAGAAACCGTCCATAAAGGACGGTTTCTTAATGGTTTTAGTGGGGGATTAATCCCCCAAAGGTTTCGTACCCGCTCAGCAACTGTTGAGCTTATGTCTCCACGCAAGGAGCAGTGCAAATATGATGATGAGCACCGCGATGACGATTGCTAGGAGAATCGGCATGTAATCGGTTCCGATCGGTTTGATCTCCTCGTGGGTGATGACATAGTCGGAGAAGTGGGTGGTCGTGAAGATCATTCCTCCCTTGACCGCGTCATATGTCGCATTCATGTCCTGGACCGTTCTTCCATCGTCGGATACGAAGTAGACCTTCAGATCGTCGGCCTTCTCTCCGGATGCGAGCTTGTATGCGATGAACACGGTAGCCGTCTTTCCGCTTACAGACATCTTCTGGGTTCCGTTGTAGACGTCGATGCTGACGTTGTAGACGGTTGCATCCTTGGGGATGTTGCTCTGCTTAGGTGACGTTATCTTGTACATCGAAAGGTCAATCCAACACTTGGTGGTGATCTGGGAATCGAGCGGAATCGACACACTGCCTACGCCCTTGATCTCTGCGGAGATCTCAGAGTCCACATGAACCTTGAATATCGCTTTGACCGTGACATCCTGATTGGGCATCTCGAATTTGTCGTTGACGATCTTCAAAGTGCTCGGAGTGACCTCCCAGGATACGAAATCGCACCCTGCACTGGGAGTCTTCGTGAGCCTGACAGTGTCTCCGGGCATCGCGTACTTGACATCCGCGCTTGCGGTTCCATAGCTGTTACCTGATACCTTGACGGAGTACATGGTGGTCCATGTCGCCGTAACCGTCATATCTCCGATAACATCGATGATCATTCCAGGAGCGGCAACTGTTCCGTCGGGGAGGAGCCACAGGTCGAATACCTTGTCCTCGGTTGCGGGCTTGAACTCGCACTCAGGGAGTTCGTACTCTCCGGATGCGTTGACAGGCGCCATCTCTCCGGTTCCGCCGTTTGCCGCGAATGTGACTTTGTACGCAGGCACCCATACAGCCTTAAGAACGGTGTTCTCGGTGACTGCAATGGTCTCTCCGGCCTTGACGGTCGTTCCGTTGGGCAGAGCCCAGTTCTTGAAGGCCATCGGGTCTCCTGCGGGTGCTGTGAATCCACACTGGGGCACTACGAATGATCCGAAGGTGGTCATAGGCGCCATCTCTCCGGTTCCGCCGTTAGCGTCAAAGGTCACGGTGTAGTTGGCCTTCCAGATTGCCTTGATGGTTATGTTCTTACTGACCAGGATCATGTCTCCGGGCTGGTACTCGGCACCGTCATAGCTCCAGGCGTAAAACGCCTGCCCTGCAGGCGCCTCGAACCAGCAATCATCTGCGGTCGGGAATGTGAAGCTATCCTTCACATACTCGTCAAATGACTCTCCGATTCCTCCGTTGGGATCGATGGTGACTGTGTAGAGGTTCTTCCACTCAGCTCTGAGTGACACGGGCTCCACGACGTTGGGGATGATCTCCACGATACGTCCGTCGATGCTCCATGCATCGAACACTTTACCCTCGGGTGCAATGAACTTGCACTCTCCGGGCACATAGGGAGAATTGTACAGGACATACACGTCGGCCATATTACCAGTTCCGCCGTTGGCATAGAATGAAATCGACACTCCGAGCTCCCACACCGCTTTAATGATTACATCACTGGACACGATAATGGCCATTCCGGGCTGCATGATATCTCCGTCTACATCCCAGCCCTTGAAAGCATAGGTGTATGGAGCGGTGAAGTTGCAATCCTTGAGTACATACGGGTTGCCCTTGACCACATAATCGACATTCATGGTTCCGGATCCTTCGGTCTTATCGTATGTAACTGTGTTCTTGGTTCCCCACTCTGCATAGGCTACCGAATTTCCTACGTTTTCCAAGGTTGTTCCGGCATCGACTAACTTTCCGTCGATGTTCCATCCGATGAAGTAGTACTGCTCGGTCATGGGAGCAAACTTATTGTCTGCCAGAGTGATGCTGAGAGCAAACCTCTCTGCATATTCCTGTCCGATTCCGTAGGTTCCCGCCTTGTATGTCATGACATACTTTCCTTCCCAGAGAGCTGTGATTGTCAGCGATTTTTTCACTGTGATCTTCGCTCCTGCATCGTATGTCTTTCCATCGACATTCCATCCGACGAATTGCCAACCGGCTTCGGCAGTGAACGCTGTGGCCTCGGGCAATGTAATCGACCCGGTTGTTTTCACGGGTTCGATGGAACCGGTTCCGTGGAGTCCTGGATCGTACGTCACTGTGTAATTGTCAATCCACTTCGCAAATACAGTCGTATTCTGTTCCAGTGTGATCTGGGCCCTCTCAGCCATCTCAACACCGTTGATTGTCCAGCAGCCGAATAGCTTTCCGGCAGGAACGCTCAGCATGTTGTCCTTGAGATAGTATACGCCATAGTCGGATGTGTCAATACTACTCTGTCCAGTGGTCGAGTCCTTATATTCCACCGTATACTTCTGCTTGACTTCCATGAACACGGCTTTGAAGATGATATCGTCTGTAACTGTAGTCACATCCGAGGGAGTCCAATTCTGGAATGTGTAGTAGTACTGCTTGGTAGCTTCTTTGGTGGGTGCTACTCCTTTGTACTCTGGGACGGGGTCGCCATCCTTTACCCTCTGAGTATCAGTAACTTTGCCCTCTACGATCCAAATGACCTTGTGGTTGTTGTCGATCCATTCGCCACCGACGTAGTCGTACAGTCCGGTCTTCGTCAATCCGTTCTCAAGCATTACGGAATAATCGCCTGGGAATGCTGATCCCCCGAGAGTCACATTGCCGTCGAAGATGATCTTTTTGATACCGCTGTTGAAGAAGGCCTTGTATTGAATTTCCTTTACATTCTTGGAGATCGTGAAGACAGAATCGTCGGATAATGTGCCCGTTAACGCAGCACACCCGTCGAACGCGTACTTCTCGATTGTTACAACCTTGTTCAGACACACATCCTTCAGCAACACGCATCCGCTGAATGCATACTCGGGGATAGCTGTGATGCTATCCGGGAATTCGATGGAGGTCAATACGGTAAGTCCCTTGAACACGTTGTCTCCGAGCTTCGTGACACCGTCCTCTATTTCGACAACTGTTATGGACCCTTCATTGCCCCATCCCCAGGTGAATTTGTCTTCCATGTTTCCGGTTCCGATGATGTTCAAGGAATAAACGTCTCCTTTCTTGAAAACGTATCCGTATACCGAGTCACCGCATGCAACAAGCACTTTCGTATTAGCATATGCATATCCGCTGTCATTGATTGCTTGACGGATCTTCTCTGTAGCGTAGATCGTGCCTATAGGTACATCGGTAAATGCACTGGCACCGACAGATACTTTCTTACTGTCGGATACCAAGCATTTGAGTACCGCAAGTTCCACACCCGTACATCCAGCAAATGCGGATGCACCGATAGACGTCACTGACTCCGGCAACATGATGGTCTTGATACCAGTACAGCCCTTGAATGCCGAACTTCCGATAGTCTTCAGCGACTCATTGAGTGTCACATCGGGAATGGACACACAATTCTCGAACGCTTTTTCCCCGATGGTCTCGAGGTCCGCGGAGAATTCGACGGATTTCAGGTTCTTGCATCCCCAGAATGCATAGCTGTCCACACCTTTAACGGTAGATGGCATGACATAGTCTGTGCTTATGTCCGACAAGCCGCAGATCACTCTCGTCTTATCCTTGTCATAGAGGATTCCGGCGGTGATATCGAAATTCTGTGAAAGATTGTTTATCGTCTTGAGTTTGTCATGTGATACGAACGGGTTGTCTCCCATCTCTGAAAGGTTCTTGGGTATAGTGAAACTCGTGATCACACTTCCCGCAAACGCCTTAGATCCGATAGAAGTCAAAGATGAATCTGATGGTATGTTCACCTGCGCTAACGAAGGGTCATCGTTGCTATTACAATCCGCAAATGCCTTATCACCAATTTTCGTCACACTGCTGGGTACATCAACAGCCTTCAATGCGGTTCCGCTGAATGCCTCTGCACGGATTTCCTTCAAAGCCGCGTTCAGACTGACAGAACTCAGTTTCTCACAGTCTTTGAACGCGCACTTCTCGATAATCGTGACACCCTTCGGTATCGTGATCTGTTCCATATTGATACAGCCTTCAAACACATGGGATCCGATACTGGTTATCTCATCGGACATCACCACATATTTGACTCCGCTCCATGCGTGTGCACCGGAGGATAAGGAGTACATAGCTCCGGAACCGTAGATGTACAATGTTTCTCCGTCAGCCTTAGTCACGGTGAAATCGTACAGGTTCTCTCCGAAGTGCTTATCCATTGGTTGTACTCTCTCTGAAGGGGATACTTCCTGTCTGAATTTAGTGCATGTATCATCGGTCGCAGTGTACACAAGTGCACCATCGCTCTCTAAAAGCACACCGGTTCCAGCCTCACACGCAGGTGCCCATATGATTACCTTCTCGAGGTTCTTACAATAGCTGAGAGCCTCCATTCCCACATAGGTTACCTTGGATCCGATGACGAGTTCAGTCAGATTATCGGTGTGTGAGAATGCGTAATCAGCGATTCTTTCGATGGTCTCCGGCACCGTATACGATCCTTCAGCCGCTGCTGGGTAACGGTACAGTTCCTTGACCGATTTCTTTTCCACCGTTGTGGTTCTCATCAATACGCCGGACTCTGCATAATATGTTCCTTTTCCTGTCACGGCGAATGACTTGATGCTGTCGCATCCATCGAAAACGGAACCGTCGAGCGTAGCGCTTGCTTTGAAATCCACTGTGCTGATTCCTTTACAATCTAGGAATGCTTCGGTTCCGATATCCGTCACGGTAGAAAGATTCAAACTCTTTATCGACTCACAACCTTTGAACGCATAAGAGCCGATCTTCAGAATGTTTGCTTGCGGCATATCCGTCAGCTTCGAGCATCCCGAAAATGCATAGGATCCGATTGAAGTATTTGAGGCGAAGCTAACTTCAGTCAAAGATTCACAACCTCTGAAAGCATCTTCGCCTATTGTCGTTACATATGACATCTCCGCTTTTGTGAGATGGGCACAGTCCTTGAAAGTTCCTTCCTTTATTTCATTAACCTTCGATTTGAGTGCGATCTGCTCCAGATTATTGCATTCGAAGAAGGCGTATTGTCCCATACTGGTCATAGCCGGGATATTAACCGTCCTGAGGGTCAAGCATTTCGAAAATGCATATTCTCCCATGCTAGTCGCTTTCGGGAGACTGATCGTGCTCAGCGTTACACATTGATAGAATGCATAGTCCCCGACGGTTGTTGTCGAAGCGAATCCCTCGACCTCGGCCAGATATTTGAATCCGTTGAATGTGTCATCGGGGATGTTCAGGACACCTCCGATCTCAATCACCTTATCGACGTTAAGTTTCAAGGAATTGTTCCAACCATAGTCAGCCCCCGGAGTCAATGATGGTTCAGCGTCCCACGGTTTTTCCCCAAGCTCTCCGAAATCGATCTTGGCAGTTCCCGTTCCGTGCGTCACAATGTAAAGATCATAGTAGGGGCTGTCTTCTTTGAAATATGTGTAAACGTTGTTTCCGATGTTCTTGATAAGCCTGAACTGAGCTCCGTCATCGAAGTCTCCGTTTACTGTCGACAGTCCTCTGAAGTCCGTTACTATTTTTGTTCCGGTATTGGTCTTCTCAAAGGTCTTGTCAACATCATCCTGTTCAATCTTTACTTTACTCTGAGAATCCAGCCAGGAGGTTACAGACTCGAGGCTGTTACAACCATAGAATGCTTTCTTGCATATCTTGTTCACGGTCTCCGGCAGTTCTACCGATGTTATGTTTTTGCATCCGTAGAAAGCGGACTCCGCTATAATCACAGTATTATCTGCAACAGTGACGGATCCAGTCTTTCCCGCTGGACAGCAGATCAGCCTCTTCACACTCACGCCGTCGATCTTTTCCTGACTGTACAGAATTCCATTCGTTACCGGACAGGTGGTTGAACCGCCCTCTATTGTTGCCAATGATTCGCAACCCTCAAAAACACCTTCTCCTACAGACGTTACACCGCTTCCGATCTTGAACGAGGTCAATGCTTTACAGCCTTTGAATCCATATTGTCCGATTGTCTTTATGCTTGCAAATGATACGTTGTTGAGCTTTACACATCCCTCGAAAGCGTTGTCACCGATGGATGTGACTTTCTGAGGCGCAAAGGTAGCAAGCTTGCTACAGTCTTTGAAAGCACTGGCACCTATTGTCGTCAATGCCGCCCCGCCTGTGATCGAAGTCAAAGATGAGCAACCCTCGAAAGCGTTAGCACCTATTGTCGTTACCTTGGCAGGAATGCTGAATGATGTAAGCTCAGCACATCCCTTGAAAGCATCAGAATCAATCTCTACAACATTCATATCGGAGGGAATAACCGCGCTGGAAGCCATCCTAGGACATGTCTGAATCGTATATGTGATCGTCGTGGTGCTCGTGTCCTTCTTATACAGTATACCCGAGTCATCTGATTCGAATTCTGTATTATCCGAATGAACGATTATTTTCTCCAGGCTGGGACAGCTGATCGTGAAAATATCCATCACTGTTTCTGGAATGTATAATTCCTTTAATCCTGTAAAATCATCAAACGCAGCCTTGGCTATAGTACCTACATTTGATGGTCTCTCGAATTCTATTGTCTCCACGACGCTAGCATCACCACCAGTTATCACAATCTTGCCAGGCCCATCTGGTTCAGTTGGTTTTCCTACCTGAATTACATCCTTTCCATCTATTACCGCGGGAATCACAAGTACCGAAGTAGCACTTGACGCATTATATCCTGTTATTATTACATAATTTCCGCTTAAATCATAGGTCCACGGCCCATATGTGTCAGCATCATTCTCGTCTGGCACCATCGTAGGAACGAATACCATTGCAAGCATGCATACCAGCATTACTGCCACCAATGACATCTTCCTTGTACACGGACGATCGCTCACTTTAGACAATCTTTCCATTGTAACGTTACTCCTTTTCATCGATTCCGACACCTTCTTCATTCGAGGCCGCCTTGGCCACCCAACGTATTGGCGTGAATCTGTCCATATCTGACCCAGTTATATAATTGGACGTATAAAAAATATAAGAAGGATACACTTATTAGTCAGACAGCACCGTTGGGCGCCGTCTGACATAAATCGTTTATTCGATCAAAACGACCGTATCAAACGTTTGTCTTTTTCCTTGAAAGCAACAATACTGCTACAATCAGGACGATGATGATCACCACGATACCGATTATTATCAGCATCGTCCAATCATCCTGCAAAGGCTGGATCTCCTCATACGAAAGAACATACAGAGAACAATGGGTCACTACAAATCTGACGTCATTATCCTCGGTCAGACTCGCCTTCATCTTCTCGACATTCTTTCCGTCATCCGATACATAGTATGCAAACAACGTCTTTGTAAGGTCCATACTTGACGCATCCAGATGCAGAGTCACGACATTATCGGACAGATCTACCTTCGTTGACGCGTTCTTTGCTGTAAGAGATACATCATATGTCAATGCGTTGCTGGGGATGTTCTTCAATGAGGAAGACACCTTGCGGATGCTCAACTCAAGAGTCGTGTCCTGAGTCACATTGCCCCCGGTCTTCACCTCTACGAATCCATTCGCACCATCTCTTACACCTATGGCCCCTGGCGTCACTGGCAATAACATCTCCGATACAATGGTGTATGTAGATGCGGACAGCTTCGAACCGTCTACGGATTTGATCACGACATATCCGTTCTCGTACGAGGAGTACTGACGCTCGGTCACCGATCCATCACCGGACACGTAGTAGACCATGATATCGTCCACCGATTGACCCTCGGGGATCTGATATACCAACCTGAGGGTCACATCCTTTCCCGAGAGATCGACGGTTCTTCCGTCGGTCTTCACGGTCGATGTTACCGTGAAAGACTTGGCATTCTTGGGTATGTTGATCTGCTTCGCATAACCCGAATCTATGATCAGCCTCAGTACACTGTCCGCAGTCACATCGGAATCCAATCTGATTGATATGGATCCGTTGCTGACTTCTTCTGTGATGTCCGTCTGCTGCTTGAACGTGGCCTTGACAGACACCGGGCCAGCGGGCATGTCGAAGGCGTACACATTGGTGCTCAGCTTGGTGATTGACAAGGCTGATGGAGATACCGTCCATTTGTCGAATACGTAACCGCTGTTCGGAGAGAGGGTCAATGTCACCCTCTGCCCTTCCGATGCTTTGGTACAATCGGATTCAATTTTTCCGTTAGCCCCCGCCGATACAGATACGCTGTACGACTGTGCGGTCTTGAAGACAACTTTAACCGAGACGTTCTCGGAAGGCATAACGAATCCATAGACGTTACCGGCATTGGTATAATCGATCGATGGAGTGAATACAACCTTGTCCACCGTATATCCTGCATTCGGTGTTACCGTGAACTGCACCATGGTATTGGCGCTTGCGGAGCCTGTGCTCGGCGTTATGCTTCCTCCCTCGGCTGGCGACGCACTCACAGAGTATGTGTGAGGCGTTGCCACCTGGAACGCAGCTGTGATCTTAACATCCTGAGCCGGCATCTCGAACGTATACGTCGTCTCCGTAACCTTCGTTATTTTGAGAGACGACGGCGATACGTCCTTCCACCCCTTGAACTCGAACTCCGAGGAGAACGGGCTCACGGTAAGGGTTATTGTCACGCCAGGGACCGCAAAATCCTGAGAGGCGATAATTTTTCCGCTTCCCTCAGGTTTTGCGTCGATGCAGTATGACGCGGAGGCTTCTTTGAACTCCGCAGCCACAGTGACATCGCTTGCTGGCATGACGAATGTGTTATTGGTTATGGTCACACTGGGCGAAACGATCCATTTGATGAACGCGTAACCTGAATCCGGAGTGGCGGTCAAAGTGACCGTCGTCCCGGGTTCCGCAGCGTATCTGTCAGATGATATGGTACCGTTCGCTACCGTTGGATCCACCACTATTCCGTACCACGTTCCAGATGTGGATACTGTCAATACGACTGTATATCCACTCTGAGACAGTGATACGGTCAGTGCTTTATGACCGTGACCCTCGATGAATATCGAGTGTTCAAGGAGGTTCAACCTTCCGAAATCCGCTTTCGACCCATCGTCGTAGCCTATGATCACGTGAACGTTGTCCCCCTTGATTTTCGATTCGGATCCGAAGAAGAAGTGCAGGCTGCCGCCGCTCTCCGACTCCACATACGAAACCGTAATGCCCTCTTTTGTCGCACTGCCATCTGCCGACGATTCGTCAACGAAGACCATCGACGCACAGGATAGTGCGAAAAGGGTCACGATTGCCGTTGCGAGTAGGATTCTCTTCTTCTGCATCTTCATCACTTTAGGTTCATGCGGTTGTTATCACTACAGTCACATTGCAGTCGGGCATAGTGAAGTAGTATGTGTAAAGCTCACTATCCGAATCATATGATCCGGATACTGGACGCATCGTGTTTCCGATTGTGTCCTTGATCGCTATGTTCTTCACTTCCGAGTCGGCTTTGAAGGTGATCTTCACAAGCTCGCCCTCATACGCCGTTGCAGCATCCGCTTTCAAATCAGCAGAACCTACACCGATGGCACAATAGCAGGCGATCTCTGTAACGGTAGTTCCCGTGGCGTTGAACTGTGCGATTTCAAATTCTGACCCTCCGTTTCCAAATACAACGACAACAGACTTGTCCTCGCCGGTTGCAAAGTGGAATTCGATGTTCGCGGTGCATGCCACCGTAGATTTCACAGTCCAGTTGACCGTATCGATTTTAACAAAGTCCTCTGCACCCGTTGGATCGGTTGACAATGTGTATCCGATACTCTTCAACGAGAAGTTAGAGATGTTCTTCGTTGCTCCTGTATCCGTCACCAATAGTTTGACTGTGTCCCCGACTTTGTTATAACCTTCCTCTACGGAAACATCCAACTTCGTTGTCGGAGCTCCAATGTCGCCAACGACGAATTTCTTTCCATCGAAGAGGTACTTTCCTGCGGAATCGGCTACATAGTTCGAAACATCGAACTTCTCGTTCATGTATGTCACGGTCAGTTTGGACAATGACTTCAGTCCGACCATCACGTCTCCGCCGTTCTTTACACCGTTTTCTCCGACATTGAGAACTGCGCCTTTGATGGGTGCATCGGTAGAATCGACGATCACTACTGTAGCGGTTGAAGCCCAGGCTTCCGGGCCGACATCGTATACAAGAGTACTCCTCATGGTCATGGGGGCGCCTGCATCATAGGTGTACTTGAGCGTCACGTACGCATACGTGAATATTCCGTCCAAGGTCACATACTGGGATGAGATGTCCTCTGTAACATCTAGAGGGATCGAGAACTGCGAGACCTGCGAGACCTGATACAATCCGTCCTTCATTCCGAGGGTGGTGTAGGTGACCACAAGCTCAGCCGATGAGCATGTGTTTGCAGGAATGGCCGGATTGATTCCGACGACCATCGAATTGCCCTGCTCGGTGAATACCATCTTCTCCAGAGTGTAGACCGGCATGCTTCCTCCGATGATGCTCTCATCCTCTGTGTAAACTTTTCCGCTGTAGTTGGTTATTCCTGTAGCCACCGCTCTCCACGTTCCGAGTGTCCTATCGTCTTCTGTGGTAGAGGGATTGTCAGTAAGCACAAGTTTGTCGACCGTGCGTTCTACGGATACGAAGCTTATGGTGTAGTCCTTGCCTTTGGTGAGAGTCGTCTCTCCTACGAGATATGCGTCCGACTTATCAGCGTTCCATTTCACGACATATCCGTCGGTGATGGATTTCTGAGCGATGGTCCAGCTGAGGTTGATGTAAGAATATCCGGGATCTGTGCACATGAAGTTGCTTGATACGGACATCTTGATCAGGTGTGTGCATGCTGCCGATCCGCTGACCGTGCGTGCATCGTGGTTGATAGAATCATCACTCGGTGTCACAGGATCGAGCTGGTAGTAGTATGCGTAAATTGTGTACTTGTTGTTTGGATAGTTGGTGCTGTTGAAGAGATCGGCAGTCTGCTTATCGAATACGATCGTGACGGTCTTGTCCGATCCATCGTACACCAAACCATCTTTACCGTCAAGGATTACCCTACCGTTTTTGTTCATGTCATACGGTTTGATGGTCCAGGTTGCCTCCGCAAGAGAGACATCGAAATTCTGAAGCGCGCTGAGAGTCACTTTGTACTCGCCTGCGTCGGTAGGCACAGTGGCGGACCCATCATAGAGCGCGATATAGTTCTTTACCTCTTTCTTGTTCTCATCGATCACGGTCAAAACAGGTGCCTGTTCCTCTCCGTTGTACTCGGAAGAATCCTTGTCAAGTGTGATTGATGTGATTGCGATAGGAGTGAGCTTCCAAGACTGAGTGATGTACACGTCCTCAACCTTCAAAGGCTCCTGAGATACGACTTTTGTCGCTTTGTAGTAAACGTTGACTGGGGCCTTCACAACTTTCAGCGTCTCGGTAGACGTTCTGTCTCCAGGGATAACATCCATCTTCTGAACATCGTATCCGGATGCACTCAGGGCGAATCCGTTTCCGAATGAAACATCGTTATTGTAGTTGTATTTCCTCTCGAAACACTTGAGGACCGTGATTTCCTCATTGGGATCTTTATCATCACACGCGGCATCCAGAGCCGATTTGAGATCGGAGTAACGCGTTCCATTGACATCAAACTTCTGCATCTTCAGTTTGGACATATCGAATGTGATTCTATCCACCACACTGGAGTCTGTGTTGTCTTTGAATACAAGATTCGGGAACACATTCTTCGTCTCATCCCAGTTCATTTCGAAACTGTACTCGATGTAGTAGCCCTTGCTCGGATCAGCGGTGTCCACTTCCTTCAATACGTACTTGACACCGTCGACGGAAACGTTCTGAATGCTTGCCTTGGTCCACTTGGTGTTCACGATCTTCACTGTGAGAGGCCATGAATCACTTGTGTCTTTATATTTGAGCAATCCGGTGATGCTGAATTTGCTCACATAATCGGACACGATTCCCTCATCATCCGTAGCATCAGGATTGAGGATGATTTGTCCAACAGCACCCACCTGAGAGTCATTGATGTAAACCGTGTAGGTTTCTATCGAGGCGCTTTCGCTTAATGTAGCGGCAGCATCGTCACTCGGTGCTGCATCTACGACTGCGAACGCCGCGAATGCCATGACCGCCATTGCTGCGACGGCCAACATCTTTGTTGTCATTTTCATTTTCTTTCCTCCGAAACACCTTCCCATCCCTTCCGTTACCCTTGAACGGATGTGGCCGAAGGTCCGTTTTCCGCTTCATGGCGCCTCTTCAGAGCCGAGGAGCCGCGGTTTAGACTTCTATCAGAACATCCCGACCCTTACAGCGGCCAAGGTTGGAGAGCAGTCAAAGGTACCCCGAAAGAAGCGGGGTTCCCGACAAGGCCGATGCTTCGGATCCATCCCACGCGTTTCCACGCGTGCGGGAAATGCAGAGACCTGACCTACGGTAAACCAGACTGCGGACGAGTCCCGTGACCATACTAGATGATACGGGGAATCCGTTCCGGATCACACATATTCCCGGGCTCTCTTTCCAGGATGCACGATTCCGTCTATCTCAGATAGGATCAGCACGGCCGCTCCCGTCGGAGCGCCCTCTCAGTCCCGAGATTCCGTATGGAACCTCTAGACAGGGCTTCCCATCCATGTTTTTAAGAATTGTAGAGACTAGATTTAAAGCTTTACCTTAACTTTTATCCATTCGTCATAATAATGGTAAGTATTCGGCAGGCTGACTCAATCCTTACAGGACCCCATGACCTTCCCCTACTTTATTTTATACGATGAAATTATCCGACATTCATAACGGAGTAATATCCTTGCCTGGTCAAATCAACAAAAAGAAGCCCGCACCGCAGCAGTCTCAGGCCCCGTCCCAATCATACGGCGACAAGCCTGCGGCGAAGAAGAACAAGCCGGTGAGGACAAAGGAATCCACGAAGAAGCAGTCGATGCTGAACACGCACAAGCTCGCGCCGTTCAAGTACGACATGAACGAGATCCTCTCGGCATCGGGCATGGATCCCGCCAAGGCATCGTCATTCTTAGCATCGGTGATCGCGAAGGCGTCCCGCATCTCCACCAAGGAGGCCAAGGAGTTCGCGAAGACCTTCCTCGACGCAGGCGACCTGACCAAGGAGGAGTACGACAAGATCGGCAAGCTCCTCGACAGGTACAGCAAGTTCCGCTGACGGCGGAAGACGGGTGTTTTTCGATATGGCATCAGAGGAGATCCTCCGCAAGACGCTGAAGAACGCGGACGGGAAGCCTTTCGCCAAATACAAGGGGCTTGAGAACAGCTTCATCCTCGAGGATTACGAGATAATCTTCGACGACGTCCAAAACGACAAGACCGGACACACTTTCATGAGGGTCAGGGTCCCGCTGAAGAAAGCGGGGTTCCCTCCCGAGTTCCATGACACAGAGATCAGGAGCATCGCCCTTAGGGACCTCATCGCGAGGCGCTTCTGGGAGTCGGCACGCACACATGCGCGCGCACCCATACCCAAGA